>NZ_JADGRI010000415.1 GCF_017881085.1 Bradyrhizobium sp.
TATGTCGATGCGCCGTTCCAGCCGCTGAAAAAGCCGATGGCGCAATCGCGCGTGACCATCGTCACCACCGCGGCCCCTTACGACCCGGCGAAGGGCGACCAGGGCCCGGGCGCGGCGTATAATGGCGGCGCGAAGTTCTACACGGTCTATGACGGCGACACCTCGAAACAGCACGATCTGCGCATCTCGCATATCGGCTACGACCGCAAGCACACCACAGCGACCGACAGCGGCACCTGGTTTCCGCTGCCCCAGCTGCTGAAGGCTGCAGCCTCGGGGCGGATCGGCGAGGTGGCGCCGCGCTTCTTCGGCGCCCCGACCAATCGCAGCCACCGCGTCACCATCGACGTCGATGCCCCTGACATTCTTGCCCGCTGCCTCGCTGACAAGGTCGATGTCGCCGTGCTGGTGCCGAACTGCCCGGTTTGCCACCAGACTTCCGCTTTGGTCGCCCGCCACCTCGAGGCCAACGGCATCTCAACCGTGGTGATGGGCTGCGCCAAGGACATCGTCGAGCACGCGGCCGTGCCGCGCTTCCTGTTCTCCGACTTCCCGTTGGGTAATTCGGCGGGCAAGCCGCACGACGTCGAGTCGCAGGCGCTGACGCTGGAGCTGGCGCTGCGCCTGCTGGAGTCCGCCTCCGGCGCGCGCACCACGATGCAGTCGCCGCTGCGCTGGAGCGAGGATGCCTCCTGGAAGCTCGACTACAACAACATCGCCCAGATGAGTCCGGAAGAACTGGCGCGGCGCCGGGCCGAGTTCGACAAACAGAAAGAAATCGCGCGCGGCAACCGGGCGGCATGATCTCGTCTGCTTCCCTTCTCCCCTTGCGGGAGAAGGTGGCGCGGACAAAGTCCGCGCCGGATGAGGGGTCTCTATCCGCTGAGACAAACCCCTCACCCGTCACCTCACCTCGTGAGGTGCCACCCTCTCCCACAAGGGGAGAGGGAAGAAACAGGAGGACGTCCAAGTGACCCGACCGTTCGAAGGCGTGAAGATTCTCGACTTCACGCAGGTTCTGGCTGGCCCCTACGCGAGTTACCAGCTCGCGCTGCTCGGCGCCGACGTCATCAAGCTGGAGCGGCGCGAAGGTGAGGATATGCGCCGCACCCCGTTGAGCCGCGAATGGGCCGATCGCGGCCTTGCCCCGGGCTGGCAGGCGATCAACGGCAACAAGCGCAGCCTGACGCTCGACCTCTCGAAGCCGGAAGCGATCGCCATCGTCAAGCAGCTCGCCGCAAGCGTTGATGTGGTGATGGAAAATTTTCGTCCCGGCGTGATGGACAGGCTCGGCATCGGCTACGCCGCGCTCTCGGCCATCAACCCGAGGCTGATCTATTGCGCCATCTCGGGCTTCGGCCAGACCGGCCCGGAACGATCCGGCGCGGGCTACGACGGCAAGATCCAGGCGATGTCGGGCATCATGGCGATCACGGGTCACGAGGAAACCGGGCCGACGCGCGCCGGCTTCGCGGTCTGCGACGTGCTGTCCGGTGCCACCGCAGCCTTCGGCGTATCGAGTGCGTTGTTCCAGCGCACCCAAACCGGCAAGGGGCAGCTGGTTGACGTCTCCATGCTCGAGGCGACGCTGGCGTTTCTGTCGGGGCAGATAGCCGATTACACCGTCGCCGGCCATCGTCAGCAACTATCCGGCAATCAGGCCGTCAGCCGGCGGCCGACTGCGAATTTGTTCAAAGCGGGCGAAGGCTATCTGTTGCTCGCCGTGAACAGCGAGAAGCAGTACCAGTCGCTGATGGCGGCACTCGGCCGCGCCGACGCGCTGGAAGACCCGCGCTTTTCCAACTGGTTCGCGCGGCAGGAAAACGAGCCGGCGCTCCGGGCCATCATCGAGGAAGCGCTGGCGAAAAAGGATCCGCGCGAATGGGAGAATATTCTCGAGACGGCAGGCGCGCCCTGCGCCAGCATCTGGAAGATCGAGGAGGTGATCGATCACCCGCAGATAGCGGCGCGCGGCGCCATTCAGGAGATCGATACGCCTTATGGCCGCCTGCGCTTCGCCGGCAGCGGCTTCCGGCTCGCCCATGGCGGCGGCAGGCTCGATTCGATGGCGCCCGAACTCGGCGCCCATACCGACGAGGTGCTGAACTCGCTCGGCTACGGCGCGGATGATATCGCGGATCTGCGCGCGCGCGGCATCGTCTGAGCGGCGGCGGAAAGATAACACCGTCGTCTATGCCGGTTACCGGATCAAACCCGCGAGCCTCGGCAGCGTCAGGCTGATCGCGGGGATGCAGATGATCAGCAACAGTCCGGCGAACAGGGCCAGCATGTACGGCACGTAGGTGCGGAAGTGCTGGCCCACGCTGATGTTCGCAAAACGCAGCGCCATCAACAGCCCGACCCCCATCGGCGGCATGAACAATCCGATGCCGACGGCGGCGGTCTGCACGATGTTGAAGTGGATCGGATCGATGCCCATCGCTTCGGAGATCGGAAACACCACGGGGATCAGCACCACCGCGGCGGGCAGGCCTTCCAGCACCATGCCGAACAGGCAGCTCATGGCCGCGGTTCCGATCAGGAACAGCCACGGGTGCGTCTTCAGCGGCCCCAGCACCTGACCGAGCAATTGGGGCACCCCGCTGACGCCCATCAGATATTGATAGACCGAGGCGATCGCGAGCAGGAACACCACCGCCGCGGTGAGGATCGCGCTGTCATAGGCGATCTTGCCCATCTCGCGCCAAGAGACGTTGCGGTAATAGAGTTTTGCGGCGAGGAAGGCATAGCCCGCGACAACGGCGCCGGCCTCGGTCGCGGTGATGATGCCGAGAATGAAGCCGGCGAGGATCACGAACGGCACCACCATCGGCACCGCGGCGTGCAGCGCCGCGTGGCCGAGGCGCTTCAGGCTTGGCCGGGCATCGACCGGCCAGTCGTTCTGCCGGGCGCGGACGTAAACTACCGCCATCAGGCACAGCATGATGACGACGGCCGGCACGAAGCCGGCGACGAACAGCGCCACCGCCGAGGTGTTGGTGACCTGCGCGATCACGATCATGAAGATCGCCGGCGGCACCAGCATGCCCATCGCGGTGCCGGCGGCGATCAGCGAGGCCGAATCGCGCCGGTCATAGCCGGCTCTTGTCAGCGGCGGCATCAGCGCGGAGCCGAGGGCGGAGACCTCCGCCATTTTCGATCCGCAGATGTCGGAGAAGAAATACGCGACCACGATCACGGACATGCCGAGCCCGCCCTTGACCCAGCCGATCAGCGCGCGCGCCAGCTCCACCAGCGCGTGGCTCATGCCGCAGCGCTCCATCAGATTGCCGGCGAACACGAAGGCGGGGATCGCCAGCAGCACCCAGCTCTGCGATCCCGACACCAGCGCCGAGGAAAGCTGTTGCAGCGGGTAGCCGCCGATCAGGAGTCCCGCGATGCCGGCGACGCCGAGCGCGAACACGATCGGCATCGACAGCAGCACCAGCACGGCGAAAACGATAGCGACAGTCGCAAGCAGCATGGATTGTCCCGATCAGTGCTGGGGCTCGCCTTGCGGCAGCGGCGAGATCATCATCGCGAGCCCATAGACGGCGATCAGGATGCCGCCGACCACGGCGGAGGCGTAGAGCCAGGCGAGATTGATCTGCAGGCCCGGCGTGGTCAGCGTGCGGTTGAGCAGGCAGAGCTTGAAACCGTACCAGGCCGCCAGCACGCCGACACAAGCGATCAGCGCGTGATTGAACCGGTGGATCCAGAGCTGCGCGGTCTCAGGCAGGCGATGCACGAACACGGCAAGTGTGAAATGCGAGCGTGACTGGATGCCGATCGCCGCACCGATCAGCGTCAGCCAAGCCAGCGACAGCTCGCCGACTTCCTCGACCCAGGTGAACGGCACC
>NZ_JADGRI010000416.1 GCF_017881085.1 Bradyrhizobium sp.
TCCCAATGTGAAGGGCATCCTGATCAACATCTTCGGCGGCATCATGAAATGCGACATCATCGCCGAGGGCGTGGTCGCCGCGGTGAAGGAAGTCGGCCTGAAAGTGCCGCTGGTGGTGCGGCTCGAGGGCACCAATGTCGAGGCCGGCAAGAAGATCATCCGCGAAAGCGGCCTCAACGTGCTGCCGGCCGACAATCTCGACGACGCCGCGCAGAAAATCGTCAAGGCCGTCAAGGGAGGCTAGGCCATGCCCGAGGACCATCTCGCCGCACCGGCGCCGCTTCCGGAGCACCGCAAGCTCGCGGCGTTCGCCGGCGAGTGGAGCGGTGACGAGATGGTGTATCCCTCGCGCTGGAACCAGGGCGGGCCCGCCAGTTCGCATGTGGTGGCCCGCATCGATCTCAACGGTTTTTATCTGATCCAGGACACCCGCCAGACCCGCGACGGCAAGGAAAGCTTCGCCACCCACGCCGTCTTCACCTATGACCGCGAGGACCGGCTCTACAAGCTGTTCTGGCATGATTCGCTCGGCTACTACCCGCCGTCGCCGGCCTCCGGCGGCTGGACCGGCAAGACCCTGACGCTTGTGCGCGGCTCGCTGCGCGGCAATGCGCGCCATGTCTACGAAGTTCTCGACGACAACAGCTACACCATGAAAATCCAGTTTTCGCCTGACGCGGAAGGGTGGGCCGACGTGCTCACCGGCGTTTACCGGCGGATCCACTGACCCCCCGACCTACCGTCTCGCGAAAGCAGTCCCAACCATGTCCATCCTGATCGGCAAGAATACAAAAGTCATCTGCCAGGGCTTTACCGGCAAGAACGGCACCTTCCATTCGGAAGCCGCGATCGCCTATGGCACCAAGATGGTCGGCGGCACTTCGCCCGGCAAAGGCGGCTCGACCCATCTCGGCCTGCCGGTGTTCGACACCGTCGGCGAGGCGCGGGAGAACACCGGCGCCGACGCCTCCGTGATCTACGTGCCGCCGCCGGGGGCGGCGGATGCGATCTGCGAAGCCATCGATGCTGAAATCCCGCTGATCGTCTGCATCACCGAGGGCATTCCGGTGCTCGACATGGTCAGGGTGAAGCGATCGCTATCCGGATCGAAATCGCGGCTGATCGGGCCGAATTGCCCGGGCGTGATGACGGCGGGCGAATGCAAGATCGGCATCATGCCGGCGAACATCTTCAAGCCCGGCAATGTCGGCATCGTCTCGCGGTCGGGCACGCTGACCTATGAGGCGGTGTTCCAGACCTCACAGGAGGGCCTCGGCCAGACCACCGCGGTCGGCATCGGCGGCGATCCGGTCAAGGGCACCGAATTCATCGACGTGCTGGAGATGTTCCTGGCCGACCCCAAGACCACCTCGATCGTCATGATCGGCGAAATCGGCGGTTCGGCCGAGGAAGACGCCGCCCAGTTCCTCAAGGACGAGGCCAAGCGCGGCCGCAAGAAGCCGATGGTCGGCTTTATCGCGGGCGTTACCGCACCGCCCGGCCGCCGCATGGGACACGCCGGCGCGATCATTTCCGGCGGCAAGGGCGACGCCGGTTCCAAGACCGCGGCGATGGAATCGGCCGGAATCACGGTCTCGCCGTCGCCCGCGCGGCTCGGCCATACCCTTGTCGAAAAATTGAAGGGCTAATTCATTCTTTCGTTCTTTTCGGGGCGAACATTCAGCCTAAATAGGGTAAAAGGCCTCCTATCATGCTGATCCGGTGTCCGGATCGGCTGTTGCGCCGTTTTCCATGCGCCATTCGAAATCGCCAGGACGTCAATCATGTCTCGCCAAGACGCGAACGCCGCCTTTGCCCTCTCCTCTTTTTTGCAGGGCACAAACGCCACCTACATCGACGAAATCTACGCCCGTTACGAGAAAGACCCCGCCTCCGTCGACGCCGATTGGCAGGAGTTTTTCAAGAGCCTGAAAGACACGCCGGCCGACGTCCGCAAGAACGCCGAGGGGCCGTCCTGGGGGCGCGACAACTGGCCGCTGACGCCGCGCGACGAACTGACCTCCGCGCTCGACGGCAACTGGGCCGAAGTCGAAAAAACCGTCGGCACCAAGATCGCCGCCAAGGCGCAGGTCAAGGGCGCCGAACTGACCGCGGCCGACCTCCATCAGGCGACGCGCGATTCCGTGCGCGCCTTGATGCTGATCAGGGCCTACCGCATGCGCGGCCACTTTCACGCCAAGCTCGACCCGCTCGGGATCGAGCCGGCGCGCAATCGCGAGGAACTCGATCCGCGCTCCTACGCCTTCGTGGAGAGCGATTTCGACCGCAAGATCTTCCTCGATCATGTGCTGGGCCTGGAATACGGAAGCTTGCGCGAAATTGTCGCGATCTGCGAGCGCACCTACTGCCAGACGCTCGGCGTCGAGTTCATGCACATCACCAACGCCGCGCAGAAGGCCTGGATCCAGGAGCGCATCGAGGGTCCGGACAAGGAAATCAGTTTCACCCGCGAGGGCCGGCGCGCCATCCTGATGAAACTGGTCGAGTCCGAAGGCTTCGAGAAATTCTGCGATCTCAAATTCACCGGCACCAAGCGGTTCGGCCTGGACGGCGCCGAATCGCTGATTCCGGCGCTCGAGCAGATCATCAAGCGCGGCGGCAATCTCGGGGTGAAGGAAATCGTGGTCGGCATGCCGCATCGCGGCCGCCTCAACGTGCTGACGCAGGTGATGGGCAAGCCGCACCGCGCGCTGTTCCATGAATTCAAGGGCGGCTCGGCCAATCCCGACGCGGTCGAGGGAAGCGGCGACGTCAAATATCATCTCGGCGCCTCGTCGGACCGCGAGTTCGACAACAACCGCATCCATCTGTCGCTGACGGCCAACCCGTCGCATCTGGAGATCGTCGATCCCGTGGTGCTCGGCAAGGTGCGCGCCAAGCAGGACCAGCACGGCGATCCGCCGGACATGCGCATCTCGGTGCTGCCGCTGCTGATGCATGGCGACGCCGCGTTCGCGGGGCAGGGCGTGGTCGCCGAATGCTTCGGCCTGTCCGACCTGAAGGGCTATCGCACCGGCGGTTCGCTGCATTTCATCGTCAACAACCAGATCGGCTTTACCACCTATCCGCGTTATTCGCGCTCCTCGCCCTATCCGTCCGACGTGGCGAAGATGATCGACGCGCCGATCTTCCACGTCAACGGCGACGATCCGGAAGCCGTGGTGTTCGCGGCCAAGGTCGCGATCGAGTTCCGGCAGAAGTTCCACAAGCCCGTCGTCATCGACATGTTCTGCTATCGCAGGCATGGCCATAACGAAGGCGACGAGCCGGCATTCACCCAGCCGGTGATGTACAAGCGGATCGCGTCGCATCCGAGCACGCTGGAGATCTATTCCAAGCGGCTGGTCGCCGAAGGCGTGATGACTGAGGGCGAGGTGGAGAAGGCCAAGGCCGACTGGCGCGCGCGGCTCGATGCCGAACTCGAGGCCGGCACGGGCTACAAGCCCAACAAGGCGGACTGGCTCGACGGCAAATGGGCCGGCTTCAAGTCGGCCGACCAGGAAGAGGACGCCCGTCGCGGCGTCACCGGCGTCGATGTCGCGGTGCTGAGGGATATCGGCCGCAAGATCACCAAGGTGCCGGATGGTTTCCGGATTCACCGCACCATCCAGCGATTCCTGGAAAATCGCGCCAAGGCCATCGACACCGGCGTCGGGATCGACTGGGCGACCGGCGAGGCGCTGGCGTTCTGTTCGCTGTTGCAGGAAGGCCATCACGTCCGGCTCTCCGGTCAGGACTCCGAGCGCGGCACCTTCTCGCAGCGGCATTCGGTGCTGATCGATCAGGAAGACGAGAGCCGCTATACGCCGTTCAATCATCTCGGCGACCAG
>NZ_JADGRI010000417.1 GCF_017881085.1 Bradyrhizobium sp.
GCCGTGCTGGCGCTGGCGATCTTCCAGATTCTCTAACCACTCTGCGTCGTGGCCGGGCTAGTCCCGGCCATCCACGCATTTTGTTTCCCACACTCACGGAAACAACGCGATCTGCTCGAGCCCCACGGTCTCGGGAAAGCCGAACATGAGGTTCATGTTCTGGATCGCCTGTCCCGCCGAGCCCTTCACCAGATTATCGAGCACCGAAATCACGATCGCGCGATTCTTGATGCGGTCGGCGATGACGCCGATCTGCACATAGTTCGAGCCACGCACGTTCTGCGTCTGCGGCAGCACGCCCTTTTTCGCGACATGCACGAACGGTTCGTCGCGATAGGCCTGCTCCAGCGCCGCGCGCAGGTCGTCGGGGCTCGCGCCGTTGAGCTTGACATAGGACGTGCAGAGTTCGCCTCTCGCCATCGGAATGAGATGCGGCGTGAAATTGACCGTCACGGCCAAGCCCGCCGCGACGCCGATTTCCTGCTCGATCTCCGGTGCATGCCGGTGGGTGCCGACCGAATAGGGCGACAACCCTTCGCCGGCCTCGCTGAACAATGTGCTCTGCTTCAGGCCGCGGCCGGCGCCGGTGACGCCGGATTTGGCGTCAATGACGATGTCGTCGACGTCGATCAGTCTTGCCCTTGCGATCGGGACCAGCGCCAGCAGCGCCGCCGTCGGATAGCAGCCCGGGCAGGCCACCAGGCGGGCCGCCGCGATGTGCTTGCGATAGAACTCGGTGAGGCCGTAGACGGCTTCGCCCTGAAGCTCGGGCGCGCGGTGGGCGTGGCCGTACCATTGCGCATAGGTGCCCATGTCGCGGAGCCGGAAATCCGCCGACATGTCGAGAATCTTGATGGCGGGGTTGGCGGCCATCACGGTTGCGATGATCTCCTGCGTCGTGCCGTGCGGCAACCCGCAAAACACCGCGTCAAGCCTGGTCCAGTCGACCTTTTCCCATTCCGTCAGCCGCGGCAGGTCCAGCATGAAGAAATGCGGAAACACTTCGTCCATCGCCTTGCCGGCATGGGTGTTGGCGGTAAGTGCGGTGATTTCGGCATTGGGATGCCGCGCCAGCAGGCGCACCGCGTCGGCGCCGGTGTAGCCGGACGCGCCGAGAACGCCGATTTTCTTCTTCGCGCTCATCACATCGTTCCTTCCGGCATCGGTTTAGCATCCAATTGTGTCGGCTGGCCTTCAAACAGTTGCGGGCGCAACGTGCGCATTTCGCCCGCGAGGGCCTGCGCGCCGGCATCCTTTTGCCGCGCCAGTTCGGTCGCGACGGCCAGGTAATCGGCGTCGGATTTGTGTTGGTTGAGCTTGAAACTGCCCTCTACCTCGTCCACCGACATGATCAGGCCCACGATCGCCTTCTTCAGCGCGTCAAGACGTGCGGCGGTCACCTTCGCCATCGCCCAGGGAGGTTTCGGCGCAAGCCAGCTCTCAAACCTGGCGCTGAGCGCCTCTAGATGCGGGCCGAGTTCGGAGTCGGACATCATCCGCACGGTGCCCGTCAGATGCACGGCCTGGTAAAGCCAGGTCGGAACCTGATCGGGCGAGACATACCAGTCGGCCGAGACATAGGCATCCGCACCCAACGCGGTCATCAGCCAGTGCGATTTCCCGTCCGCGAATTTGATCAGCGGATTGTTGCGCGCGACGTGAAAGGCGGCGTGCGGTGTGCCGTCATCGGCATAGGTGAGGTAAAACGGCAGCGCAGAGGCGACCGGCTTGCGGCCGTCCCAGGCCGTAACCGTGCCAAATCCGCGCGCTTGCGCAAACGCAAGACTCGCGGCCCGGTCGGGCTTGAACATCGGAGGGGTGTACATGGCGGTCTCCTGCTGCTCGGGTGAGCCGCCGGGTCAGATCGCGCTGCAGGAGAAGGAAGACGCCGCGGACCGGATCCGGCGGCAAAGGCTGGATCTTAAACGCAGATATCCGCCCATACCGCAGTGGTGGTGCGGCGGCGGCGGGCGATGACAATGGTCACGGCGTTCTTCATGGGCGCCCCTATAGGGCCGCGCCGGACTGGCGTCAAGATGTGACGCGCGCCGGAAGGACGAGTGAGTGTCAGATCACGGGAATCCACGGCGCCGGGATGTCCTCTGGGGGATTCGCCGCTTGCTGGATTTTCTCGCATGATGTCCGGGGCGTTCTTACCAGCGTCTCCTATACAACACGACCAGGACGGCGCGATTGCTACGCGGCACGCGAGCGCAAGGTGGTGCGATTTGCACCGACTGTTACAGTCCGCCGAACGAACCGATGTGACGGAATAGAATCGCCCAGAATGAAGCTCCGCCAGTCAGCCCCCCAGATGAGCGCGGGCCAGCGCATTACCACCCTCGGCCGCCTTGCTATACCATTCAACGGCCCGCCGCGTATCCTTGGGAACGCCCTTGCCGCTCTCATAGACCCAGCCCAGATTGTATTGAGCATAGTTGTCGTTCCGGTCGGCGGCATTGCGGAGGAAGAAAATCGCCTTGGTGTAGTCGAGCGGCACACCCTTGCCTTCGGCGTAGAGCAAACCGAGATTCATCTGTGCCCAAGCGTAGCCTTGATCGGCCGCCTTTGCATACCAAATGGCGGCTCGCTGAAAGTCCTGTGCAAGCCCACGGCCGTCTCTGTACAGGGTCGCCAAGCAAGCCTGGCTGTAGACATCGCCTTGGTCGGCTGCCTTTTCATACCATCGGGCCGCGAGCTTTTCGTCACGCGCTGTTCCAATCCCTCTCTCGTAGAGAAAGCCTAAACGCGATTGGCTGTCGGCATCGCCCTGTTCTGCCGCCATCAGGTACCAGCGGATGGCCTCGGGCAAATCCTGCTTAACGCCACGGCCGCCATCGTACATGCTGCCCAGATGCCATTGGGCCGTCGCGCCGCCGTGCTCGGCCAGGGGTTTGAGCAGCGCCATCGCGAGCTGGTATTTTCCTGCCCTAAAGGCATTCGTACCTTCATCAAGGTTAGCGCTGACCTCCGTGACATAGGGAGCCGGATGTGGCGTCAGGCCGATCGGCCCGTACTTGAATTCCGTGAACTTCTCCAGGCCGGTCTTGATCGCCTCGGCGAATTCCGCGGGACAGACCGCGGCATCGACGGTCAGCCGGACAAGCGCGCTGGAACGCATAGTCCGGCCATCGAGCACGTCGGCGCCGCTCACTTCGATGCGACCGCTCGCGGTTCCGAACGGCGTCCTGCCGTCGAAGCTTGCGGCATAGCTGACCGGTGCCGGCTTTTCGTAGAAATTCGTTCCCTCCGGAAGGGTAAGCGAACTGGTCTCCCGGTATTCGAACGAGCGGCACGAGAAAGGCTGGCCGTCTGCCCCGCCGCTCGTCAACGCCGAGAGCGAGGGCCGAGGGTCGGTAAGGGGCAGCATTTTGATGCGCGCCCTGTCGCGGCGTTCGACAGGCTTGCTGATCTGAAATGTGGCTGTGATGGCGTAATTGTCGGAGAGCTCCCGCGGGCTTGGAAAGGTGTAGTCGCCGCTGCCGCTCAGATTGGCATACTCAATCATCTTTTTGGCAGCGCTCGGCCGATCCACCCTTTCGAGGCCCTGAGCCATCACGCGCCCCAGCATCGCGCCCAACCCGGTACCTGAAAGGATCGAACGGGCCCGTCGCGTGCCGTCGCCGGCAAGCGTGTAATCTGTATCCGTGGCGATTGTGAAGCTCTCCGGCTTTGCCACGGGAATGCTCGCCAAGGTGCCTTTGTCGATATTGAGCACCGGCTTGCCACCAAGGTTCGAAGGCAAGGAGCCGAAGGCCAAAAGCGACACGGTCGGATCAAGGTACTGGTCGATCTGCGGAACATAGACGATGGCGTGGTTGAAATTCGGGGTAGCGACCTCGGT
>NZ_JADGRI010000188.1 GCF_017881085.1 Bradyrhizobium sp.
GGCCGGTAGGCGAGCCGGGTATGGCCCGGACAATAGGGCAGGCCCTCCACCGGCGTGTTGCCGCAGAAGCAGAAATCCTCGGCGCCGGGGGTGCTGATCGGCCAGCGGCATCGCTCCTCGCTCAATTCGAGCAGGGAGCAGCTGTGTCCGTTGGGAATCGGCGCATCGTAGGCCGCAGGCTGCGGCTCGGCATACACGGCCTGGAGTATCCGGTATTGCAGCCGTGGCATCGATCCGCGGCGGCGTCCCTTCGGGCCATCCCTATCCCTGCGCGCCGGGCGTGGCGCGTCGCCGCTTGTTTCGCGGGTCAAATTGAGGCGGGAAAGTTTGCCGATGACGGCGTTGCGGCTGACACCGATGTCGCCGGCAATTTCGCGGCAAGTCAGCCCGGCGGCAAAATGGCGTTTCAGGAGTTCGAGGCGTTCCTCGGTCCAGGTGGGTTCCTTGGCGGGCATGTTGATAATCCCAAGCTTCAGGTCTTGCCGTTGTCGCGGATCGACAGCAGCCCGTCCTTGATGGCCAGCCGAATGCCTTCCTCGATCAGGGTCCTCGCGACGCCGGGAACACTGGTACCGTGGGTGCCCTGCCTCACCAGCTTTTCGAGATAGGTGATGGTCGAGAGCGCCAGGGTGATCGGAACGCGGTCGGTTTCGGCTTTTTCTGTGGCCATGCAAAAAGCTAGCCTGTAATGGGTGTACTGAAAAGTATCTTTTTAGACTCTATTAGGATTCGAACCGGGCCGGATTGTCAGCCAGGGTGGGATCGGCGTACCAAACGGCAATGGCCCCGAACCCGAATGCCGCGCCAATCCTGTTCGACCGCGCCTTGCTGCGGGCCCGGCAGGGTCGTGCCCTGCGCGGCGGGCCCGCAACGTTCCTGCTGGATCGAATTGCCGAGGATGCGGCGGAACGGCTGCAGGCGGTGTTGCGGGAATTCAAGAGCGCCGCTGACATCGGCACCCCCGGCGACCAGCTCCGCAGCGCGCTCGCCGGACGCTTCGGTCCACTGGCGCTGATCGATCTGCCTGATAGCGAGTCCGAGCCGCTGGCGTTGCGTCCGGAACAGCTCGATCTTGCGGTTTCTGCGCTCGCCTTTCAGTTCGTCAACGACCTGCCGGGCGTGCTGGCGCAGATCCGCCGCGCGCTCAAGCCCGACGGGTTCCTGCTGGCGGCGATGCTCGGCGGCGATACGCTGAGTGAACTGCGGCAATCCTTCGCCGCCGCCGAAGCCGAACTCGAAGGCGGGGTGTCGCCGCGCGTCGTGCCGTTCGCCGATCTGCGCGACGTAGGCAGCCTGCTGCAGCGCGCGAAATTCGCGCTGCCGGTCACCGACGTCGATCGCGTCGTGGTGCGCTACGCCAGCGCATTCGCGCTGATGGCCGATTTGCGGCGTATGGGCGCGACCAATGTCCTGGTCGAGCGGCGGCGGACGCCGAGCCGCCGCGCCACGCTAATGCGGATGGCGAAGATCTACGGCGAACGCTTTGCCGATTCCGACGGCCGCATCCGCGCGACTTTTGATGTGATCTGGCTGTCGGGCTGGGCGCCGCATGAAAGCCAGCAGCAGCCGCTGAAGCCGGGATCGGCGAAGGCTAGCCTGGCGGAGGCGGTGAGGAATACGAAACGCGAGTGACCGTGTGGCGGACGCAGCGCCACTTTACTCGATCGTCATTGCCGGGCTTGACCCGGCAATCCATCTGCGTCGCATGAATCCTTTTGAAGATTGATGGATGCGCGGGTCAAGCCCGCGCATGACGGTTGGGGGTGACGTACGCGCCCTCACATCAATAAATCGATCAGATGCGGGATCAGCGGAATGTCCGCCGGCGGCATTGGATAGTCGCGCAGCCTGTTGGCGCGGACCCAGGCGAGTTTCTGCCCTTCGCGCGCGATCACTTCGCCCTCCCAGCGCCGGCAGATATAGAGCGGCATCAGGAGATGAAAATCGTCGTAAGCGTAGCTGGTAAAGGTGAGCGGCGCGAGGCAGGCTTCCTTCACGGTGATGCCAATTTCCTCATGCAACTCGCGGATCAGCGTCGCTTCCGGCCGCTCGCCGGGCTCGATCTTGCCGCCGGGGAATTCCCACAGGCCGGCGAGCGCCTTGCCTTGCGGCCGCTGCGCGATCAGCACGCGCTTGTCGATATCGACCAGCGCGCAGGCGACGACGAGCGTGAGTTTGAAATCAGCCATGCGCAGCGGATACGTCGTTCACGACCGGTAGTCGCCGTTGATCGCGACATATTCCTTGGTGAGGTCGCAGGTCAGCACGCGGTCGCGGCCCTTGCCGAGGCCGAGCGCGATCCTGATCTGGATTTTCGGGTTCTTCATCGCTTCTGAAACCTGTGTCTCGTCATAGGACGGATCGCGCGCGCCGCTCTTGGCGACGCGGATGCCGTTGAACGAGATCGAGAGCTTGTCGCGGTTGGCGGGCTCGCCGGCCTTGCCGACCGCCATCACCACGCGGCCCCAATTGGCGTCCTCGCCGGCAATCGCGGTTTTCACCAGCGGCGAATTCGCTACCGACATCGCGATCCGGCGCGCCGATTTCTTCGACACCGCGCCCTCGACGATGATCTCGACCAGCTTGCGTGCGCCTTCGCCGTCGCGGGCGACCTGTTCGGACAGATCGGCGAGCACGGCGCGGAAAGCCTTGGTAAATGCCTTCAGGCGGGGATCGCTGGCGCGGCCGATTTTCGGCGCCCCGTCGGCCGCCGCAGCGCCGGTGGCGAAGGCGAGCAGCGTGTCCGAGGTCGAGGTGTCGCCGTCGATGGTGACGGCATTGAACGTGTCTTCGACACCACTCTTCAAAAGCGATTGCAGCGCACCGGCCGAGATCGGCGCGTCGGTGAACACGAAGGCCAGCATGGTCGCCATGTCGGGCGCGATCATGCCGGCGCCCTTGGCCATGCCGTTGATCGTGACCTTGGCCTTGCCGAGCTTCACGGTCGCGGTCGCGACCTTCGGAAAGGTGTCGGTGGTCATGATCGCCCTGGCCGCGTTCGTCCAGCCGCCTGAAACGGCCTGCTCCGCCAGCGTGCCCAGGACGCCGTTGAACTTGGTGGCATCGAGCGGCTCGCCGATCACGCCGGTGGAGGCGAGGAATACCTCATTGGGACTGCAGCCGAGCGCCTTGGCGGCGATCGAGGCCGTCAGCGTCGTGGCCTGCCGCCCCGTCTTGCCGGTGAAGGCGTTGGCATTGCCGGAATTCACCACCAGCGCGCGGGCTTTCCCGCCGGTGAGCTTGGCGCGGCACCATTCCACCGGCGCCGACGGGCATTTCGATTGGGTGAAGACGCCGGCGACCGCGGTGCCCTTGTCCAGCACCGCCAGCAGCACATCGGTACGGCCCTGGTAGCGGATGCCTGCGGCAGCCGTGGCAAGCTTGACGCCGGCGATTGCCGGCATCTCGGGGACATCGGTCGGCGCGAGCGGGGAGACGGCTGATGACATGGGCACTTCCGGCTTCGAGGCAAAGGAAGCGCTCTGTATCACCTCAATCGCCAGGGCGGGAGAGGGTGTACGATAGGACCAACACCGGAGGTCGTCCCCGCGAAAGCGGAGACCCCCGGTGTCAAATATTAAGATGCCAACTGGCCGCGTGCCCAAACGTAACGGCACGGCGTATGGGTCCCCGCTTTCGCGGGGACGACGCGGAGTGTGCCTTACTTCTTCGCCGGCGCCATCTTGGAGTCGGCGGGCTTCGCCGCGTCCGGCTTGGCCTCCGGCTTCGCCGCCGGGTCGGCGGCGGCCTGGTCCATGCGCTCGACCTTGGCGGCTTCACGCAGCTTCGCCACGTAATCGGCCTGCGCCTTGCGCGTCACATAGGTTTCGATCTGGCCCTTGACCTGGTCGAAATCGGGCGCCTTGCGGTTGCGCTTTTCCTCGACCTTGATGACGTGCCAGCCGAACTGCGACTTCACGGGATCGGAGATCTTGCCGGGCTCCAGCGAGAACGCGACGGCGGAGAATTCCGGCACCATCTGGTCCTTGGTGAAGAAACCGAGATCGCCGCCGTCGGATGCGCCGGGATCCTTGGACTTCTTCTTGGCGAGTTCGGCGAAATCGGCGCCCTTCTTGAGCTCATCCTCGACCGCCTTGGCCTCATCCTCGGTCTCGACCAGGATATGGCGGGCGTGGACTTCCTGCTCGCCGGAGATCTGCTTGGCGGCGTCCTCATATACCTTCTTCATGGCCTCGTCGGTGGTCGCCGCCTTGCCTTCGCTGGCCAGGAGGCTGTCCATCAGAAGCCGGTTGCGCGTAAACGCCATCCGCTTCTTGAAGTCGTCATTGTTTTCGATCTTCTTGTCCTCGGCGGCCTTGGCGACGATCTTCATGTCGATCAGGAACGACAGGACGTTGTCCTTTTTGGTCGCGGGATCCATCTGGGCGAGGCTCGGACCCAGTTCCTCTTCGGCGAGCGTCACGTCGCTCTGACGGATATCCGAGCCGTTAACCTTTGCCAGCACCGGATTGGTGTCTTCAGCCCGCGCCGGCAGACCGGCCAGCAGGACCATGGCGAGAGCGCCCGTCAAGGCGGCAGAGGCGAGGCCGAGGCGCAGGCCGGTTTTCGTTTCCGGAAACGAAGTGGTCATGGAAAATCCTTATGGGGCTTGTTTGGGGCGGCGGGACACTCGCCCAATCATGGGGCCTTGGCAACGCGAAAAGTCTGACAAAATGATGAATTCCTTGACACCTTCGCGCCGTTGACAAGCCTCCGACCCGGCCATATCTGTCCCAAACCGGGGTCAGTGGCGATAGCGCTAATTTCACTGGCGTTTTTTGGCCGTTGAACCTCGGGTTGCTGAATTCCCACTCATTTTGCGGATGCACCCGGATCGGGGCCAGCGGTGCAATGCGTCACGATGAGTTGATAGGCAAACGGGTGGAAAACGTCATGGCAGCTTTGCCGAACCGCGAAAACAGGAATTTGGCATGATTGGCGCGCTCGCTCGCAAGTTTTTCGGCTCCGCCAATGACCGACGGGTCAAGGGATACCAGTCCCGCGTCGATGCCATCAACGCCCTCGAGCTCGAGATCGCGGCCCTTTCTGACGACGCGCTGAAGGCGCGCACGGCCGAATTCCGCCAGCAACTCGCGGACGGCAAGACGCTCGACGACCTCCTGGTTCCGGCCTTCGCCACCGTGCGCGAGGCGGCCAAGCGCACGCTCGGCCAGCGCCATTTCGACGTCCAGCTGATCGGCGGCATGGTGCTGCACGAAGGCGACATCGCCGAGATGAAGACCGGCGAAGGCAAGACGCTGGTGGCGACGCTCGCGGTCTATCTCAACGCGCTGGCCGGCAAGGGCGTTCACGTCGTCACCGTCAACGATTACCTCGCCCGCCGCGACTCCGAATGGATGGGGCAGATCTACAACTTCCTCGGCCTGACCGTGGGCGTCATCGTCCACGGGCTGGACGATGCCGAGCGCAAGGAAGCCTATGCGCGCGACATCACCTACGGCACCAACAACGAATACGGCTTCGACTATCTGCGCGACAACATGAAGTACCGTCTGGAGGACATGGTCCAGCGCGGCCACTTCTACGCCATCGTCGACGAAGTCGACTCGATCCTGATCGACGAGGCGCGCACGCCGCTGATCATCTCCGGCCCGCTCGACGACCGTTCGGATTTCTACAACACCATCGACACCTTCTTTCCCCAGCTCGACAAGTCCGATTACGACGTCGACGAGAAGCAGCGCACGGTGACGCTGACCGAAGCCGGCATGGAAAAGCTCGAGAACCTGCTGCGCGACGCCGGCCAGCTCAAGGGCGAGTCGCTCTACGACGTCGAGAACGTCTCGGTCGTGCACCACGTCAACCAGGCGCTGCGCGCGCACACGCTGTTCACGCGCGACAAGGATTACATCGTCCGCGACGACGAGGTCATCATCATCGACGAGTTCACCGGCCGCATGATGCAGGGCCGGCGCTATTCCGAGGGCCTGCACCAGGCGCTGGAAGCCAAGGAGCACGTGCAGGTTCAGCCGGAAAACCAGACGCTGGCCTCGATCACGTTCCAGAACTATTTCCGGATGTACGAGAAGCTCGCCGGCATGACCGGCACGGCGTTGACCGAGGCCGACGAACTGTTCGACATCTACAAGCTCGAAGTCGTGGAAATTCCGACCAACGTGCAGGTCGCCCGGCTCGACGAGGACGACGAGGTCTATCGCACCCAGACCGAGAAATACGCCGCGATCCTGGCCGAAGTGGAGCGCGCCAATGCGCGGCTGCAGCCGGTGCTGGTCGGCACCGCTTCGATCGAAAAGTCCGAAGTATTGGCCGAATACCTCAAGAGCCACGGTTACAAGCAGATCGATTTCGGCAACGAAAACGCGATGGAGAAGCTTTACGCGGCGGCCCGCGCCGGCAAGCCGGCAAAGCTGTTCGCGGTGCTGAACGCGCGCTTCCACGAGCAGGAAGCCTACATCGTGGCTGAGGCCGGCGTGCCCGGCGCGATCACGATCGCGACCAACATGGCCGGCCGCGGCACCGACATCAAGCTCGGCGGCTCGCTGGAAATGCGGATCATGCACGAGACCGCCGGGATCACCGACGAGGCCGAGAAGGCCGCCAAGATCGAGCGCATCAAGGCCGACGTCGAACGTTTTCGCGATATCGTGCTGAAGGCGGAAGAGACGGTCGAGGTCGAGCCCGCCAAGGGTTCAAAGCCGGCGAAGACGGTGACAAAACCGGGCGGGCTCTACATCATGGGCTCCGAACGCCACGAATCCCGCCGCATCGACAACCAGCTGCGCGGCCGCTCGGGCCGCCAGGGCGATCCCGGGCGCTCGAAATTCTTCCTGTCGCTGGAAGACGATCTGATGCGGATCTTCGGCTCCGACCGGCTCGATACCATGTTGACGCGGCTCGGCCTCAAGGAGGGCGAGGCCATCATCCATCCCTGGATCAACAAGGCGCTGGAAAAGGCGCAGCAGAAGGTCGAAGCCCGCAACTTCGACATTCGCAAGAATTTGCTGAAGTTCGACAACGTCCAGAACGACCAGCGCAAGGTGATCTTCGACCAGCGCATCGACCTGATGAAGGACGAAAGCGTCGCCGAGACCGTGGCCGACATGCGCCACGCCTTCGTCGAGGATGTCGTCAACAAGCACGTGCCCGAACACGCCTATGCCGAGCAGTGGGACGTCGCCGGCCTCAAGGAAGAGTTGAAGCGCGTGCTCGACATCGACCTGCCGGTCGATGGATGGGCCAAGGAAGAAGGCATCGCCGACGAGGAACTGCTGTCGCGCATCGAGAGCCGCGTCGACGAGCACATGGCGGCCAAGGTCGCGCAATGGGGTCCCGACGTGATGCGTTACGTCGAGAAGACCATCCTGCTGCAGACGCTGGATCACCTCTGGCGCGAGCATCTGGTCATGCTCGATCACCTGCGTCAGGTGATCGGCCTGCGCGGCTACGGCCAGCGCGACCCGCTGCAGGAATACAAGTCCGAAGCGTTCAGCCTGTTCGAGGCGATGATCGCGCATCTGCGCGAGGCGGTGACGGCGCAGTTGATGCGTGTCGAAATCGTGCCGCCGGAGGAACAGCAGCCGGCATTGCCGGTCATGGAAGCCCACAAGTTCGACCCGAACACCGGCGAGGACGAACTGGCCTTTGCCGGCGCGTCGCTGGTGCCCGCGGCTGCCGCCGGCCGCGATCCGAAGAACCCGGCGAGCTGGGGCAAGGTCGGCCGCAACGAGGATTGCCCCTGCGGCTCGGGCAAGAAGTACAAGCACTGCCACGGCAGGTATGCTTAGCAATGATTTCAATGGGTTAGCGGGACACTGTGTCTGGAACTCCGTGAAATTTGTCTAGATGTCCCGCTGACTATTGAAACGCTTTCAATCCGTGTGGTGCTTGCTGATCTTCAGGGGCATCACGAATGGAAGGCGCTCGCTATCTTGAAGATGGCAAGCTCACTATTTTCAAAAGATCTGGAATTTTCCACGCACGGTTTCGAATTTCACCGGGGAAATACATCTTGCGGTCGCTTAAGACCGCGGATGTAGAAACTGCGATTCGCGCTGGCCGAAAATTGCTGTTCCAATTGGAACAAAGAGCTGAGCAGGGCCTTCCACCAAAATCCAAATTATTTTCCGTTGTTATTGATGACTATGTTCGGTTTCGGGAGCGCGACCATCATCACGGCAGAACCTCAGATGGAATGCTGAGGCAGATCATCCGTGTTGCTAAGTTTTGGCGTGAGTACGCTGGAGCAATGGTAGTCGAAGCAATCGACGACAAGGTGATGCGGGAGTTCATCCCGTGGCGTCGTGATTATTATTCAAAGTTCGATAAGCTTCCGAGAAATGCGAAGCTCCATCCAGCTGACAAGACGCTTCAGTGGGACATGATGCTAGGCAAAGCCATTGTGAAATGGGCTCACGAGCAGGGCTTGCGTGGTAAAAAATCTCTTCCGACAGCTACCTTCACTCCGAAAAAGAAACGTGTGAGACCTGCGTTCGAGATACCTGAGTATAGACGCTTATGGCGAACTATGTACAAGCGTATCAACGCTGCAAAGGATGACCGCACACGGCAAAGCAGAGAATTGCTTCGTGACTACGTTCTCATACTCGCCAATTCTGGAATGCGTGTTGGCGAAGCAAACAATCTCAAAATACGTGATGTGATTCCGTTCAGGGATGCCAAGGGTCGAAATAATTTTCGATTTATTGTGAGAGGCAAAACGGGCGAGCGGGATGTCATTCCAAGATCTGCCGTAGCAAGCCGAATAGACAAATTCTTGGCAAAACGCGGCGGTGAAGATCCCAACGGGTTCTTGTTTGCAATGCCTGATGGCTCGAAGGTCGTCACGCTGATCGATCAATTCAATGCGGCGCTGAGGCAAGCCGGAACAGAAAAGAACGGTTTTGGCGAGAAGTACGCCCTCTACAGCCTTCGCCATTTTTACGCTGTGATGGCGTTGCGAAACGGAATTGGTGTTTTTGAAGTCGCACGCAACATGGGGACTTCGGTCCAGATGATCCAGCAGTACTATGGTAAGCAAGCAACGTCAGCCGTGTTTGCGACGAGGTTGGGCGATTGAGCTTAGCCAGAGGCCACGGATCCAGCGATGCTATCGAAGGTCTCCGAAAGGAACAATGGCGCCATCCGTGAGTTCCGACGAGAGTTCGTGGTTCTGTGCCGACGCCTTGAACTGCGAGGCAAATGTTGCAATCGACGGCTGTCAGTTCAAAAGAAGCCCTGGTCGCTTAAAAACCTAAGAGCGCAAGACCAACCCAACTAACAACGACTATCGAGCAGGCGATTGCCACCAACGAGAAAACCGTTCCGACAAAGTTAACCTGCTGCATTTTAAAGCCCGCAACGTTTGCCTCTCGGATCTTCTCCTCACGTTTTCTGCACGTAAAGACGTAAACAGGAGCGGAAAAATAATCGAGCGGGCTGTGGCTACGCTGCAACATTGAGAGGTACTGGCGGGCTCCCTATGGTACAATTTTATTGGATAGTGTGCGAAGCTAGATTGATAAGCGGCCCGGAACCGAGATCCGATCTTGAATGGAACAACGCTGCGTTGTCTTCAGGAGAAGTTATGTGAGAGCCAAGTTCAAAGTCAGTCTTGTCGCCACCGCGTTCATCGGCTCCGTCGGCGTAGTAACGTGGTTTGGCGCTCAATGGTGGCCGCAGTACAGCCCGCAAGATTTTGAACAATGCTCTGAGAAAGCAAAGAGGACCTCGTCATCCAAAGATGAGCGCATGACGTTGATTGCTCAGTGCGGCAAGCAGTTCGTAGGCCGACGCAAGACCGGCGGCGGATACACCTATTATGACTTTCTACAAGATCGCCATTTTGATATCGCGGGTCCGAACCCGACGCCGAAGGAGCTAAAATACTTCGATGAACAATACACGTTATACCTGGATGCCCAAAGACGAGATGCAGTTGCAGCAGCCCTTGCGGAAAAGCAGAGCCGAATGGCGCAACCAGATTTTCGGGACGATCGTGTAACGGGCTCGATATCTCCGCCAGGATTACCCATGATGATCGTTCCGACCCACGTTCCGATCCCGAGGGCACGTAGCTCAGTGGTTCGAGCGGATGGCTCGTGCGAAGATGCATCGCTATCGTGCAACTGGACGAAATTTTCTGCTGGAATTAAGAAATTTTTCGAATCTAACGCTAAGGTAGACCGCCCTTAGGCAAAACTAGTTTCCAAGCTAGTTTATCCGTCCGAGTTACGTCGTGCGACATCGCATCGGCCCGGCCTGCGGCCTCGATGGCGCTGTCTCATCGGTCCACTTGCCAGTTCCATCCGATTGGTAATGCGATGGCACCCGTCTCGTTGAATAGCCAAACACCACTTGAATCAGACGCGGCAAGGATGGGATTGAACGGCGGAATGTCCAGACGCAAAACGTCGTTGACGTGAACCTGGCATGCTCTTTGCTAGCATAGCGGTGCTGGGGATTTTAGGGCCCAGTTTTGATACGCAATGCCGCCCGCCAAGATATTCGGCTAGGCGGCATTGTGCTTTCCTGAGGCGGCCAATTTCAAAATAGGGCGACCCAACGCTGGTGTAGCCATTGGACCAA
>NZ_JADGRI010000018.1 GCF_017881085.1 Bradyrhizobium sp.
CGATGCTTCTTTGGGCGGCTTGCGGCGCGACCGTGCCCACGACCGCGTCGCCATGACGGCGGCTACCGCGATAACCGAAGCCCAAGCACCGAGGAAAAGATTCGAACCCGCATTCCAGAATATGAAAAGGATAATCGCGACGTTGCCAAGATTGACTGTCATGGTGACCGGAACGAGGCGCGTCACCGCGCCGATCTGTTTGGCGCGGATGCGGCGCATCTCGCGCTCACTGATGTCGCCGGTCTCAAATCCGTTCGCGATGGAGAAGTCGAGCCAATAGAGAAACGCCCCCACCGGGCCGCCGCGCGCGGTCCGCTTCGCGGTCGACAAGTCACCGGGCCATTTCATGTTGCGCGGACCTTCTGTGCAGCATCAAGAAATGGAGCACCGTGGCTTCCACCGCGTTAATTTCCTGCCCGTATTAATACCGGGCGGGTGCGCCCTTATTAACCGATCACTCCGCCGCGACGACGTGCGGCCGCTCGGAACTCTCGGCTTCGTCGGCCTGCGGCTCCAGGCGGCGCTTCAGGCGGCGGTCGATCCGGTCGAGATAGATGTAGATCACCGGGGTAATGAACAACGTGAGCAGCTGCGACACGCAGAGACCGCCAACCACGGCAACGCCCAGCGGCTGACGCAGTTCGGCGCCGGCACCGGCGCCGATCGCGATCGGCAGCGTGCCAAAAATCGCCGCGAAAGTCGTCATCATGATCGGGCGGAACCGCAGCAATGCCGCTTCGCGAATGGCGTGCTCGGCGCTCAATCCGACGCGGCGGCGCTCCAGTGCAAAATCCACCATCATGATGGCGTTCTTCTTCACGATACCGACCAGCATCACGATGCCGATCATCGCGATGACAGAAAGCTCCATATTGAACATCATCAGCGTGAGGATCGCCCCGATGCCGGCCGACGGCAGGCCCGAAATGATGGTGATGGGGTGAATGAAGCTTTCGTAGAGGATGCCGAGGATCACGAAGGCCGCGAACACCGCGGCCAAGATCAGCACGCCCTGCCCCCGCAATGAATCCTGGAACACCTGCGCCGTGCCGGAGAAACCGGTGGCGATCGTGGCCGGCAGATTGGAGGTTTGCTCGATCGCGGTAATCTGGTCCACTGCGTAGCCCAGCGAGTAATTCGGCGCGAGGTTGAACGAGATCGTCACTGCGGGCTGTTGTCCCTGGTGGTTGATCTGCAGCGGCCCCACGGTCGGCACCAGCTTTGCCACCGCATCCAGCGGAATGGTCTGGTTACTGGCGGTCTTCACATAGAGCTTGGAGAGGTCGGACGGATCGACCCGGAACTGCGGCTGCGCTTCCAGGATGATCTGGTAATCGTTGGACGGCATGTAGATGGTGCCGACCTGGCGCGCGCCATAGGCATTGTAGAGCTGGTTGCGGACCTGATCGACCGTGACGCCGTAGACCGCCGCTTTCTCGCGGTCGATATCGACGGTCATCTGCGGGTTCTTGATGTAGAGGTCGGTGGTGACGTCGAGAAGTCCCGGCACCTTGGCGATCTTGTCGCGCATCTCCGGCGCCAGCCGGTACAGCGATTCAGTGTCGCCGCTCTGCAAGGCGTACTGGTACTGGCTCTTCGACGGTCGCCCGCCGATGTTGAGGTTCTGGATGCTCTGGAAGAACGCCTGCACTCCCGGCACCTGCGTCGCCTTCTGGCGCAGACGCGCCATCACCACGGTCGCCGATTGCCGCTCCTTCCTTGGTTTCAGTGCGATGAACAACCGGCCGTAATTCGCCGTCACATTGGGACCGCCCGCGCCGACCGTGGAATTGATGTATTCGACCGCGGGGTCCCGGCCCAGAATGTCGGCCAGATCCTTCTGGCGAACCGACATCGCCTCGAACGAGGTGTCGGTTGCGGCTTCCGTCACGCCAGACAGAAAGCCGGTGTCTTCCTGCGGAAAGAATCCCTTTGGCACGACGATGTAGAGCGCGATGGTGCCGGCTAGCGTTGCCAGCGTCACCACCAGCATCAACGCCTTGCGGGCAAGCACCCAATCAAGTGCCCATTCGTAGGCTCGAAGCCAGGCATCGAACATCCGCTCGAAGACAAGCAGCATGATATTCGGCTTTTTCGTCCCGTCATGCGGCTTCAGGAGGCGTGCGCACAGCATCGGCGTCAGCGTCAGCGAGACAAAGCCGGACACCACGATCGCAACCGCGATCGTGACCGCGAATTCGCGGAACACGCGCCCGACGATGCCGCCCATCAGCAGCACCGGAATGAACACGGCAATCAGCGAAAATGTGATCGAAACGATGGTAAAGCCGATCTCGCGGGCGCCCTTCAGTGCCGCCTCGTACGGGCGCATGCCATGCTCGATGTGCCGAACGATGTTTTCCAGCATGACGATGGCATCGTCCACCACGAAGCCGACCGACAGGGTCAGCGCCAATAGCGTCATGTTGTTGATGGAGAAGTCCAGCATGTACATGGCGGCGAAGGTGCCGAGCAGCGAAATCGGCACCGCCAGCGCCGGGATGAAGGTCGCCGACGCCGACCGCAGGAACAGGAAGATCACCAGGATGACGAGACCGATGGCGATCAGCAGCGTCTCCTCGACGTCGCTGACGGACTGGCGGATCGACACCGACCGGTCCATGGCGACGTCGATCTTCACCGACGGCGGGATCTGCGCGCGCAGCATCGGTAGCTTCGCCAGCACGCCGTCGACGACGGCCACCGTATTGGCATCGGGTTGCTTGTAGATCGCCAGAACGATCGAGCGGGTACTATTGAACCAGGTCGCGATCTTGTCGTTCTCGACGCTGTCATAGACGTGCGCGATCTCATCGAGCCGGACCGGCGAGCCGTTGCGCCAGGCGACGATCACGTGGCGGTAATCCGCCGCCTTGTCCATCTGGCCCGAGGCCTGGAGCGCGACATCCTGTTTCGGACCGTTCAGCGTGCCTACCGGCGTCGAAGAATTCGCCCGGGAGACCGCGGCGCGGACGTCTTCCAGCGATATTCCGCGCGCCGCGGCGGCTTCCGGATCGGCCTGCACCCTGATCGCAAATTTCTGGTTGCCGAAAATCACGACCTGGGCAACGCCCTGAATCTGCGACAGCGCCTGCCCGATGGTGATGTCGCCATATTCGTTGACGGCGGAGAGCGGCAGCGTCTCGGAGCTCAGCGAGATGAACAGCACCGCGAAATCCGACGGGTTCACTTTGCGGAAACTCGGCGGGATCGTCATCTCGATCGGCAGGCGGCGTTGCGCGATGGTGAGCGCGGTCTGCACGTCGAGGGCGGCGGCGTCGATATTGCGGTTGAGATCAAACTGGATAACGATCGACGTCGTGCCTTGCGACGAGGTCGAGGACATGGACGAGATGCCGGCGATAGTCGACAGCTGGCGCTCGATCGGACCGGCGACCGACGAAGCCATGGTGTCGGCGCTGGCGCCCGGCAGGGTCGCTGTTACGGCGATGGTCGGGAAATCGACCTTGGGCAGCGCCGAGACCGGCAGCAGACGGAAGCCGAACACGCCGAACGCGATGATCGAAGCCGTCAATAGCGTCGTCATGACCGGGCGACGGATACAAAGCTCCGAAAGGGTCATCGGTCAGACCCCGCCTTGGGCGCGCGCGGCGCGACCGGAGTTCCCTCCGACAACAGCAATTGTCCATCGACCACGACGTCCTCGCCGCCGTCGAGACCTGACGCGACGACGGAAATTCCCTGGAAGGTGCGGCTGACATTCACCGGTTGAACGTGGGCCTTGCCGTCCCTCATGGTGAAGACATAATTGCCGTTCTGGCTGCGCTGAACTGCTGACGTGGGCGCCGTCACGGCCTGCTCGGTCCGGATCACGAGCTTGGTGTTGACCAGAATCCCGGGCCACAGCGTCTCATTCTCGTTGTTCATGATGCCGCGCACGGTGATCATGCCGGTGGTGGGATCGACGGTGTTTTCGACCATCGCGACCTTGCCGTCCTCGGATCGTGCGTGGCCGGGGATCGTCGCGATCACCCGGGATCCCCCCGACGCCATGGCGTCGCGGAGGTCGGCGAGCACCCGCTGCGGAATGGCGAAGGTCACGTAAACCGGCGCCATCTGGTTGATGATTGCAAGCGGCGCCGTGTCGGCCGGACGCACGAAATTGCCGATCTTCACGTTCGCCGCGCTGATCCGCCCCGAGAACGGCGCGCGGATGACGGTAAAGCTCTTCTGGACCTTCAGATTGTCGAGCGCGGATTGATCCGCCTTGATGGTCCCGATCAGGACGTCGGCCTGGGTCTTGGCATTGTCGAGGTTGACCTGGGTGGTCGCGCCCTTGCCGACCAGATCGGTATACCGCCGGAAATCGCGTTGAGCGCCTTCGAGCTGCGCCTGATCCTTGGCGAGCACACCTTCGGCCTGTTCGATCTGGGCGTCGATCTGTCGCGCGTCGAGGGTAAACAGCACATCGCCTTCGTTGACCCTGGCGCCGTCCTCGAAATGCACCTGGACGATGGTGGTCTCTAACCGCGACTTCAGCGCCACGCTGGAAATCGGCGTCACCGTCCCGATCGAATCGACATCGACCGGCACCGGCTTGCGCTCGGCCTTGGCCAGTTCAACCGCGATCACGCGGGCTCGTTGTGGGCCCTGCGCGCTGGCGTCGCCGCCCATCCATGATGAGCGGGTGGCAAAGGCAGCCAGCGCGGCAATGCCCAGCGCGCCGGCGAAAAAAATCAAATTACGTTTTCTCATAGCGTTTCACGGCAGCCGGTCCGTAAACGACCAAGACGGCCCTATCTCCCTGCCCTTGGCGACATTTGCGCCTTTTTCTAAACGGTTATCACAGCCCTAACGCCCGTGGTATGCCATGGAGGCGAAAATGTGGGGTTACGACAGGGACCTTTTTCATGCGTATTGCTACGTGGAACGTCAATTCGATCAGGCAGCGTATCGACCACCTCGTGACCTGGTTGAAGGATTGCGCCCCCGATATCGTCTGCCTGCAGGAAATCAAATGTCTCGACGAGGCCTTCCCGCGGGAGCCGCTTGAGGCGCTCGGCTACAACGTGGTCACCCACGGCCAGAAGACTTTCAATGGTGTCGCGCTGCTGTCGAAGCTGCCGTTTGAGGAGACCAAGTCAGGCCTTGCGGGCGATGACGAGGACACGCATGCGCGGTTCCTGGAAGGCGTGGTGACGCTGAAAAAGGGCGTGCTCCGGGTCGCCTGCCTTTATCTGCCCAATGGCAATCCGCCGGAAACTGAAAAATATCCCTATAAACTCAAATGGATGTCGCGGCTTCTCGAGTATTCGAAGCAACGGCTTAAGGCGGAAGAACCGCTGGTGCTGGCGGGCGACTTCAACGTCATTCCGAGGGCGGAGGACGTTCATAATCCGGCGGCCTGGCTCAACGACGCCCTGTTCCGCCCGCAAACCCGCGAAAGCTTCCAGTCGCTGCTCGGCCTCGGGCTCACGGATGCGCTGCGGGCCGTCACCGACGCGCCCGGCCAATACACCTTCTGGGATTATCAGGCCGGTGCCTGGCAGAAGAACCAGGGGTTGCGGATCGACCATCTGCTGCTGTCGCCGCAAGCCAGCGACCGGCTGGTGGATGTCGGAATCGACAGTTACGTGAGGGCTTGGGAAAAACCGTCGGACCACGTCCCGGTGTGGGCGGACCTCGATCTCGAGACGGCGTGAGTTTGTGCAGGGTGGGCAAAGGCGCGCTTTGCGCCGTGCCGTCTACAAACGAACCAAACTTAAGCAAAGCTGGGCACGCTGCGCTTTGCCCACCCTACATATATTCCGATTGGACTTCAGTCCTTGCGGCCCTGCACCCAGTGCTCGAGCATCTGCAGCGCCATCGCACGGTCGTCGTCGGACGCCCTGGCGATGGCCTTGTTGTAGCTTTCCTTGATCCAGATCTCTTCGGGCCCGGCGCTGTCGCGCGCCAGCGTCAGCCACATCAGGCCGCGCGCAGCCTGCCGCGGCAACTGGTCGCCGTTGAACAGCATCTGGCCGAGCAAGGCCTGCGCCTCATGCTGCCCCTTCTGGGCGGCAAGACCGAGCCAGCGGGCGGCATAGCGGAAATCGTCGCGCGAGGTGCCGGCGCTCTTGAGATAGAGCCGGGCCAGATCGTATTGCGCATCCGCATTGCCGAAATACGACGCGGCATAGGAGAACATCTCCCGCGCCCGGTCCGGATCCGACTTGATCTTGGAATTGGGAATACCATTCAGATAGTACCGGCCAAGCGCGACGAAGGCGTTCGCGACGATCGCCGCTTGCGGCGCCGACGGGCTGTCCTCGGCGTGCGCATTGGCGATCCGGCTGAAATATTCGAAGGCGCGCAGATCGTCCTGGGTGACGCCGTCGCCACTGGCGTACATCCGCCCAAGCTTCCATTGGGCGATGGGATGGCCGCCTTCCGCGGCATATTGCAACGAGGTCAGCGAGGCGTCCGGGGTGCTGGGCGGGACCGCCGCCTTCTTCAGCGTGGCGGCGGCCCCTGGCTGAGCCGCAACGACGGGAATTGCCGAATCCGTGTTCGCCGGCGCCCCGTCAAAGGCGAATCCGGGTGCCGCCACCGGCGTGGCCCCTAAAATCAACGCGAAAATGGTACGCCTAAATATCCGCATAACACTGTTTCTCGTGCGCGCCGCCGGGATGGGTGACCGCGCCATCCACCGCCGGCCCCACCTGCTGGGCGTATTTCCACAGCACGCCTGATGTATGATTAGTCTCCCGAGGTTTCCATTTGGTCTTGCGTTCAGCGAGTTCTGCATCGGTCAACTTTACGTTAAGAGTGCCGACCACAGCGTCGATTTCGATGATATCGCCGTCGCGCAGCAGCGCGATCGGCCCGCCCACGGCCGCTTCGGGGCCGACATGGCCAATGCAGAAGCCGCGGGTCGCGCCGGAGAACCGGCCGTCGGTGATAAGGGCGATCTTGCCACCCATGCCCTGACCGGTCAGCGCCGCCGTGGTCGAGAGCATCTCGCGCATGCCGGGACCGCCGCGCGGCCCCTCATAGCGGATCACGATGACCTCGCCCTCTTTGTAGGTTTTCTTCTGGACCGCCTCGAAGGCATCCTCTTCGCGATCGAAGCAGCGGGCCGGCCCGGAAAATTTCAAGTTCGACATGCCCGCGACCTTCACGATCGCGCCCTCAGGCGCGAGATTGCCCTTCAGGCCGACTACGCCGCCAGTGACGGTGATCGGCTTGTCGGCAGGCCGCACCACATCCTGGTGCGGATTCCATTTCACGCTCTTGAGGTTTTCGGCGATCGTGCGGCCCGTGACGGTTAAGCAATCCCCGTGCAGGTGGCCATTATCGAGCAACGTTTTCATCAGAAGCGGTATGCCGCCAACCTCGAACATGTCTTTGGCGACATAACGACCGCCCGGTTTCAAATCCGCGACATAAGGTGTCTTTTTGAAGATTTCGGCGACGTCGAACAGGTCGAACTTGATGCCGCATTCATGGGCGATCGCCGGCAAGTGCAGCGCAGCATTGGTCGAGCCGCCGGAAGCGGCCACGACCGCCGCGGCATTCTCCAGGGAACGGCGGGTGACGATGTCGCGCGGGCGAAGATTCGAGGCGATGAGCTCCATCACCTTCTCGCCCGCCGTCGTGCAGAAGGCGTCGCGGATCTCGTAGGGCGCGGGCGCGCCGGCCGAATAGGGCAACGCCAGCCCGATGGCTTCCGATACCGTCGCCATGGTGTTGGCAGTGAATTGTGCGCCGCACGCGCCGGCTGACGGGCAGGCCACCCGCTCGATTTCATCCAAATCGGCATCCGACATCTCGCCGACCGAATGCTTGCCGACCGCCTCGAACATGTCCTGCACGGTGACCTGCTGGCCACGGAAATTGCCGGGCAGGATGGAGCCGCCATAAATGAAGATCGAGGGCACGTTGAGCCGGACCATCGCCATCATCATGCCCGGCAGCGACTTGTCGCAGCCCGCGATACCGACCAGCGCGTCATAGGCATGGCCGCGCATCGTCAATTCGACCGAGTCGGCGATGCATTCTCGCGACGGCAGCGACGAGCGCATGCCGTCATGGCCCATCGCGATGCCGTCGGTCACGGTGATCGTGCAGAATTCGCGGGGGGTACCGCCGGCCGAGGCGACACCCTTCTTGACCGCCTGGGCCTGGCGCATCAGCGAGATATTGCAGGGCGCAGCTTCGTTCCAGCAGGAGGCCACGCCGACGAAGGGCTGGTGGATCTGCTCGGTGGTCAGCCCCATGGCATAAAGATAGGAGCGATGGGGAGCCCGTTCCGGGCCCTCCGTCACGTGACGGCTCGGCAGTCGCTTCTTGATGTTCGTCTTGGCGTCCATCGCGAACCTGTTTCCCGGCCATCTCTTCTCGGACCCGGAAAATGAGGATCTTCCTTCGCCTTCGCGAGCGCCGTGGCCATCAGCCTACGAAGGATGATTTCATCGAGGGGTGTGGCCAAAAAGCGGCGCGGGCAAGAGCTGGCTGTGAGAACGGTTAAATCTTCTCTGAGTGTTGCGGTCACGCAACAATCGTGGCGCAACGGCAACTTCCGGATCCGAATCTAAAACCAAAACTATCGCTGTGCAGTACTAAGATAATATAAACAACTATAGATTGATTCGCTTTCGGAAAAAGCAGTCATCCCCTCAAGGCTTTCGAAATTGTCGATCCTGGGGGCATGATGATCGCATTGCGCAATCCAGCCGCTCGATGCTACCGGCCTGCCAAAGTCATCGTGATATCACGGACCGCACCACCTGGATCGAAGATGCCGTCAAGAAGATGAGGCAAGCCGAAGCTGATCCCGCCAGGGCGGCCGAATTCAGTGAAGCCGAGGAAACCGTGAAAGCTGAGTTTGCTCAGCTTTACTCGTGCGGCACTAGGATCGTTCGACCCTCGAAGCGAGTTTCGATTGTCGGAAGTCGTGCCGCCCGCAGTCTACTCCACCTTGACGTTCGCGGCCTTGATCATCGGCCACCATTTTTCGATTTCCGCTTTCTGCCAGGCGCCAAGCGACTCCGGCGAGAGCTTGTCCTTCGGCGGCATTTGCAATCCCAGGTCCTCGAACTTCTTGCGCACCGCCGGATCGCTCATGGCATCGACCGCTGCCGCATTGAGTTTCGCGACGACGTCCTTCGGGGTATTTTTCGGCACCCAAAGCCCGGACCACAGCGTCATGTGAAATCCGCTCAATCCGGCTTCGTCGGCGCTCGGCACATCCGCCGCCGACTCGACGCGCTTGTCGTCGGTGACGGCATAGGCGCGGATGGTGCCGGCGCGCACCTGGGCGATGGAGTTGGAGGTCTGGTCGATGATGAGGTCGATCTGGCCCGCGACGAGATCGGTCAGCGCCGGCGCCGTGCCGCGGTAGGGCACATATTGCAGCTTGATGCCGGTGACGTTTTCGAAATACAGCCCGGCGATGTGGCTTCCAGAACCGGCTCCCGCGGTGCCTGCCGTGGCCGGGGCCGGCTTCGCCTTCAGCCAAGCGATCAACTCCTTCAGCGTCTTGGCGGGAACCGCGTTCGTGCTGACGATGATCATGGGATTGCTCGGCAGCAGCACCACAGGCTCGAGGTCGGCCACGAGGTCATAGCCAAGCTTGTAGATCGCGCCATTGGCGACGTGCGTGCCGAGATGGCCGATGCTCACGGTGTAACCGTCGGGTGCCGCGCGCACCACGCGCCCGACGCCGAGCGAGCCGGCCGCGCCGGTCACATTCTCGATCACGATGTTCTGGCCCAGTGTCGTGCGCATATGGTCGGCGAGAATCCGCGCCATCGCATCGGTCGGGCCCCCGGCCGAAAACGGCACCACCAATGTAATGGGATGCGACGGGAAATTGTCCGCCGGCGCATTGCCGACAAATGCCAGTAGCGCCATCAGCGCGGCCAGAATTGCCCTTCGCATCACGCCCTCCCCTCAACGCCGCATCATTCTTGTGCCGAATATGGCTTCGCGTATTCGAAGGCTAAAGCCTGGCGTAGTCGATCGGCGCATGGCGATCGAGCGTACGTGTGACCGGCGGCAGCGGATATTTGAGCCCGGTCGCGCAATTGAACAGCATCACGCGATCGTTCTTCGTCACCCGGCCGTCGGCAAGGCTCTGCTGGTACGCGGCGTAGGTGGCCGCGCCTTCCGGACACAGCAACAACCCCTCTTCGCGCGCGACTTCGTTCAGCGCCGCGGAGATTTTCTCGTCGGAAACCGCAATCGCAAACCCCTTGCTCTCCCGCACCGCGCGCAGGATGAGAAAATCCCCGACCGCCTGCGGCACGCGGATACCGGAGGCGATGGTGTGGGCATCTTCCCAGCGCGGCGCGTGCTCGGTGCCGTTCTCGAACGCGCGCACCATCGGCGCGCAGCCTGCCGCCTGCACCGCCACCATCCGCGGCCGCCTCGAACCGATGAAGCCGATGGCCTCGAGTTCGGCGAACGCCTTCCACATCCCGATCAGGCCGGTGCCGCCACCGGTCGGATAGAAGATCACGTCCGGCACGTCCCAGCCGAGCTGTTCGGCAAGCTCCAGCCCCATCGTCTTCTTGCCCTCGATCCGATACGGCTCCTTCAGCGTCGAGGTATCGAACCAGCCGGCCTTGGCCTTGCCCTCGCCGACGATCTTGCCGCAATCGTCGATCAGGCCGTTGACGCGATAGACGGTGGCGCCCTGCAGCTCGATCTCGCTGACATTCACTTCCGGCGTATCGGCAGGGCAGAAGATCGTGGTCTTGATCCCGCAACTGGTGGCATAGGCCGCGAGCGCCGCGCCGGCATTGCCATTGGTCGGCATCGCCATGTGCCTGATGCCGAGCGCCTTGCCCATCGACACCGCCATGACAAGCCCGCGTGCCTTGAACGAGCCGGTCGGCAGCCGCCCCTCGTCCTTGACGATGATTTCGCCACCGCCGAGCTTCTTCGCCAGCTTGGGCAGGCGGATCAGCGGCGTCGTTATCTCGCCGAGGCTGACAATGTCGGTCACTTTCCGCACCGGTAGCATCTCGCGGTAACGCCAGAGATCGGCTGGCCGCTCCCTGAGCGCATCCTTTGTCAGAGCCTTCTTCACGCCGGCAAGATCATAACGCACCAACAGCGGCTTGCCGGCCTTGGAGAGGTTATGGATCTGGTCGGCGGGGTAGCGATCGCCTTCCATCGCGCATTCGAGATGAGTCACGAACGTCGGACGTTCGATGGTCAGGTTGTCGTTATCTTTCACGGATTCTTGTCTTTCGCTTTTAAATGTTCAGCACGCGGCCGTAGGCGTCCAGCACCGCTTCCTTCATCATCTCCGACAGCGTCGGATGCGGGAATACGGTGTGCATCAGCTCCTCTTCCGTGGTCTCGAGGTTCATGGCCACCACGTACCCCTGGATCAGTTCGGTCACTTCGGCGCCGATCATGTGCGCGCCGAGCAACTGGCCGGTCTTTCTGTCGAAGATCACTTTTACCAGTCCCTGGTCCTCGCCGAGCGCAATTGCTTTGCCGTTTCCGACGAACGGGAAGCGGCCGACGCGGATCTCGCGGCCGCCCTCCTTCGCCTTGGCCTCGGTAAGTCCGACCGACGCGATTTGCGGGTTGCAATAGGTGCAGCCGGGGATGAGATTCTTGTCCGTGGGATGCGGATGCAGGCCCTTGATCGCCTCGACGCACACCACGCCCTCATGCTCGGCCTTGTGCGCCAGCATCGGCGGACCGGCGACGTCGCCGATGGCATAGATGCCGGGCACGTTGGTCTTGCCATAGCCGTCGATCACCACGCAGCCGCGCTCGGTTTTGACGCCGAGTCTTTCCAGGCCGAGGTTCTCGATATTGCCGACCACGCCGACCGCCGAAATCACCCGCTCGAACTCGACCGCCTGCGGATTCTTGCCGTCATCGATGGTGGCGACCACGCTGTCGCTCTTCTTCTCGAGCTTTGTCACTTTTGTATTGGTGAGGATCTTGATGCCCTGCTTCTCGAACCGCTTGCGCGCGAGGCCGGCGATCTCGGCGTCCTCGACGGGCAGGACCTGCGGCAGCACCTCGACCACGGTGACCTCGGCGCCCATGGTGTGAAAGAACGACGCGAATTCGATGCCGATCGCGCCGGAGCCGACCACCAGCAGTGACTTCGGCATCTTCTCCGGCACCATCGCCTCAAAATAGGTCCAGACCAGTTTCTTGTCGGGCTCGAGCCCCGGCAGCACCCGCGGCCGCGCGCCGGTGGCGATAATGATGTGCTTAGCCGTGTAGACGCCCTCGCCCAGCGTTCCCTTCGGCGCCTCCGCGTCGGATTTCGTCACGGTGATCTTGCCGGGGGCGTCGATCACGGCCTTGCCCCAGATCACCGTGACCTTGTTCTTCTTCATCAGGAAGCCGACGCCGTCGTTGAGGCGCTTTGAGACGCCACGCGAGCGCTGCACCACCGCTTTCGGGTCATAGGAAACGTTCCCGGCGGAGAGCCCGTAATCCTTGGCGTGCTGCATGTAGTGGTAGATCTCGGCCGAGCGCAGCAGCGCCTTGGTCGGGATGCAGCCCCAGTTCAGGCAGATGCCACCGAGATAGGATTTTTCGATGATCGCGGTCTTGAAACCGAGCTGCGCGGCGCGGATCGCTGCGACATAACCGCCGGGACCGGAACCGATGATGATGACGTCGAAGGAGGTGTCGGCCATGAAGGTTCCCGTCTAGCCCAAAGTCGCCGTGCCCCGCGCACGACGACGCATGATAAACTTTCTTATTCCCCATTCCAGCAGGACGAGCAAAGCCACGATCGCCATACCGGCCAGCACAATCGGTTCCCAGATGCTTCGCGAGAGAACTTCATTGGCAAAGAACGCGGCATGGATCAAATCGATGCCGAGGGGATTGAGGGCAACGACGGCTGCGAGCACCATCGACATCCAGGGCCATTGCGTTCGGACATTCAACGTTGCCCCCTCAGCCAGCGCTTGCGTCACACCATCATCATGACGGGGTTTTCGATCAGCCTCTTGAACTCGCCGATCAGCTCGGCGCCGAGCGCGCCGTCGACCGCACGGTGGTCGCACGACAGCGTCACGCTCATGATATGCGCCGGCTCGATCCTGCCATTGCGCACGACCGGGCGCTCCTCGCTGGCGCCGACCGCGAGGATGGTTGCATGCGGCGGGTTGATGACCGCCGTAAAGTCCTTGATGCCGTACATGCCTAGATTGGAAACCGCGGTGGTGCCGCCCTGGTATTCCTCGGGCTTGAGCTTGCGGGCGCGTGCGCGTGCGGCAAAATCCTTCATCTCGCCGGAAATCGTCGACAGCGATTTGGTTTCGGCCTTGCGGATGATCGGCGTGATCAGGCCGCCCGGCATCGCCACCGCGACGCCGATATCGGAATGCTTGTGCTTGAGCATGCCGCCTTCGGTCCAGCTCACATTTGTGTTGGGAATCCGCTGCAATGCGATCGCCATCGCCTTGATGACGAAATCGTTGACCGAGAGCTTGTAGAGCGGCTTCTTTTCCTTGTCCTTCGGCGCGGCGGCGTTGATCTCCTCGCGCGCTTCCAGCAATTTTCCGATATCGCAGTCCATCGTCAGATAGAAATGCGGCACAGTCTGCACCGAGGCCGTCAGGCGCTGTGCAATCGTGCGGCGCATGCCGTCGTGCGGGATCACCTCGTAGCTGCCCTCTTCGAACAGCGCGCGGATCTGCTGGTCCGACATCCCCGGCGCAAACGCGCCTTGGGGCGCCAGCGCCGGCGCGCCGGATGGCGCGGCCGCCGCAGCCTTGAGCCCCTTGCCGGATCTTGCGCCCTCGATGTCGCGCGCGACGATCCGGCCATGCGGGCCGGACCCGTTGATGCGCGCGAGCTCGATGCCTGCTTCCTTGGCGAGACGGCGGGCCAAAGGCGAGGAGAAGACGCGGGCGTGACCATTGGTTTGCGACGCGGGTGCCGCCGCCTGGGGCGAAGGAGCCGGAGCAGCAGCAGGAGCTGCGGGCTTCGGTGCTGTTGCAGCCGGTGCGGACGCCGCAGGTTTCGGAGCCGGAGCTTCGGCGGCCTTCGGTGGCGCGCTGGCGCCGCCCGCTCCTGCCGCCTTGACGTCCTCGCCGTCGCCGGCGAGCACCGCGATGACGTCGTTGACCGCCACATCCTGCGTACCTTCGGGCACCACGATCCTGGCGATCGTACCGTCGTCGACCGCCTCGACTTCCATGGTCGCCTTGTCGGTCTCGATCTCCGCAATGACGTCGCCGGACTTGACCTTGTCGCCCTCTTTCTTGAGCCACTTGGCCAGGTTGCCCTTTTCCATCGTCGGCGAGAGCGCAGGCATCAGAATGTTGATTGGCATTGTCAGTGACCCTGTTGCGACCGCGGCGTGGTAGAGCCCATATCGGTCGGCCGCGCGATTTCGGCTTCGAACATGTCGATGATGCGCGTCAGCGCTTCTTCCTCGGTGTAGTCGCTCTCGCGCGCATAGGCGCGGGAGGCATGGCGCGCGATGTCGACCAGCAGCAGGCCCCACATCTCAGGCTCTTCAAACGCGCGCGTGAACGCGATGGAAAGTCCGCCATCGAGCACGAACGCGCGCAACACCTCTATGGCATCGTCGCGGCCCATGACGTCGGGCGGCAAGGGTTGTTCCCTGGGACCGGCCATGCGTCACCGATAGCAAACGGCTTTGGCGGCTTCGACCACCTCGGCCACCGAGGGCAATGCAAGCTTTTCGAGGTTTGCCGCATAGGGCATCGGCACATCCTTGCCCGACACCCGCAGAACCGGGGCATCCAGATAGTCGAAGGCGTGCTCCATGATGCGGGCGCAGATCTCGGCGCCGACGCCATTCTGCTGCCAGCCTTCCTCCACGGTGACGGCGCGGCCGGTCTTCTTTACCGAAGCAACGATGGTGTCGGTATCCATCGGCCGCAGCGTGCGCAGATCGACCACCTCGGCCTCGATGCCTTCCTTGGCGAGTTCGTCGGCGGCCTTCAGCGCGTAGGACATGCCGTTCGACCAGGAGACGATGGTGATGTGGCCGCCTGTTCGTACGATCCGCGCCTTGCCGATCGGAATCACGTAATCGTCGAGTTTCGGCACCTCGCCGGAATGGCCGTAGAGCATCTCGTTTTCGAGGAAGATCACCGGATTGGGATCGCGGATCGCCGCCTTCAACAGGCCCTTGTAGTCGGCGGCCGAAAACGGCGCGATCACCTTGAGGCCGGGAATCTGCGAGTACCAGGCCGAATAATCCTGGCTGTGCTGGGCGGCCACGCGGGCAGCCGCGCCGTTCGGACCGCGGAACACGATCGAGCAGCCCATCTGGCCGCCTGACATGTACAGCGTCTTGGCCGCGGAATTGATGATCTGGTCTATCGCCTGCATGGCGAAATTGAAGGTCATGAACTCGACGATCGGCTTCAGGCCGGCCATCGCCGCGCCTACGCCGACGCCGGCAAAGCCGTGTTCGGTGATCGGCGTATCGATCACGCGCTTGGCGCCGAATTCCTGCAGCAACCCCTGCGTGACCTTGTAGGCGCCCTGATATTCAGCGACCTCTTCGCCCATCACGAATACGTCGGGATCCCTGCGCATCTCCTCGGCCATGGCATCCCGAAGTGCTTCGCGGATGGTCATGGTCACCATTTCGGTGCCGGGGGGCACTTCCGGATCGGGTTCAGTGACGGCCTTCGGCGCAGCAGGCGCGGATTCTCCTCTGGGCGCGGGCGCGGATTTCGCCTCGGCCGCGGGCGGCGCCGACTCGGCAGCTTTCTCCTGTTTCGCGGGCGCGGCTGCCTTGCCGAGATCGGCAGCGCTTTCGCCATCGGCCAGGATGGTCGCGATCGGCGTATTGACCGCGACGTCGGCGGTGCCTTCGGGGATCAATATCTTGCCAAGGGTACCCTCATCGGTGGCCTCGACCTCCATCGTCGCCTTGTCGGTTTCGATCTCGGCGATGACGTCGCCCGACTTGATCGCCTCGCCTTCCTTCTTCAGCCATTTCGAAAGGTTGCCCTTCTCCATGGTCGGCGACAGCGCGGGCATCAGCACTTGAATTGGCATGGTAGCTCCGGAAAAATCACTCTTCAGGCTGGAATGCGCTGAAAGCGCTCAGCGGTAGATATCGGTATAAAGTTCGGAAGCATCGGGTTCGGGATCGTGCTGCGCGAAATCGGCGGCGGCGTTGACGATCTCCCGCACCTCGGCGTCGATGGCCTTCAGTTCCTGTTCGCTGACCTTGGCCGCCAGCAGGCGGTTGCGGACCTGCTCGATTGGGTCCTGGTCGTTGCGCACCTTGTCGACTTCCTCGCGGGTACGGTATTTCGCCGGGTCCGACATCGAATGGCCGCGGTAGCGGTAGGTCTGCATTTCCAGAATGTAGGGTCCCTTGCCGGCGCGGCACCATGCGACCGCCTCGTCGCCGGCGGCCTTCACCGCCCGGACGTCCATGCCGTCGACCTGCTCGCCGGGAATGTTGAAGGAAACGCCGCGCTTGGAAAAATCGGTTTGCGCCGAGGAACGCGTCACCGAGGTGCCCATGGCGTAACGGTTGTTCTCGATGATGTAGATCACCGGGAGCTTCCACAGCTCCGCCATGTTGAAACTTTCATAGACTTGGCCTTGATTCGACGCACCGTCGCCGAAATAAGCCAAGCTGACAAAATCATTGCCGCGGTAGCGGTTGGCGAAGGCGAGCCCCGTGCCGAGCGACACCTGCGCGCCGACGATGCCGTGGCCGCCGAAAAAATTCTTCTCCTTGCTGAACATGTGCATGGAGCCGCCCTTGCCCTTGGAATAGCCGCCATGGCGGCCGGTCAGTTCGGCCATCACGCCCTTGGCGTCCATTCCACAGGCCAGCATGTGCCCGTGGTCGCGGTAGCCCGTTATGACCTGATCGCCCTGTTTCAGGGCCATCTGCATGCCGACAACGATGGCTTCCTGGCCGATATAGAGATGGCAGAAACCGCCGATCGCACCCATGCCGTAGAGCTGGCCGGCCTTTTCCTCGAACCGCCGGATCAACAGCATGTCGCGTAGCGCGCTCAGTTCCTGTTCCCGGGTGAATTCCAGGGGTTGGCCAGCGCCGTTACCCTGGCCTGTTTCCTTGCTGGCGGTTTTCTTCGGTGCGGCCATGGCTGATCCGGATGAGAGAGCGAACAGCCCTCTCTATCCCAACTCAAACCGCCGTGAAAGGATTGCGTGACGCCGCCGAAATACGCCCATGCCGCAGTGCACTGCGACGCGACATTTTCGAAATTGATTTCACGGTATTTTGTAATTACGCACCATCCGGAAATATGGATGTGGGTTTCTTCTGACAGGATGGTGCATTTGGCCGATCAGTTCGGGGTGTTGGTCCGAACCAGATCGTGCGGATTGGCATAATCGAGCTGGTAGCGCGCTCGCTCGTCCAGCATGTCCGGGTCGACCCGGTCCGACCGCAACAGCGACACGCGCTGCTCGCCCTCGGCGCGCTCCCGCTTCAACCGCGCGAGTTCCGACGTCAGCGCGACGATCTCCTGATCGAGTTCCTGCCGCGCATTTAGCCCGTATTTGCCGGTGTAGGCGTTGACCCCGAAATAACCGATCATCGCCGCCGCTATCGTGTAGAGGGCAAGACCAGTCAGAAAGGATTTGAGTCGCGCGCGGGAAACCATGCCCGCGAGGATGCGACGGCCGGGTTAACGGAATCCTAAGGGGCGACCGGGGGCGCCCGGCGCGAATCTGCCTATTTGTTTTGCTTTTCGACGAAGGCGGCGAAGGCGTCGATATATTGCTGCAGCACCTTCTGCAGGGATTCCTTGGTGAGGCTCCCTTTTTCGTCGAAGGCGTCGCCGACGCCGTTCAGATAGATTTCCGGCTGCCCCATGATCGGGCCGGAGATGCCCGGCAGGATATTCTGCAATGTCTTGGCGGCGCTGACGCCGCCGAGGGGTCCGGGTGAGTTGGAAACAATGCCGACCGGCTTGCCGAGGAACGAGCTCTTGCCGTAGGGCCGCGATCCCACGTCGATGGCGTTCTTCAGCACCCCGGGGATCGCGCGGTTGTATTCGGGCGTGACGAACAGCACTCCGTCCGACTTCTGCAACTTTTCGCGGAACGCCACCCAATCGGCCGGCGGCGCTGCCTCCAGGTCCTGATTGAAGAACGATATCCCATTCAGCGTCGTGACATCGAGCTGGAGCGTCGCCGGCGCCAGCTTGGCCAGGGCATTGGCGATCTTGAGCGAAAAGCTCTCTTTGCGAATGCTGCCGACGATGACAACAATGTTATGCGGGGTGGCCATGGGACGTCCTTCTGAAACGGGGGCTGGATCGGGCTCGGCATTCACCCTATCCATGCCGAGAAAAGATGCAAGTGCATGAACCCCCGGATTTCCCCTTGGTGCAACTACTTGACTAGTTCCCAGAACAGCCCGACGACCGCCACATAGCCGAGCGTGAAGATCAGCGTGCGCAGATAGGGTATCCCGAGCAGGTAAACCACCGCATGGGCCAGCCGCAGCCAGAAGAAACTCATCGCCCAGAATGCCGTCATCGCATCGGCCTTGCCGGCGAGATGAACCGCGATCACCAGCGCCGCAAACGGCGCGAAGGTCTCGACCGCGTTGACATAGGTGCGGTCGGCCCGCTTACCCCACAGCGGCAGCGGGCGGGGCGTAGGATCGATATAATTCGGAGGTGCAAGAGGTCCGTTGGTCATCACCTGGCAGACCACATAGGGGATCCACAGCGATGCCGTGAGAATGGCGGTAAAGGCGAGATACTTCAGATCTGTCGACATTGAATTCCCCCTTTTCAAGAACCGATTGCAACAACTCCTATAGCTTGACCGTCAGAAATGAATTTGCTCGGGCGCCCGAACGCCGGCGCGGGCTGAACGGTATCAGCCCTTGTTCGGATTGAGCAGGTATTTCTCGCCGGTCGCGCGCTTGGCGTAGACGGCGATGTGGTTGAGCTGCAGCGCTTCCTGCAGCGACACCACCTGGGTGTAATGGCTGGCGAACGTCGTCTTGAGCTCGTCGACCACGCGCTGGCGCAGTTTTGCGCCATCGGCCGCCCCGATCTTCATGAGGAACGGAAACAATAGCCAGCCGCCGACGCCCCAGGCCATGCCGAACGCCCGGTTCAGGATGACCGGTCCGGTGTCGAGGCCGCCATAGATATAGACCTGCTTGTGCACGTTCGATCCGTAGCGGCTGTAGACTTTTGCGGTCTTGTTGACGGCGGTCTCCATGCAGGTCAGAATCTGGCCGGCGAGCTTGCCGCCGCCGATGGCGTCGAACGCCAGCGTCGCGCCGGTTTCCATCAGCGCATGGGTCAGATCGTCCATGAAGCTTGGCGCGGTGGAATCGACGACATGTTTGGCGCCGATTTTGCGCAGAATGTCGGCCTGCTGCGGGCTGCGCACGATATTGACCAGGCCGATACCGTCCTTGAGGCAGATCTTGTTGAGCATCTGACCGAGGTTGGAGGCAGCCGCCGTGTGCACCAGCGCCTTGTGGCCTTCGCGCCGCATGGTTTCGGTCATGCCGAGCGCGGTCAGCGGATTGACGAAGCATGAAGCGCCCTCGGCCGGCGTGGTGCCGGCGGGCAGCGGCAGGCATTCGTTGACCTTCAGGCACCGGTATTGCGCATACATCGCCCCGCCGATCATGGCGACCGTTTTGCCCATCAGCGCCTTGGCCGCATCCGACGATCCCGTCTTGATCACCACGCCGGCGCCTTCATTGCCGACCGGCATGGATTCATCGAGCCTTCCCGCCATCGCCTTCATGCCGGCTTCGGGAACTTTCGCGGTGACGACCGGCGTCTCCTTGGTGCCCGACGCCTTGGCGGTCGTCATGTCGGCGGCGCCGATCAGGAGCCCGAGGTCCGACGGATTGATCGGGGAGGCCTCGACGCGGACCACGACTTCATCGGGGCCGGGCTCCGGCGTCGGCACATTTACCAGGGATATTTCGAGTTCGCCGCTGTTCTTGATCAGCGAGCGAAGCTGCAGCCCGGTCTTGCCATCGGCGCTCATCTGAAACCTCCCGTTCTTGTGTCTTTGTGCAATCGTGACGCGGACTGGTCCTACCGCAGCGCCTTCAGCGCCGCTTTGCCAGCATATTTCGCCTGCATGCCGAGTTCCTGCTCGATCCGCAGCAGCTGATTATACTTCGCGGTGCGGTCGGAGCGCGCCAGCGAGCCGGTTTTGATCTGGCCGCAATTGGTGGCGACCGCGAGATCGGCGATGGTGGAATCCTCGGTCTCGCCGGAGCGGTGCGACATCACGGCGGTGTAGCCGGCCTTGTACGCCATCTCGACTGCGGAGAGCGTCTCCGTCAGCGTGCCGATCTGGTTGACTTTCACCAGGATCGAGTTGGCGCGGCCGTTCTTGATGCCGTCGGCCAGCCGCGTGACGTTGGTGACGAAGAGATCGTCGCCGACCAGCTGGCATTTATGGCCGATCAGGTCGGTCAGTTCCTTCCAGCCGTCCATGTCGTCTTCCGACATGCCGTCCTCGATCGAGACGATCGGATAGCGCGCGGCCAGATCGGCGAGGTATTTTGCCTGTTCCGAACGTGAGCGGGTCTTCTTCTCGCCACCATAGACGTAGCTGCCGTCCTTGAAGAATTCGGTCGCCGCGCAGTCCAGCGCCAGCATGACGTCGGAGCCTGCCTTGTAGCCGGCCTTGCCGATCGCACCCATGACGAATTCGAGCGCCGCATCCGCCGATGGCAGGTTCGGCGCGAAGCCGCCCTCGTCGCCGACATTGGTGTTGTGGCCGGCCTTCTTCAGTTCCGAGCGCAGCGTGTGGAAGATTTCCGAGCCGCAGCGCAGCGCTTCCGCAAAGGTCTCGGCGCCGACCGGCATGATCATGAATTCCTGGAAGTCGATCGGATTGTCGGCATGCACGCCGCCATTGATGATGTTCATCATCGGCACCGGCAAGGTCCGCGCCGAGGTGCCGCCGACATAGCGGTACAACGCCAGATCGCAGGACTCGGCGGCGGCCTTGGCGACCGCGAGCGACACGCCCAGAATGGCGTTGGCGCCAAGCCGGCTCTTGTTGGGAGTGCCGTCGAGGCCGATCATGGTCTCGTCGATCTGGACCTGATGCTCGGCATCCATGCCGCCGACGGCGTCATAAATCTCGCCATTCACCGCGTCCACGGCCTTCCTGACGCCCTTGCCGAGATAGCGCGCCTTGTCGCCGTCGCGCAGCTCGACAGCCTCATGCGCGCCGGTAGAGGCGCCCGACGGCACCGCCGCGCGGCCCATCGAGCCGTCTTCCAGCACCACATCGACCTCGACGGTGGGATTGCCGCGGCTATCGAGAATTTCGCGGCCGATGATGTCGACGATGGCGGTCATGGGTACCTCTTTGGGAAGCAGGATACGAACGGTTGGCGCTGCTTCTACAGCAAGGATTTAGGGCCGAAAAGGCCGCCTCACGCGTGACGTTGACGTGACGATTGTCTATTACGCAGGCAACGGAGACCGCATCATGTCGAAAAAGCCTGCCAAACCCTCGAAACCGGAGCCCTTGCAGCTGGGCCGGGCCGTCGAATGGCCTCGCACTCCCGAGGAGGCAAAACTCGACCGCGTGCCCAATCCGCAAAGGGACACGAATTACCTGGTGCGCTTCACCGCGCCGGAATTCACCTCGCTCTGCCCGGTCACCGGCCAGCCCGACTTCGCGCACCTCGTCATCGACTATGTGCCCGGTCAGTGGCTGCTGGAATCGAAATCCCTGAAACTCTATGTCGCGAGCTTCCGCAACCATGGCGCGTTCCACGAGGATTGCACCGTCATGATCGGCAAACGGATCGCGGCGGCAATCAAGCCGAAATTCCTGCGCATCGGCGGCTACTGGTATCCGCGTGGCGGCATTCCAATCGACGTGTTCTGGCAGACCGGCCGATTGCCGAAGGGCATGTGGATTCCGGATCAGGGCGTCGCGCCCTATCGCGGCCGGGGGTGATCCCGCACTGCTCCACAGCGCTCGCGAGCGAAGTGGCGTAACTTCAAGTCCTAGAGATGCGGCCGGCTAGTACGCACTGAGAAGGTCGACCTTTGCATTTGCGAGGATCAGCCGCCGCGCCAACAGCGCCGACAGATTACGCATGATCTTCATCGCGATCTCCGGCCGAAGCCGGCGGTAATCGGCAAAGGCATCAACCGGCAGTTCCAGGCAATTGACCGGCGTGTCGGCCCAGACGTCGGCGCTGCGCCGCTGCTCGATGATGGCCATCTCGCCGAATTCCATGCCGGGTCCGAGCGAAGCCAGCCGCACGCCGCTCGGCAGTTTGACGCTCACCATCCCGCTCTGCAGAAAGAACACGGAGTTGGCGGGCTCGCCGGCGCTGACGATGCGCTGGCCGGTTTCATACCGGCGCGCGGTCGACAGTTCGGCCAGAACCGCTATTTCATCGTCGGCCAATTCCGCAAGCAGGGCCTGCTCACCGAGATGCGAGGTTTCCTTTAGCGTGGTGAAGCCACCATAGCGGTAGATAATCTGATCTTCGGCCCATTCGATGGCCTCATCGAGCAGCGCGAAGCGTCGCAACCTTTGCGGCTCGGCGGTCTGCGCGCGAACCGCAAGCCACACCGCCGAACTTGCCTCGACCCCCGTCAATATCGCGGTCACGCCGGTATTGCCGAGGGTTGTGAGTTTCTCGCCGAGCAGTTGCGCCCCCGCCGCCGTGATGTCGGGCACGCGACGGAAGTCGAGAATCAGAAGCGGCGCGTTCGGCGGCTCGCTGGCGAGCCGCCGCGTGACATAGTCGATCGCCGCGAAATTGAGCGCCCCCACGAATTCGATCACGCGAATGTCGCTGTGGCGCTCGTCGAGGATTTGCTGCTCGTGGGGCTGGCGGCTGCGGCGGGAGGAGATGCCGAAAAGGTCGTAATCTGCGATGATGCAGGTGCGCACATCGGCGCTCCGGTTGAGCATGTGCAGATCGAACCGCGCGGACAGCGCCTCGCATACCCTTAGGCCTCGCGCGCTATTGCCGTGGCTATCGAGACGCGGCGAGAAGGTGCCGAGCCCCAGTTGCGAAGGAAGCGCCGCGACGATGCCGCCGCCGACGCCGCTCTTGGCGGGCATGCCGACGCGATAGATCCATTCGCCGGCGTAATCATACATCCCTGAACTCGTCATCACCGAAAGCGTGCGGGCAACCACGTGCGGGGTGATCACCTGAACTCCGGTTACCGGGTTGATGCCGCGGTTGGCCAATGTCGCCGCCATCACGGCGAGATCGCGCGCGGTGACCAACACGGCGCATTGCCGAAAATACGTATCCAGCACGGCGTCGACGTCTCCTTGCAGCACCGAGTAATTGCGCAGCAGCCAGGCTATCGCGCGATTTCGGTTGCCGGTGGCGACTTCGGATGCGTGCACGGCGTCGTCGACGCCGAGTTCGCGGCCGGCAAACTGACTGAGCTTCTCGCGGATGCGTTCGAATGCCGCCGCACCATCGACCTGATGAATTAATCCCGAGCAGGCGATCGCGCCCGCATTGACCATGGGATTGAAGGGCCGGTTGTCATTGGTGAGCCGGATCGAGTTGAAAGCCTCGCCGCTCGGCTCAACGCCGATCGCGGCCGCGACCCGCTCTTCTCCGACGGTCTCGAGCGCGAGCGCAAACACGAAGGCCTTGGATACCGATTGAATGGTGAAAGGCACGGCGCTGTCGCCGGCCTCATAGACATGGCCGTCGATGGTGACGAGGCCGATGCCAAAATGCGCCGGATCGGCTCTTTGCAACTCCGGGATGTAGTCGGCAACCGCGCCAGTATCATCCGCTCTGAACTCCTCGTAGCAGCCGGTCAGAAATCGCTGCAGCGGGGATTGCGTGCCGTAGCCGGTATTTCTCGCCTTGGTCGTGCCGTTGGCCGGAAGCGTTACTTGGGCGTCCACGTATTCATCCTTATTCCCATTAAAAACGAAGCAATCCCCGTGCCATGGACGTGCCTCGACCGAGCGCATGGGGTCCTTCGCACGCAGCGAGCGTGCGTCATCCTGACGCTGCACGGCAGTCCTCATCCGGCACCCGAATTGCTTCTGGTTGGGCGGCGATCGACTTGGCATCGCGGCGGCGGGCGCGGGGTATTTGAATGGCGATCAAGAAATTGAGGGAAGCACCGCCCTTGTGGGTGTGGCTCGCAGTCGCGCTGCTGGCCTGCGGCGCCCTCGCCTATGTGGCGGCCGTTTCGATCATCGAATATCTCATGGCCGCCGCCACCTGATCCCGGCCGATTGGGTGTGAACAACGTTGCGCCCCCACCGATCGTGACTAGGGCTGGACGTCGGGCCTTGCGTCCGCATCCGCCGGCCTCGTCTGCCGCAGCAGCCGCGTGCAGGCGACGCCGAGGGCAACCATCACCACCGCGCCGGTGAGCAGGGTCGGTATCTTGCCGAGGTTCTGGATGCCGAAACCATAGGCGATCGGGCCGACGGTCTGGCCCATGAAAAAGAAGAACGAATGCAGCGACAGCGCGGTGGCGCGCGCTTCCACCGACAGCTCGCTGGCGAACACCTGCATGCATCCATGGATCATGTAAAAGCCCCAGCCCATGAAGACGAGACTGAGAAACTGGAATTTCCAGCCGGGCCCGAACGCGATGACGGCGAGTTGCAGGCCGACCAGCGAGGCTCCCGCAATCATCATGCCGTTGACGCCAAGCCGCGGCAGGAAGCGCGATACCGATAGCGTGTAGAACAGGCCGCCGATCGCGAATCCCGCGATGACGATGCCGGCGATCGAAAGGCTGGTTTCACCCAACTCAAACAGGAATGCCGCGAGATACGGAAACAATCCCAGCACGCAGCACCCCTCGATGAAAACCGCGGCAAAACAGATAGCGTTCGGATTGGTGAAGATCGTGCGGTAGCCATGCCGAAGCGCGGTCAGGTTGGTTCGGGGCGGCCGCGCCAGCGCGGCGCCATGAAAGCCCACCGCGACCGCAACAGAAGCCACAACGACCAGCCCGCCGAGCACGGCCAAAACCCCACGCCAGCCCAGGAAGTCGCCGATCAGGCCGGAAGCGGAAGCGCCCAGGATATTGCCGGTCATGGCGCCCGCCAGCGTTCGCCCGATCGCGACCTGGCGTTTTTCGGGGCCGACCAGATCGCTGGTGAGGCCGAGCGCGACAGGGAATACGCCGCCGGAGCCGATACCCGCAAGAATGCGCGTTGCAAACAACAGTGAGAACGAGGTCGACATCGCGCCCAGAATGTTGGCGAGACCGAGCACCACCAGGCAGCCGATCATCAGCCGCGCCTTGCCGAACAGGTCGGCCGCCGCACCGATCACTGGCTGCACGATCGCAAAGGTGAAGGCAAACACGGCCGCGAAACTCGCCGCCGTCGTAATGCTCACCCCGAAATCGTCGGCGACATGCGGCAGGACCGGATCGAGCGCGCGGGCCGACAGGCTCGCCGCGAAGGTCGCCAACGCAATGACGTTCAAGGCCGGCGGCAGGCGCTGCTCTTGCGGCCGCGATCCCGTCGGCGGCATCAACGCGCTACATTCTGAGGATTCTTGGCGATGGCATCGAATGCCATTAGCGTCCGCACCAGACCTTCGAACTCACGCAGCGGCACCATGTTGGGACCATCCGACGGCGCATGGTCGGGATCGGGATGGGTCTCGATGAACACGCCAGCGACCCCGACGGCAACCGCGGCACGCGCCAGCACCGGCACGAATTCGCGTTCGCCGCCCGACGCAGTGCCCTTGCCGCCCGGTTGCTGCACCGAATGGGTGGCGTCGAAGATCACGGGCGCGCCTGTCGTGCGAGCCAGTATCGGCAGCGCGCGCATGTCCGAAACGAGCGTATTGTAGCCGAACGACACGCCGCGTTCGGTCACCAGCACATTCCGGTTGCCGGCGCCGGTGATCTTGGCCACGACATTGGCCATGTCCCAGGGCGCCAGAAACTGGCCCTTCTTGACATTGACGACCTTGCCGGTCGCCGCCGCCGCCAGCAACAGATCGGTCTGCCGGCACAGGAACGCCGGGATCTGCAGGACATCGACGGCCTGCGCCACATCAGCGCACTGCGCGGCCTCATGAACATCCGTGAGCACGGGCAACCCGAGGGTTGCGCGAATCTCGGCAAAAATCGGCAACGCCTGCTGCAGGCCGATACCGCGCGCAGCGGTTGCGCTGGTGCGGTTGGCCTTGTCGAAAGAGGTCTTGTAGACGAGCCCCACGCCGAGCCGGGCCGCGATTTCCTTCAATGCCGCCGCCACTTCGAGCGCATGCGCGCGGCTCTCGAGCTGGCACGGGCCGGCAATGATCGAGATCGGCAAGTCATTGCCGAATTTGACCGATCCGGCGCTGACGACCGGCGCGGCTGAAATGCTGGCGTTCAAGGCATCATCCTTTTTGAAGGCGGACCATGCCGGGCAGCGGCGGCCGGATCAACCCTCTTTAGCGGCCTCGAATGTCAGGGTTGCGCCGTCGGCGATATCCGGTGCCGCCACGCGATATCAGTCACTTCATCGCCGAGAACGCGGTCGGCGCCAGCATCTGATTGACGATATTGCCGACGATCTGGCCGTCTTCCTCGGTCTTGGCTCGCGCGGTGATCCAGTCGGGATCGCTCTGAAACGCCGCCCATTTCTTCTCGCGCTCGGCAAGCGATTCCCACGCCAGTAGATAGGTCAGTTCCTGATTGGATTCGCCAACCAGCGTGGTGAAAAACCCGACCGGCCTGAGGCCATGCTTCTCCCAAAGTTTGAGCGTGGTGTTCTCGAAGCGCTTCAACAGCGCCGGCAGCCGGCCCGGCACACAGCGATAGACGCGCATTTCGTAGATCATCGGCTTTGCTCCCTGCTCTATTGTTCTTCTAGATATCGGGAGCAATTTGTCGCAACAATCGGCGCGTTCGTCAAAGGCTGACGACGCAGCGCGTCTAGACCAGCCGCGATTGCACCATGGCCGCTTGAATGAACGACGCGAACAGCGGATGCGGTTCAAAGGGCCGCGATTTCAGCTCGGGATGGAATTGCACCCCGATGAACCAGGGATGGTCCTCGTACTCGACGATCTCCGGCAATATGCCGTCGGGCGAAAGACCCGAGAACTTCAAGCCGTGCTGTTCCAGCCGGTCCTTGTAGGCGGTGTTGACCTCGTAGCGGTGGCGGTGGCGTTCCGAGATTTCGGTGGCGCCGCCGTAAACTCCCGAAACCCGGCTGCCGCGCTTGAGCACGGCCGGATACGCGCCGAGGCGCATGGTGCCGCCGAGGTCGCCGGATTTCGACCGCTTCTCCAGTTCGTTGCCGCGCAGCCATTCGGTCATCAGGCCGACCAGGGGTTCGGGCGTCGGGCCGAACTCGGTGGAATTGGCCTGCTCGATGCCGACCAGATTGCGCGCGGCCTCGATCACCGCCATCTGCATCCCGAAGCAGATGCCGAAATAGGGCACGTCGCGCTCCCTGGCGAACTGCGCTGCGCGGATCTTGCCCTCGGCGCCGCGCTGGCCGAATCCGCCCGGCACCAGGATGCCGTTGACGTGCTCGAGGAACGGCGCCGGATCCTCGTTCTCGAACACTTCGCTTTCGATCCAGTCGAGATTGACCTTCACCTTGTTGGCGATGCCGCCATGCGACAACGCCTCGATCAGCGATTTATAGGCGTCCTTCATGCCGGTGTATTTGCCGACGATGGCGATGGTGACGTCGCCTTCGGGATTGCGTATCCGCTCGTTGATCTCGTGCCAGCCTTGCAGCGCCGGCGGTGTCTTGGGCGGGATGCCGAACGCGGCCAGCACCTCGTCGTCGAGACCGGCAGCGTGGTACGCCTCGGGCACCGCGTAGATATTGTCGACGTCGCGCGCCTCGATGACAGCGCTTTCGCGCACGTTGCAGAACAGGCCGAGCTTGCGCCGCTCTTCCTTGGGGATCGGCCGGTCGGTGCGGCACAACAGGATATCCGGCTGGATGCCGATCGAGCGCAGTTCCTTGACCGAGTGCTGGGTCGGTTTTGTCTTCAGCTCGCCGGCGCTCGGGATGAACGGCAGCAGCGTCAGATGAATATAAATGGCGTGGTCGCGCGGCAGATCGTTCTTGATCTGGCGGATCGCCTCGAAGAACGGCAGTCCCTCGATGTCGCCGACGGTGCCGCCGATCTCGCACAGCACGAAGTCGAACTCGTCATTGCTGTCGAGGATAAAATCCTTGATCGCGTTGGTGACGTGCGGGATCACCTGGATGGTGGCGCCGAGATAATCGCCGCGCCGCTCCTTGGTCAGGATGTCCTGATAGATGCGCCCGGTGGTGATGTTGTCGGCCTTGGTGGCGGGACGGCCGGTGAAGCGCTCGTAATGGCCGAGGTCGAGGTCGGTCTCGGCGCCGTCGTCGGTCACGAACACTTCGCCGTGCTGGTACGGAGACATCGTCCCGGGGTCGAGATTGAGATAGGGGTCGAGCTTGCGAAGCCGGACCTTGTAGCCACGGGCCTGCAGCAGCGCACCGAGTGCCGCTGAAGCCAGACCCTTTCCGAGCGAGGAAACCACGCCGCCGGTGATGAAGATATACCGCGCCATGGGACTTAACCTTTAAGGCTACCGGCTCGATTCGCCAAAGCGAATCGCACGCGGCAGCGAACATTTTGTCGGGCTGTGGGTGACGTGGAATTTAAAGCGTTATCAGCATGTTGATGGGGATTCCTGATGCAGGACGCCAGATGTCGTCCTGCATGGCCTCCCTGCTTTATTGCGAACGCGGCGCCTGCGGTCCCGAGGGCGCCGGTTGATTCTGCTGTTGCTCGTCCGCTTTCTTCAGCGAATCCAGGATGCCGCCCGAGGTCGGCGGGGCGACCGGCGCCGCTGCACCTGCCGGCTGCGACTGCGTGGCCGGCGTAGCTCCGATGATCGAACTCGGCTTGCGGTCGTAGCTCGCGTACCATGAGAGGAACAGGCTGGTGAGGAAAAAGCCGAACGCGAGAACCGCGGTCGTGCGCGTCAGCAAATTGGCGGTGCCGCGGCTCGACATGAAACCGGCGCCGCCGCCGACGCCAAGGCCGCCGCCTTCGGATTTCTGCAACAGCACCGTCGCGATCAGGGTCGCGACGATCATCAGATGAATTACGATAGCAACGGTCTGCATCTTCTGCCTTCGATCACAAACCAAAAGCGCCGCGATCCGGCTGCCTATGGGGTTTGCGGGGTTTGAAGTGGCGCGGTGTTACACGATTGGGAGGGGGATTGTCACCCCGGGGATTATCACCCCGGCACCGCCTGGACGTTAGTTAGGGGCAACCGCGCGCAATCGCAAGGAAATCGGCCGCTTTCAGGCTGGCGCCGCCGACCAGCGCACCGTTGACGTTCGAAACCGCCATCAATTCCGCCGCGTTGGAGGGTTTTACGGAGCCGCCATAAAGGATCCGAATCCTGGTCCCCTCCCCCTTAAATCGGGCGATGAGGAGTTCCCGGATAAACCCATGAATTTGCTCGACATCCCCCGTGGTCGGGGTCAGGCCGGTGCCGATCGCCCAGACCGGCTCATAGGCCACCACAAGATTGTCGGAGCGGGACCCATCCGGCACCGAGATATTGAGCTGGCCGCGGCAGATGTCGAGCGTTTGGCCCTGATCGCGCTGGTGCTGGGTTTCTCCAATGCAGACGATCCCCGTCAAACCGGCGCGCCAGGCAGCTTCCGCCTTTTGTCGGACCTCGACGTCGGTCTCGCCGTGATCGGCCCGCCGCTCGGAGTGGCCGACGATGATGGCGCGGGCGCCGGCATCCGCCAGCATTTCCGCGGAAAGATCGCCGGTATGGGCGCCCGACGCCTTGGCGTGGCAATCCTGCGCCCCGACGCTCAGCGTCTTCGAACCGCGGGCCTTTTGCGCGAAGTCCGCAATCAGGGTCGCCGGCGGGCAGACCAGGAGGTCGGCCTTGGCTGCGCCATCGGAGGCGCCCGCCAGCATGGCCTCGAATTCGGCCAGGGAGGATTTGAGGCCGTTCATCTTCCAGTTGCCGGCGATCAGCGGCCGGATGGCATCGGTCATGTCGGAGTTCCCTGTATGTGCGTCACGAATGCGCTAGCAGAGCGCGGCGGCCAGTTCCAGATAGCGCATCTGCGAGACTTTAGCCGTTAACCGCTTCAATTGGCCCTCCCCGCCATGGTTGCGACGCCGCCGCTGCCACTTTATGATGCTTTATCAACCCGGTGATGCCCGTTTGCGGAATTCGATCCCGAATTTCCCTGGGGCACGACCTGGTTCCCTCCTGCAAACAAGTTGGACCCAT
>NZ_JADGRI010000418.1 GCF_017881085.1 Bradyrhizobium sp.
TTTGTGCCGCTCGCCGTCACGATGCGGCTGCAGGCGTCCAATGGTCCGGCGATCCAGCTCACCACCGTACGGCTGGTGCCGAAGGCCGCCGAATGAGCTCGATCCCGCGACGCGCGCTGACCGATGAGGCAGGCTTCACGCTGGTCGAAGTGCTGGTGGCGACTCTGCTGATGACGGTGATCCTCGCCGCGCTGGCGACGGTGACCGCACAATGGCTGCCGAACTGGAATCGGGGGATGGTGCGGGTACAGCGTGCCGAACGGCTGGCGCTCGGCCTCGACCGGATCGTCGCGGATCTGTCGGTGGCTGAGATGATGCCGATGAATGGCGAGGCCAAGGTCCCGCTGTTCGAGGGGTCCCAACTGGCCGTCACCTTCGTGCGGACCGCGGTCGGTCCCAACACGCGTCCCGGCCTCGAAATCGTCCGGCTGGTAGAGAAGGCCGACAGCCAGGGTCTCGCGCTGGTGCGCGAGCGCGCGCCGTTCGTGCCGATGCCGGGAGACGCGCAGATCCGTTTTGCCGATCAGGTGGTATTGATCCGTTCGCCGTTTCGCGTGACGTTTTCCTATGCGGGGCCGGATCAGGTCTGGCAGCCGGACTGGCGCGGCCAGTTGCAGTTGCCGGAAAAAATCCGTGTCGCGGTGCGCGACAGCACGACCGGGCAGGTGCTCAGCGTGTCCAGCGCGACCGTCGTTCACGCCGACGCCTGGGCCGAATGCGTGCGGGCGAAAAATGCCGCCGCCTGCCTGACCGCGCGGCTGAAACCGGCCACCGAGAAAAAGGAGGAGCAGCTCTGACGGGCTGTATCTGACGGCATGGAGATCGATTTCGTATCCAGCGGCAAACGGCAGAACGCACGGGGCTTCATTGTCGTCGCCGTACTCTGGATCCTTGCGGCGCTGTCGGCGCTGGTGCTGATCTATCTGACCTACGTCACCAACACCGCCGTCGTCCTGGCCGGCAGCACCGACCGGGTCCAGGCCGAGGCGCTGGAGACCGCCGGCGTTGAACTCACCGCCTATCAGTTGACTTCCGTCAATGAAGCCGTCCGTCCGACCAGCGGCACGTTCAATGCCAGAGTGGGCGCGGGCAGGGTGATCGTGACGTTTCGATCCGAAGCCGCGCGCATCGACCTCAATGCCGCGCCCAAGGGCCTGCTCACGGGCTTGATGGCCGGGCTGGGGGCGGCTCCGTCGGACGCGGCCGGCTATGCCGACCGCATCCTGGCTTGGCGCGCATCGACCGAACTGGGCGATGACGATCCCGAGAACTCCTTCTACCGCACTTCCGGTGTCGCCTATCTCCCGCGACACGCGCCATTTCCGGCCGCAGAGGAGCTATGGCTGGTCAAGGGAATTCCGCCGGCCATTGTGGAGCAGATGTTGCCGTTCGTCACGGTGTTCAGCAATCTCGCATCGGTCAATATTCGCGATGCCGCGCCACAGGTGGTGGCGGCGCTGCCGGGCATGACGCCGGAGAACCTGCAGGAAGTGCTGTCGCAGCGGGCCGATCCGGCGCAGGATCCGCGATCGCTGCCGGGGATCGCCGGCGGCGAGGGGGCGACGCTCGCCGGCTCCAAAACCTATCGGATAACAGTCGGCGTGGATACCGGCAACGGGCGGCGCGGTGCGGCGGAAGCCGTGATCCTGCTTCTCGAAAGCGGCGCCGAGCCTTATCGGATATTGTCATGGCGCAACGCCTCCGACGGTGGCGCGGCGCCGCAAAGGGCCTTTCCGGGATGAAGCAATTTGAAACCATCGGCGCGATCCTCAACGCATGGACCGGCAGCGTGGCCGCCGCGGTGACAGCCGGTTTCGACCGCGTGGTGTCGCCGCGCGTGGTCAGGCTGATCGAAGACGAGCAGGGCGGCTTCGCCGTCGAGGCGGCGGTCAAGGCGGACAATTTGCCGGCGCGGATCGCCTTCGCGGATGGAGCGTTCTCCGCACCCAGTCTCGCGCCTGTCCTGAAGGGAAGCCGGGTCGAGATCGTGCTCCAGCCCACGCGTTTTTTGTTTCGTCCGCTTGAACTCCCGGCACGGGCGGGGGATTTCCTCGAAGGCATCGTGCGCGCCCAGATCGACCGCCTGACGCCGTGGAACGCCAGCGAGGCCGTGTTCGGCTGCAGCGCGCCTTCCGAAAGCGGCACCGAGAGCATCACCACGGTGATTGCGGCTACCACGCGCAAGGTCGCGATGAGCTATGTGCAGGCGGTCTCCGGCTTCCATCCCGCCGCGGTTGCCGTCTGCACCGACGTCGCCGAGCGCAACGCCGGCCGGGTCAAGGTATTCGAGCAGAAGGCGCGCGGACATCTGGACGCCGGTCGCTTGAGCCGGTCGCTCTCGGTCGCGCTCGGGGTCGCGGCCGCGGCCGCGCTACTGTCGGCGACGGCAGCGACCTATATCGCGGATGACCTGGGCGCGCAGGAAAGCGAGCTCGCGCTGCAGATATCGCAGCGGCGTGCCGCCATTCGCTCCGGCAGTGACGGCGACCGCTCGCCGATCGCGGCGCTGGAGCGGCGCAAATATGAGACGCCTGCCAGCGTGCTCGTGCTCGACGCGTTGAGCCAGGTCCTGCCTGACAATACCTACGTGACCGAGCTGCATCTGGCCGGCAACAAGCTGCAGATCGCCGGCATCACCCGCGACGCGCCCTCCCTGATCCCGCTGATCGAGCAATCCCAGCATTTCACCCGCGCCACCTTCTACGCCCCGACGACGCGCTCGTCCTCCGATCCCGGCGAGCGGTTCCATATCGAGGCGCGGATCGAACCGAAGAACACGGCAAACCCATGAACTCCGCAAACGCCATCGCCCGCACGTTGACGCGCTCGCCGCTGATCGCGGTCGTGCTGTATGCCGCCGTACTCGGCGGCTTGCTGGCGACGGCCGGCTTTTCGATCTCCGATATCGTCGGTCATCGGCAGGCATTGGCGCAGACCGCCGACCTCCTGGACCAGTTGCGGGGCCGCAAGCCGCGCGGCGGGGATGCGGCCGCGCTGGCGGCCCAGCATCCGGGCACGCCGTTCCTGGAGGGACCGACCGTTACCGTCGCCGGCGCCACGCTGCTGCAGCGGGTCGCGTCCGCGGTCGGCAATGTCGGCGGAACCATCCAGTCATCGCAGGTCGACGTGCTCGGCACGCAGGCCAGGGACGGCCTGGTCGGGCTGGTCGTCAGTTGCGAGATGGAGCAGCCCGCCCTGCAGAAACTGCTTTACGATCTCGAGGCCGGCATGCCGTTCTTGTTCGTTGATCAGCTCGACGTGCAGGTGCCGCAGACGACGGCCTTGAACGAAAGCGGATCGGGACGGGTCAGGGTCGTGCTCGGCGTGTCCGGGCAGTGGCAGGGCAGCAAATAGACGGAAGCATCCGCCGTTTCTGAAATGACCGCGCCGCCGCGAGTTGGGGGTAGGGTATGGCGCATCGTTTATAAGATTCATTTGATCTTGTTGATGCGGCGCAAGTCCTCATCGATCCGTGACTGCCAATTCCTCCCCTTTGCTTTGTACGCTTCAAGCACCTTTCCAGACAGCCGGAGAGAAACCAGTTTTTTCGTCGGTGCCTTATTCGGACCGCGACCCTTACGGATCGACGCAGCGAGTTCGGGTAAGGCTTCCGCAAATGGTCGCGCCTTAGCAAAGTCTTTCCTGGTCCATTCCGGATTATCGCTCACTTCGCGAAGATCGTTGGCGCTATAACCCTTCTTCTTCTTAGCGTTCGGCATATAGCTTCCTTTCGTTCCTGCTGGCTGGGCGCACGCTGATGACGCTGATAGCCTCCTTACCCAAGGAGACAAACACCACCACG
>NZ_JADGRI010000419.1 GCF_017881085.1 Bradyrhizobium sp.
TTGCCCTCGCGATCGGTTTCCTGACGATCGGCTTTACGTCGCCGGCGCAAGCCCTGCCGAGTTTCGCGCGGCAGACGGGACAACCCTGCGGTACCTGTCACACCGATTTTCCCGCGCTGACCCCATATGGCCGCAGGTTCAAGCTGCTCGGCTATACCACCGGCGGCGGCGAATTCCGGACGACCCCGTTTTCGTCCAAAGGCGCTCAGGACGCGCGCGCCGAATACGAAAAGATGCTCGGCTATGTTAAGTCGCTGCCGAATTCCACGACTCCCGAGGCTGACAAGGAATATGTCCCGCCGGTCTCGATGATGGCCATCGTCGGGTTGACTCATACACAGGCACCGACCGTAGCGCCGCCGACGGACCCCTACCGGGCGAACGACAACGTCGTGATGACACCGTTCAGTGGATTCTGGGGCGGAGCGATTACCGATAATATCGGCGCTTTCGCGCAGGTGACCTATAGTGCGCCTGATCCGCTGTCCGCGCTGTCCGGCCAGCCGGCAGACCAGTTCAAGCACACGTGGTCATGGGACAATGCCGATGTCCGCTATGCCAGCACCGCGCGCATCGGCCCGCTTGATCTTATCTATGGCATCACGGCCAACAATAATCCGACCGTCCAGGATGTGTGGAATACCACGCCGGCATGGTCTTATCCTTATGCCGTATCGTCGCTTGCCGGCACGCCCGCCGCCAGCACGATGATCGAGGGTGCATTTGCCGCGCGCGTCGGCGGCGTCGGTGCCTACACGTTCATCAATGACCTGCTTTATCTGGAATTGACCGCCTACAAGACCCTCGGATTCAATGCGCAGAACTCGCTCGGCATGAATCCGTTCGACGGGCCCGGTCAGTTCGGCGGCATTGCGCCGTACTGGCGCGTTGCGCTGGAGCCACACTGGGGCAGGAATACGTTGATGGTCGGCGCGTTCGGAATGACCATGGACGTGCATCCGTGGCTCGATTCAAGTTTTGTGACTGGAACGACCGCGACGCTTCCCACGGCGGATAGATTCACCGACGTTGGCTTTGACACCCAATATCAGTATCAAGGCGACAATTACTGGCTGACCTTGCGCGGCAGCTACATTCGCGAACTTCAGCAGCTGAACGCCAGCTTTCTGACCGCCGGCTCCAATCCGACCGACCAACTCAACAGCCTGAAGCTGCAGGCCTCGTTTGCCTATGGCGCCGACAACAGGGTTGTCTTCACCGGGCAATATTTCAATATCTGGGGCACTGCCGACTTGGGCCTTTACGGGACCGATCCTAACACCGGCAACGCTCTGACACCGAACAGCGACGGATGGATGGCCGAGATCGCCTACATTCCGTTCGGGGCCAGCAAGATGATCGGCTACCCGTGGTTCAATGCCCGCATCGGCCTGCAATACATCTACTACAACAAGTTCAATGGCACCACGGTCGCCGCCCACGACAACAACACCCTGTTCCTCCATGCTTGGTTTGCAATGTAGGCGGACGTGTCCGCATACGGAGATTGTCTGATGAGAAAACTTCTTTTCGCCCAAGCCGCGATGCTGGCAGCGACCCTGGCGGGACCCGCGATCGCTGCGGACTTGCCGCTGAACTCGGAGGCGCCGTTCGTGCCGCGCTTCACCTGGACCGGCTGTTATCTCGGTGGCCAAATCGGCGGCGGCTTTGCCCAGAAGGACATCACCGATCCGGTCGCGCTCGTGCAGGAGTCATTCGCTCCCGGCAGTACAACCGGCATTACCACTGCAAACCTGTCGCCACGCGGTGTCCTGATCGGCGGCCAGATCGGCTGCGACTATCAGTTCGCTTCCTCCTGGGTGGTCGGCATCGAAGGCGCTGCCGCCGGTTCCACCATGAAGGGGAGCAGCATCGTCGGGCTCCCGGCCGGCAATCCCGATAGCGCGCTGGTGGAAGCCAAGACCGATTTCCTCACCAGCGTGACCGCGCGGCTCGGCTACGCGTTCGACCACGTGCTGGTCTACGGCAAGGGCGGCGCCGCCATGGCGGCAGACCGATACGATGTCTCGGGTTCATTCACCGGCATTCCGTTCGGCTTTACGGGTCTGGAAAATCGTTTTGGCTGGACCGCGGGTGCCGGCGTGGAATGGGCCTTCACGCCGCATTGGTCCGTCAATCTCGAATATGATTATTATGGGTTCGGGACCAAAACGATTGCGATGTTCGATCCGGCTAACTTGTTTCTGGGCAATGTGGACGTCAAGCAGAACATCCAGGTGGTCAAGGTCGGATTTAACTTTCATATCTGGGGGCCTGGTTTGTGATGGTCGCAGCCTGTTCAGTTGAATTGGACGCGTCAGGCGGCAGGCGAGGAGGCCGGATCGTGAAAGTCCTCAGTGTGCGGCTGATTCTGCAGGCAGTAATTCTGGCAGTGGTTTTTTCCGCAACGGGTCACGCGGCGGACAGCGGCGTCCCCGCCAGGCAAGGCGGGTTGGAGGCCAAGCTGGAATATTGCAAAACCTGCCATGGGCTGTCGGGCCAGGGGTATCTCGGATACTTTCCGATGCCGCGGCTTGCCGGGCAGCAGCCCGAATACATCGAGGCTCAGCTGCGGGCCTTCATCGAGCGCAGGCGGACCAATCCGATCATGTTCAACGTCGCGCATGTGCTGAGCCCGTCGATGCTGACGGCGCTGGCCACGCATTTTAGAGGGCTCAATCCCAAACCGTTCGGCGGAGCGCCCAGGGGATCGCTGGCCGAGGGCAAAAAAATCTTTGAAGAAGGACTTCCCGAAGCCAACGTACCCGCCTGCTCCGCCTGTCACGGCACGGAGGGCAAGGGCCAAAATGAAATTCCGCGACTGGCGGGTCAGGTCTACGCGTACACTGTAGGCCAGTTGAGGGGTTGGAAGACGGAGCGAGGTCAGGGCTCGGCGGTTGATACATCCGCTATCATGGCGCCGACGGCACACAACCTGACGCGGTCACAGGTTGAAGCGGTCGCGGCCTATGTCAGTTATCTGCAGTGAGTGCTGCCATCTCATACGCCGACATGTCGGTGGGTACATGAAGCGCGAAAGCCTGGGGTCATGAAGCGCATCGGGTTGAAAATGGCGATCGTGGCGATCCTCGCCTCCAGCGCTCCTTCGTGGGCCGGCGAGAGCGCTGCCGTTCGCAACTGCACCTGGTGTCACGGAACGGGGGCGCAGGGCTATACGGTAGCGCCGCGGCTGGCTGGACAGAGGCCGCAATACATCTTGAGTCAGATCAGGAGCTTCCGCGAGCACGCGCGGGATAATCCATTTTCGAAGCAATACATGTGGAACGCGGTCGCAGCCCTCGATTCCCAAACGGCACGAGATCTGGCGAATTATTTTGCGGCGATCCCGCCGAAAGGCGCCAATGACGGCGACAGCACGCTCGCGTCGCGGGGAAGAACGATCTACCTGGAGGGAATCCCTGAAGCCAATATCGTGTCCTGCTATGCCTGTCATGGCCCCAACGCCGAGGGCGTGCGAGATATTCCTCGCCTGGGGGGATTGGCCTATTTCTATTTGAAGGGCCGGCTTGAGCAATGGGGCCAGGGCTATCATTCGGGTACGGAGTCTCCGATGCCGATGGTTGCGAGCCATCTTGGCCCGAATGAAATCGAGGCGCTCGCCTCGTATCTGAGCTTTGTCAAATAAAGCTGCGCCGCGATGGAAGCGGTCGCGATCATGCCACAACGTCAACACTCCGCCGGGGTTGGAATTGGCCCCGCAGGCTTCGCAACTGAAGGTGTTGGGGACGCATGGACCCCGCGCTAGTTTCTCGCTCGGTGCAACAATACGTTGGCTGTC
>NZ_JADGRI010000189.1 GCF_017881085.1 Bradyrhizobium sp.
GAGGCCAAAACGGGTTAGACAAATCCGTGTTAACTCATTGATCTTCGTTGGTCGGTTAGACAGTTTCAATTCTCTATTTAGCTGATTTCGTTTACGAAAAATGAGCCTGAAAATCGCAGTGTCGGTGGTTCGATCCCGCCCCTGGGCACCATTTTCCTTATGAACTAGCAAGTCTAGGCGCCGAGGCGTTCGCCCGGCTGCTCGATGGTTTGCGTTCGGGGCCGGCAACCGCAGCGTCAGCAGGACTTCGCAAGTGGCATGGCCGCGTGTCCATGTGCGCAGATCACCTGCTCGCCTGCCGCCGGCAAGGGGCTCCCGCAAAGGAGTCGAGCCCGGACGGAAGACACCGTCAGCAAGCGACGGGTCGCGGACGGCTGAATTCCGCTCATGCTCACGGCGAGCTGATCTGGTGTCGGGCAAAGGGAATCCCCGAAACCCGGGTGCGACGCCACGAAATATATATTATAATCTTTTGGAATATAGATTATAATCTTTCTGCGGCCGGCCAAGCTGCCGGCGTGCGGGCGATGCCGCGTTCCCTTTTCCCGCTGCGCGAGGGCCGAGAAGCCGCCTTGCGCCGGTTTTGATCGAGAAGGCGAGATGAAAAATACGAGAGATGCCGGAGGGCTTGCGCAGCTGATTTCTTCGCATGGGCGTATCAGCCTCGGGCACTTTCCGACCGCTCTGGAGCCGCTGAAGCGACTTGGCAAATGGCTTGGAGGACCGTCCGTCTGGGTGAAGCGGGATGACGCCAGCGGCATGGGCCAGGGCGGCAACAAGGTCCGCGCCCTCGAATTCGTGCTTCCCGAGGCGTTGGCGGCCGGCGCCGACATTCTGCTGACGTCAGGCGTCGTCCAGTCAAATTCCGTTCGCCAGGTCGCCGCGGCCGCGGCGAAGGCAGGCCTCGACTGCCATTTCGCGATGATCACCGACCGGGTGGACCGCACCGATTCGGACTACGCACAGACAGGAAACGTCTTCCTTGATCACCTCTACGGCGCGACCCACGAGACTATCAGTGTCAGCGATGACCGCGCCGCGATGCTGGAGCGGATCGCGGCGCGCATGCGCGCCGAAGGCCGCAAGCCCTACATCGTTCCCTACGGTTGCGCCAACCGGCTCGGTGGGATCGGCTACCTCAATGCTGCCGCCGAGATCGCGACGCAGGCCGAAGCGCTCGGCGTGACCGTGACCCACCTTGTCCACGCGAGCGGGACCGGCGGCACCCAGGCCGGCCTCATCGCCGGTTTCGCTGCGCTTGGCCTGCCGATCGATGTCATCGGCATTGACATCGACGCCGATCCCGCCGGCGTCAAAGGCCGGGTAACGCGGATCCTGCGCGAACTGGCGAACGAAGTGGACCTCGATCCGGGACCGCTCGAAGACAGGATCGTCGTCGAAGGCGGTTTCTCGGCCGGCGCATACGGTCAGGCAGACGAGCGGACGGTCGATGCGATGGCCATCGCGGCGCGGCTGGAGGCCCTGACGGTCGACCCGGTCTATTCGGCCAAGGGCCTCGCCGGGCTGATCGGCCTGTCGAAAGCGGGCCGCTTCAACCACGTCGTGTTCCTGCATACCGGCGGGACGCCGGCGATCTACGCCTACCGGTCGTTATTCGGATACGGCAGCCGCGATGATTGACATGCGACAGGCAAAGCCCGCGAAGCGAAAAGCGCCATCGAAGCAGCCGGCGACGGTTGCGCGTATCGCAGGTCGACCGGCAATAGCCAGCGAACCGTCGCATATGACCGCGAGCGCGTTTGCGACGGAGCGGCTTCGCGAGGCTATCCTCAACGGCGAGCTGGAACCGGGTGATCGGCTGCAGCAGCATTTCCTCGCCGCGAAGCTCGGGTTGAGCCACGTCCCGCTCCGGGAGGCGCTTCAGCGCCTGGAATTCGAGGGCTTCATTGCCATCAGTCCGCGCCGCGGCGCCTTCGTCGTGCCGCTCACGGCCGCCGATGCGGCCGAGATTTTCGAGCTTCGCGTCAATCTCGAAACCACCGCGCTGCGCGCCTCGGTGAAACATCTCTCGCCGGAACAAATTCTTCTCGCGACCGAGCTTTGCCGGCACGCTGACGGCGTGAAGGACAAGCTCGCTTACGGCGAGGTGAACTGGCAGTTCCATCGTGCGCTCTATGTGGCTTGCCAGCGCCCCCGCACGTTGAACCTGATCGAGACGCTGTGGCGCAATGCCAGCCGCTATTCAATGCTGCTGCGGCACCGCGCTCCCTACTTGCGGCAATCCCAGCAAGAGCATTGGGATATACTGGAGGCGGTCGGGAAGCGGGACCCTGAATGCGCCTGCCGTCTGCTGCGTGCACACACCGAGGCCGCTGCCGGCCGAATCCTGAATTTGCTCCAGCCCTGACGTCTTCCGCGAAGGGCCGGGGTGGCTGGAAAGTACAATCCTGGACTTCCAGGCTTTCTCGCAGGCTGCGCGGTGATTCCGGGCTAAACTTAGGATGCCTGCCGCGCCGGCAGTGGCGGCGAATTCAGATCGTGACGGTTTCCGAAGCCCGCGGGCGTCTCCGGGACGATGGGCGTGCTTGCGATGGTGTGCGCATCGCGACGCGCTTCGTAGAACTCGACCACCCGTTTGGCGGTTTGGGCCTCGAGCCGCTGGTAGTTTTCGCGCGCCCGGGCAAGATCCGGTTCGGATATCCTGCGGTCCGCTGCCGTCATCAGCAAGAGAGCCTTGACCGTGGCCCAGGAGCAGTCGGCGGCTCTTGCGATCACCTGCACCACGCCGGGGTTTTCGTTGAGTATCGCCCGTTCGGCCATCTCGATGGGACAGCAGGCAAGCACCGACAGGGCCACTGCCGCTTGTTCGAAGTTTTGCGCGCGCGCGGCCGCGTGAACATTGCCTTCGCTGAGTTCATGCCAATTCTGCAGCCGCTTTACCCTCGACTTTGCCCTGGCGTGATCCGGCGAGTGTTTGCGAACCTCCTGATTGATGTCGTCGATCACCTCTGTCACCGCATCCTGCACGGCATTGGCGAGTCGCGGGTTCGCCGCCGCGATTTTGGCGCAGACCGAGGCCGAGGCGGTTTCGAGAAGTTTCAGGAAGTGATGGCGGGGAATGTCGTGCCGCATTCCGATATGCAGCGCGAGCTGGGCATCATCGCCGGCGCGCGCCACGAGCTCGCGGAAGCTGCCGTCGGAAAAGCGGGCTCCGGCATTCTTCGCAACCGTATGGACGACGCCGGGTTCACCGCGCTCAATCAGCACTTCGGTGATGACGTCGCTGATGGTCCGGCGGTTCGCGATGGCGTAGAGGTGTCCCTGGCCCTGGGTGCGGGCGTTGACGACAAGGTCGGCGTCGCTGAGCGCCGTCGACTCGGTGAGAACCGGCGCCGCCACCACGATCGCGTCATCCGATGCAAATGCCCGGACCAGCGCCGCGGGCGCATCCGGGGCGGTTGCGAGATGCTGGGAGAGCTTGATCCGGGTTTCCAGCTCGATCACGGCGACAAGGGTCTTGAATACCTCGTCGAAGAGTTCGATCTGCTGTTTCGAATGCTGACCTGACCCGGCGACGAACAAATCGGTGATACGCGTGAGTGCCCTTACCTGCCTTTTCGTAAGCCCGGACACCGTTGTGTCCTGAATTTCGTTAATCAGAGAAGAGAACGTGGTCATGGCTATCGGTCTCTCAGACATTTCGCGTTGGAGATAGGAAGAAAAACAGAGTGATGGTTACGTGTTACCTGCCACGCGTGAAAATAACTGGCTGCAGTTGCCTCACAGATAATTCAAATTGTTGCGACTTCTTCGGACGCGGCGTGACGCCGGTTCGATCCCGCCCATTTGCGCACAGAATTTCGGGCTCTCGCGGCCTGGCCGCCGGGCAGGCGATCATTCCAAGGGTTAACGCTTAACCTTGCGCGCGAGACGCTCGTTGAACGAAGCGAGCTCGATGACCGCTCTCTGGTGGGTTCCGCGGCCGATCTCCTCGATCTCGTCGCGCGCCGATACCTTGAACTCGATCCGCTTTCCGTCGACCCCGGTGACCTCCGCTTCGGCGCGAACGGTGTGACCGACAGGCGTCGCGGCAAGATGCCGGACATCGATCGCGGTGCCGACCGCGCTCTCGCCCGGCTCGAGATAGGGCCGGATCGCGTTGAGCGCGGCGTTTTCCATCATCAGGATCATGACGGGGGTCGCCAGCACCTGTGGCAGCATCGCGTCCTTGAATTGATTGGCGAGATGCCCGGGCTCCACGCGCAGCGTGAACGTTCCCTTCGTTCCCAGCGGAATCTGGCGCATCTTGCTGTCTCCGGCCTCTGTCAGGCAACAATAAACCGGTTTCGCGGTCGCTCCTATTAAATAGCCGTTCAGAGTCCGGCAGCGAGACGGTTCCGAGCCGGGCCGAGGCGCAGACAATGTTCGGTCGAGATTGGCGGGAAGGTGACAGTGCTCGCCGGCATCGCGGGCAGGCACGCGTTGCGGATGTTCGCCGCGCAGGAAGGCGGTCGCCGCCGCCGCTGATTGTCCCTAACACGACAATTCCGGGCAGCACGAATCTCGCAGTATCCGGAAATTGTATCGGCTTCGCCACACCGGGCGCGCGTCCGTTCCGGAGAGGCGATAGTCCTCTTCTTCCTCCATCAGGGACCATGATCATGACAGCCATCGCCGACACGCCTTTCGCCAAGCTCGACAGCGAGGGCCGCCTTCTAAAGCCGATCCTGAATGCCGATACGCATGTCGCCGGCCGGTTCGGCTATCGCGGCGAGATATCCTACGACGGTCCCGAGATTCTCCTGAAGGAAGTCTTCTCGGTATCCGAAGCCGGCAAGCCCGCTATCGGCTTCCTGGCCGGATCGATCAGGCAATACGAAAGCCTGCCCAAGCTCGTGGAGACGTTCGGCGCGGCGTTCAATGGCGACGGCAAATATTTCATCTACATTGCCGATTTGCCGCAGGGCAACCGGTTCTACATCCGGTTCGGGGATGTCAGGATCTTCGCGATCTTCATCGACGAAACCACGGTTTATAATGAGTTGATCGATACGTTCTACGTCGACAAGGTCAAGCTCAAGAAGTTCGATACCTCCGCCAAGCTCGATGCCCTGGCCGATGTCGGCCTGCAATATGCGTCGCTCTCGGATTATGCCGAGATCTCCTACGAAGACGGATTGAAGCGGAAGAACGCCGCGTGATGCCGGCGGCATCTTGCGTCGAGGTGCGGCCCCCCGCGCCCCCATCCGCGGCTTCGATCACCTTGTGCTCACTCGCGGTCCCCCGGTGACGCTGTCGACCCACGCACGATGAGAATGGGCTCGAGCACGATGCGTTCGCGTCGCGTCGAAGGGTCCGCGATCCGCGCGAGCAACAGCCGTGCGACCGCTTCGCCCATCTGCCGCTGCGCGATGCGTACGGTGGTCAAGGGCGGCGACAACATATCCACGTAAGGCATGTCGTTGTGGCCGACCACCGAGAGGTCGGCCGGGCATTTCAGGCCGCGCTCGCCGAGCGCGTCGTAGATGCCGAGCGCGAGCAGGTCGTTGGCGGCGACGATCGCGGTCGCGGCCTGCTTGCGGTCGAGCAGGCGCAGCGCCGCCAGCCGGCCTTCGTCGCGCGTGTAGGCGCGCGCGGTCTCGATCAGGATGTTTTGCGCGGGCAGGCCAGCGCGCGCCGCGGCGGCCCTGAAGCCGGCACGGCGCAGCGCGCCGGTCGAAACATCCTGCGGGCCTGCGATATGTCCGATGCGGCGATGGCCGAGGGCAACGAGATGGTCAACGGCCAGCCGCATGCCGGCTTCATCGTCGGTGACGACCGCCGGCAGCCGCCGGCCGGAATCGCTTCGGTTGACCAGCACCACCGGAATCGACGCCGCGAGGCAATGGCCGACCACGGGATCGTTCAGCACCACGGTCGCGAGCACCAGGCCGTCGACGCCGCGCGCGATCAGTTTGTCGACCAGTTCCCGTTCGCGCGACGGATCGGGCCCGACGTCGGCGACGATCGTGGCATAACCCGCAGCATTGAGCGTTTCGGTGACGCCGCTGAGGATCGGCGGAAAGCCGGGGTCGGAGATATCCGGGGCGAGTACGCCGATCAGACCGCTTCGTCCAGTGCGCAGGCCGGCGGCGGTCACATTCGGTTGATAGCCTAACGTCGCTGCAGCCGTGCGGATTCGTTCTGCGACCTCGGGTGCGACCAGATGGCTCATGACAGGGCTGAGGGCCCGCGACACGGTCGAGGGATGCACGCCGCATTTTTCCGCGACATCCTTGATGGTCGGACGGGACGCGGGTGCGCTCTTGGCGCCTTTTCCAGTCACGGCTCGGTTTTTCCGTCCCATTCGTGGCCAGTTCCGTCGCTTCAAAAGTCCGCCAGCGGGCATAGCGCCCCGCTGGCGCACCCTTGACAGACGGCTATAAAACCCTTTATGCAATCGATTGCAACGCCCTCCAGCCGGTCATCCCCCATGAATGTTTCGAACGCGCTCAAGCCGCACCTCATTCGTCCCGAGCATCTCGAACCGAACTGGCGCTGGGATCGGGCGATTCCGTCGCACGGCCATATGTCGGTCGATTTCGAGCGCCGGATCGATTTCGACCGGCTGCGGCATTACCGGCTGGCGCGCGCGCGTCAGGCGCTGAAGAATTCCCAATGCGGCGCGCTGTTGCTGTTCGACGTCAACAACATCCGTTACGTCTCCGGCACCAAGATCGGCGAATGGGAACGCGACAAGCTGTGTCGCTTTGCGCTACTCGCCGGCGACGGCGAGCCGATCGTGTGGGATTTCGGCTCGGCGGCGGTGCATCACCGCATCAATTGCGACTGGCTGGTGCCGGATAATTGCCGCGCCGGCATGCTCGGCATGCGCGGCACGGTGCCGCCGGCGGTCGGGCTGATGAAGGCGCATGCCGAGGAAGTCATGAGCCTGTTGCGGGCCGCCGGCGTCGCCGACATGCCGGTCGGCGTCGACATCGCGGAAACCGCGATGTTTTTCGAGTTGCAGAAGGCGGGCATGAAGGTCGTCGACGGCCAGCAGGTCATGCTGGATGCGCGCGAGATCAAGAATGTCGACGAGATCATGCTGCTCAACCAGGCCGCCGCCATGGTCGACGGCGTCTACCATTCGATCTACGAGGCGCTCAAGCCCGGCGTGCGCGAGAACGATATCGTCGCGCTCGCCAACAAGATCCTCTACGAGATGGGTTCGGACGACGTCGAGGCGATCAACGCGATCTCCGGCGAGCGCTGCAATCCGCATCCGCACAATTTCACCGACCGTATCCTGCGCCCGGGCGATCAGGCCTTCTTCGACATCCTGCAATCCTATCAGGGCTATCGCACCTGCTATTACCGCACCTTCAATATCGGCCGCGCCACGCCGGTGCAGCACGATGCCTACAAGCAATGCCGCGAATGGCTCGACAATGCGATCGCGCTGATCAAGCCGGGCGTCTCGACCGACACGGTGGCAAAAGTCTGGCCGAAGGCCGAAGAATTCGGCTTTCCGAGCGAGATGGCGGCGTTCGGCCTGCAGTTCGGCCACGGCCTTGGGCTGGCGCTGCACGAGCGCCCGATCATCTCGCGGCTGGTGTCGCTGGAAAATCCGATGGAGATCAAGACCGGCATGGTGTTCGCGCTGGAAACCTATTGCCCGGCGAAGGACGGGTTTTCGGCCGCCCGCATCGAGGAGGAAGTCGTGGTCACCGACAAGGGCTGTCAGGTGATCACGCTGTTCCCCGCTGAAGAACTGCCGATCGCCAATCGCTATTGAGGTGTCGTGAACTCCCCTCCCTCCACGCGCAAAGCGCGTGGCGGGGAGGGGTCGGGGGTGGGGGGTAGCGCGGCGTACACCGAAGCAGCGGTTCCTGCCGATAGACCCCCCACCCCCGACCTCGAGAGCGAGCTTTGCTCGCCTCGGACCCCGCCGCTTCGCGGGGGGAGGGGGGAATACGCCCCTCATGGAGAGGAGCGCGGCAACGCCGCGCGTCTCGAACCATGAGTCGTGACAACGAGATCGCGACCAGCCCCCTAGGGCAGTCGCCGGACAGGAAACGGCAGGAGACTAAAATGGCAAGACATTCACTCGGCTGGATCGGCATGGGACGGATGGGCTACCCGATGGCCGAGCGGCTGTTGAAGGCCGGCAATCCGGTGGCGATCTGGAATCGCACGCGCGCCAAGGCCGAACCGCTCGCCAAGAAGGGCGGACAGATCGTCGATCATCCGAACGAGCTTGCAGGCAAGGACATCGTGTTCACCATGGTGTCGACCGGCAAGGACCTCGAACAGGTCTATTTCGGCGAGAACGGCCTCCTCGCCGCTTCCTCCGGTCCGCGCCCGAAAATCCTGGTCGACTGCTCCTCGATCGGGGTCGAGCAGTCCGAAGCGATCCGCGCGAGGCTGAAGCAATTAGGCTGCGAATTCATCAGCTCCCCGGTCAGCGGAAACGGCAAATGCGTCAAGGCGGGAAAACTCTCCACGGTCGTGTCCGGTCCGAAGGCGGCGTTCGACCAGGTAGAGCCGTATCTCAAGACCATCGCGGCGTCCGGCGTCTCCTATGTCGGCGAGGGCGAGTTGTCGCGCATCTGCAAGATCGCGCATAACGTCTTCCTCGGCGTCGTCATCCAGAATCTCGCCGAGATCACCATTCTGGCGCAGAAGGCCGGCGTGCCGCGCCACGCCTTCCTCGACTTTATGAATGCCAGCGTGCTCGGCTCGACCTTTACCAAGTACAAGAGCAATGCGCTGGTCAATCTCGACTGGACCACGACGTTCACGCCGGCGCTGTTGCGCAAGGATATCGATCTCGGCCTCAAGGCCGCGCGCGATCTCGACGTCGCCATGCCGGTGACGGCGGCAACCCGCGAGGCGCTGCAGAGCCATTTCGGCGCGGCAACGTTGAAGCCGGATCCGGCCGCGCATCTGGAAAAGGATTTTGCAGCACTGCTGGAAACGGTCGCGCTCGCCGCCGGCCTGAAACTTTCGCCGGAGAACGTGCCGATGCCGACCGGGCTCGAGACGGAAGGCTGAGGCATTTCTTGAGACGATCCAGGTCTTCGTCATGGCCGGGCTCGTCCCGGTCATCCACGTCTTTCTTCCGCAATGGCCAAAGGAAGACGTGGATGCCCGGCACAAGGCGGGCATGACGATAGAAAAATCACACATCGCCCCGAACCAGGCGCTCACCCCTGCTTCGGCACCACCCGGAATGTCGCATTGGCGCGGGCGACTACCATATCGTCGGCCTTGATGAGACTTTGCGCGAAGCAGATCGTGCTGCCGGTCTTGATCACCTCGGGTTCGACCGCCAACCATTGCCCGACCTGCGCGGTGCCGATGAAATCGACCGCGAGCCCGATCGTCACCAGCGACGACACGCCGCCCATGACATGCGCGCAGCTATAGCCCATCGCGTTGTCGGCGAGTGCGGCAATCAGCCCGCCGTGAATCAGTCCCCGCCCATTGGTGTGCGCTCTTGCCAGCCGCAATCCGATGATCACGGCCTTGTCGGTGCGTTTCGAATACAGCGGCTCCCAGGGCTCGGTGAGCGGGCTCCGTCGGAAATGGCGTTCGAAGCCTGCGGGGATATCGGTGTCGATGGCGGTCATGCGCGGCTCGCGTGTTGCTGATGCAGCTTTCATTAAACGCGATGTGCACGCCGAATTCACCGCTTACAAAGTTTTAAACGGGATTTTGTCACCTGTTTGAAACAAGACCAATTGTCGTCACCCGCGAAGGCGGGTGACCCAGTATCCCAGAGACTTTCGCTGGAATCGAGAAGCCGCGGCGTACTGGATACTCCGCTTTCGCGGGGTATGACGGTAAGTGTCCCTAATACGGCAACCCCACATAATTCTCGGCCAGCGACGTCGTCGCCGCCTTCGAATGGACGAGATAGTCGAGCTCAGCCACCTGAATCCGCGCTCCGATTTCGCCTTCGTCGGGAAACTTGTGCAGGATCGAGGTCATCCACCAGGAGAAGCGCACAGCCTTCCAAACCCGCGCCAGCGCCTTTTCGGAATAGAAGTCGATCCCGGCGCAGGATTTCTCGTCGTAATATTCCCGCAAAGCCCGAGAGAGATAGTGCACGTCGCTGGCGGCGAGGTTCAATCCCTTGGCGCCGGTCGGCGGCACGATATGCGCGGCGTCGCCGGCCAAGAACATTCGTCCGAACCGCATCGGCTCGGCGACGAAACTGCGCAAGGGTGCGATGCTCTTTTCGATCGAAGGGCCGATGACGAGGCTGTCGACCGCCTTCTGGTCCAGCCGCCGCTTCAATTCATCCCAGAACCGCTCGTCCGGCCACTGATCGACGCGATCGTCGAGCGAACATTGCAGGTAATGGCGGCTGCGGCGCATCGAGCGCATCGTGCAGAGCGCAAAGCCGCGGGCGTGGTTGGAGTAGATCAGTTCATGGCTGACCGGCGGCGTCTCTGACAGGATCCCGAGCCAGCCGAACGGATAGATCCGCTCGAA
>NZ_JADGRI010000190.1 GCF_017881085.1 Bradyrhizobium sp.
GGAGCGCGATTGCCGGGACCCTGAATCCCCATACGCCGAAGAAAACCATCGCTTCCACGCAGATTCTCGATTGGATCGCCGGCAAGCACTGAAAGAATCTTGCGGCGCCCGGTATATGCCCGCTTGCGTGCATTGCGCGCCCGGAAGGGACACCCGACCGACCAGACCGAGCTTCCGTCCCGTCAGATCGACATCCGCCGGGGTAGGGCGTCAAACGCGCTCGAACCGCGCGGTGCATCGCGCGGGGTCGCTCTTGCGAGCGGGCAGCGGCGATGGGATTGCTGAACTGGTTTGGCTGCGAGCCGGCCGCTCTCGGAGCGGCTCCCGGAATTGCGATGGCGTGCGGCTTCCCGATTGGCGCATCCTGCTCGTCGATCCGAGCCACCGCGCTCATCTGCCTGTCACCATAGCGCGGTAAAGGAAGTTGTATCGATGGTTCAATTAGTCTTGAATGGCCGCGCTATTCGAGCGATGTTGTTGATCGAGATCAAATCTTTTGCGCCGAAAATCGCTTACTTGTTTTTGCGTTCGTTCCCATCAACGGAGATGCAAGATGAATGTTAAAGTCCTGGGAGCTGTTGTCGCAGCGTTGGCAGTTGGCGGGGTGCTGACGATCGCCGCCCCTAAACCTGCGGCGGCATTGCCGGCCTACGCCGCGGCAACCGGAAAAGCCTGCGGTGCGTGTCATGCGAACCCGGCCGGCGGCGGTCCTCGCACCGCATTTGGTGAAGCATTTGCAGCAAACGGCCACAAGCTGCCGGGTAAAAAACCCAAATAGTTCAAGGCTAGGTTTCCCAGACAAAAGGGATTTGCAAACTATTTTGATATTGTGAGTCCCTTCTTGTGCTTGCGATAAAATTTACAGGCTCCGATAGCGGAATCGGAATCGGCTCGTTGCACTAAACTAGGTGAGCCGCAGGATGGGGATAGGATGCAAGGATCAATCGACGCAACTTCTCTGAACGGGTGCCGAGCACGATTCCGGGTTTTTCTCCGACAGATGAGTGCTTGCCTTCGTTGCCCGTCCCTGGCCGCCGCGGGAGTCATTGCCGGCGTGTTTCTCGCTGGAGCCTGTTTCGAGGGCGCGTCCGCTCAACCGAGAATCAATGCCGACGACGGTCCGGAGCTGCGAACCCTGTATGCGAACTCGCAAGATGTCGCGGAAGGCAAGCGCATCGTGGAATCTTCCTGTGCCGGCTGTCATGGCGCGAATGGCGTCAGTGAAAGTCCCGGCGTGCCACATCTTGCCGGTCAGCGCCCAGCCTACCTGTATCTCGAGCTGAAGGCCTACCAGGCTGGCGTCCGCGGCGAGAGCGCAATGAATAACGTGGTCAGGCCATTAAATGACGATGCGCTGTTCAAAGCGGCCGCTTACTTTGCCAGCCTAGACCCTCCGCAAACCAGTGCAGCAAATAGCGCAAACGCTACCGCACCTGATCCAGTTCAAGCCGGCAAGACCGCAGCGGCGGGCTGCGTGGGATGCCATGGGGACGGCGGAATCAGCAAGACCCCCGGCATGCCAAGCCTTGTCGGATTGGATCCGAAATATCTTGTTGCCGCGATGAAGGCGTACAAGAGCGGGCAACGCAAGAACGACATGATGAAGTCGATGCTCGCAAGCGTTACCGATGCGAGCATGAATAACATCGCGCTCTACTTTGGGCTGCAAAAGCCGGCGCGGGCCCAGACCCCTGCTGCCGGCGACAAGGCTGCCGGCGAGACGGCGGCAGCCGCCTGTGCGGGATGCCACGGGTCGGATGGTGTGAGCGGAAATCCGGCGACTCCGAGCCTTGCCGGACAGGATGCATCGTATATCGCGAGCGCGCTGCAGGGCTACAAGCAGGGAGCCCGCAGCGACGAAACCATGAAAGGTTTGGCGGCGTCGCTCGACGACAGCGCAGTCAAGAATGTTGCAGCCTTCTACGCTGGTCAGGAGCCGAAGCAGCCGAACGTACGCAAGCCGCAGACCGCCGAGGAATGGGCGGAGAGGTGCGATCGTTGTCACGGCATTAACGGCAACAGTGCGGATCCACGGTTGCCCGCTTTGGCTGCGCAACGCTTGGATTATCTGGAAAAGGTTTTGCAGGCCTATCGGACAGGCGCGCGCAAGAGCCCTCAGATGGCGGCAATGTCCGATGTGCTGACGGATCAGGATATCACCAACATTGCGGCCTACTACACGCGGCAGAAGGCGCGCGGGGTGGTATTTGTGATACTTCAGTCCAAATCGGGTACCAAATGAGCAGGAACATACGTCTTGGCACCGCGGCGATGGCAACACCTTTCAAAAGGAGCAGACAATGAAACGAATGCTGTTGAACATAGGAATTGCCGCTTTACTCGGGATTGGCGGCGCCCATGCCGCTGGTGACGCTGCGGCTGGCAAGGCCAAGTCCGCTGCCTGCGCCGGGTGCCATGGCCCAAACGGTGAAGGGATCGCGCCCAATCCTGCATTGGCGGGCAAAAGCGAAGAGGTGCTTGTCCAAGCCCTGAAGGACTACAAATCGGGCAAGCGCGACAACGCCGTCATGAAGGGAATGGTAGGCGCTCTCACCGATGGGGACATGACAAATTTGGCGGCTTACTACGCATCGCTCAAAGCAAAGTGATATCGCGCCAGCATGTTCGCTTTAGCAAACGATTGGGCGCGCTTCTTAACGCTGCGGCGACCATCGTCCTCTGATTTACGGCCCGCAAGAATTAAAGGAATAGCTCATGGCTGAGCAGCCACCGCTCCACAGGCTTTATCGTCACTATTCGGAGCTGCCGTATAGCCAGCGCGTCTTGTATACGATGACGCTGCTGGTACTCGGGTTGGGTTACATGTTTGCCCTGATCTACGTCTTTCACACATACGCTGGACGGGGCACCGGCAACAAGATGATGCTCTCGTATGAGGATCTTGTCGTCGCATACAGCGGCAGCGGGCATGGCTCGCGTCTCGAATCGGCATTGCAAGGACCAATGTCGAACATGCTGCCGTCCGACGAAACCAAAGCCATCATCGCTTGGGTGCAACAAGGTTCCGATCACGCGAGCTACGACAAGAGCGTCAAGCCGATTCTGGACAAGCGGTGTATGGGTTGCCACGACGGCAGTAACCCGCATCTGCCAAATTTGAGCAGCTATGACAATATCAAGAAGGTGACGGAGCAGGATACTGGAACGGATGTCTTCACGCTGGTTCGCGTGTCTCATATTCATCTGTTCGGCCTGACCTTCATCTTCTTCATCATGGGCCTGATGTTTACCCATGCCTATGTGCGGCCCGTCTGGCTCAAGTGTATGATCGTCGCGCTTCCCTATTGCGCCATCGTAATGGATGTCAGCTCGTGGTACTTCACCAAGCTGTTTCACCCATTCGCCTGGGTCGTATTGTTCGCCGGCGCGTTGATGGGCGGATGCTTCGCCTTCATGTGGCTGGTCACCATGTACCAGCTTTGGTTCTCGCCGCCGCCTGCAATGGTTGCCGAGAGAGTAGGCGGCGATACTGCCATCATTGGCTGAGTGACGTCGGCAAAGCAGCGTAACGGTGCTTATAACCATGCTCGGGCAAGTGCGAAGATAGAGCGCTTGCCCGAGGTTCTGCACTAACAGCACAGGTATGGCCTATCTGTCGGCGATATTCGCGGCGCTTCTATTTGCCCGCTCGACCGGCCTCAGGCCCGCACGATCGGCTGCCGCAGCGGCCGGCCGGGTGCGCGCGATCCTCCGGCGCCATCGCTCGCGAAAGTATTTTTCCGATTGAAGAAGTTGAAAAGTCTTTATTGTTACCGGAAAACCGGTGATTTGATTTGAGTCAATTACTCGAATCCGCATTTCGCTAATTTAATTTCGAGGAACCGATTCCCGCGCCCTCCCGACAGAAGGGGGACTTCAATGAAGAACCCACCGCGCATCCGATGCCGTGAACTTGCCCGACGATATTCCGGCAGGGCGGCGATTTCGATCACACACATCTCGATGTCGACCGGATAGCCCCAAGAAACGGGAACGCCATGCCGCGACATATTTTCAGGCTGATCCTGGTAATCTTGGTCTGCGTCGTGGTGGGATATGGTGCGAAGAGATTTTTCACCGTCAATTCGTTCTACGAATACGGTCATTACAGGGGTGACTCGGTAGCAGACATCGCCTCGGACAAACCGAAATTCAAAGGGGTGGGGTATTGCGCGTCATGCCATGCGAAGCAAACCGCGGAATGGTCCAATGGCGTGCACAACAGCTCGGACATCGGGAAGATTGTTAAATGCGAGGTGTGTCACGGTGCCGGCGGCGAGCGCGACGTTCTCGGCCCGTTCGAAGCGTCGGCTACCGGCGCGGATCACCCGAACAATCTCAAGATGGTCGTCCCGACCGACACCAGAAAGCTTTGCACGTTTTGTCATGAACGGATGACGGGGAGGCCTCTTCAGCAGCGTCAAATCGTGGTCGCCGACCACGCCGGCACGCAGCAGTGCATTGTTTGTCATAACCCGCATTCGCCGAAGCTAAATCTGACGCCGGTAGCAGAGGCAGCGGCCCAGGCGGGTGATCCCATCGTCGGTAAAGCCAAGGCTGCTGCCTGTGCGGGCTGTCACGGCGCAGAGGGCGTCAGCAGAAATCTCCCCGGCCCGAGCCTCGCCGGACAGAATGCGGCATATTTCGCCGAAGCCCTCAAGGCATACGGTACGGGCGGCCGTAACAATCCGATGATGAGCCCGGCGGCACAGGGGATGAACGCTGAAGATACCGGCCATCTCGCGGCCTATTTCTCGGGACTGAAATGCGAAGCCGCGCCGGCGTCGGATGCGCAGGCCGTATCGGCGGGCAAAGCGATCGCATCGAAGTGCACCGCCTGTCACGGCGCCGACGGACGCGCCGGCAACGGAGCGTGGCCGAACCTTGCCGGGCAGTCTAAGGATTATCTGGTCAACGCCATTAAAGCCTACAAGGGCGGCGCCCGTAACAACGGCATGATGGCTGGAATCGTGAAGGACTTGAACGACTCGGATGCCGAAAGCGTGGCGACCTATTACGCCAGCGCGGCATGTAAATAGGACTTGGCCGAACGGACAGTTGCCCAGGAGCATACGCAAATGGAAGACAAGGAAAAGCTCGAAGGCCAGCAGACGGGGCGGCGAGAATTTCTGAGCTGTCTCGGAAGTGCTCTTGCATGCAGCGCGGCAGCAGCGGCGGCAGGTGCTATAACGACAGGAACTGTCGCGACGACTGCTGCGGAGGCGGCGGTAACCGAAGTTCCGCCCAACCCGGCAATCCCGGGATATGATTGGACCCAGCACCAATGGGCATTCGGCGTCGATGCCACCAAATGCATCGGCTGCCTGCGCTGCGTCGAGGCATGCAAGAAGGAAAATAATGTTCCCCAGGACGCGCATCACTTCCGCACCTGGGTCGAGCGATACGTGACCTTGGAGGGCGAAGAGACCGCTCGTGTCGACAGTCAGGCCGATCCGGTGAATATTGCGGCCTCCGGCTCTGAAAGCGAATATCGTTTCGCCGATCGCTACAGGGACGCAAAAGTGGAACTGGCGTTCTTCGTGCCCAAGCTGTGCAACCACTGCACCCATCCGGCTTGCGTTCAGGTATGCCCGACCGGTGCGACCTATAAGACCGAGGATGGGGTTGTTGTCATCGACCACACCTATTGCATCGGTTGTCAGTATTGCGTGCAGGCTTGCCCTTATGGCGCACGCTATTTCAATGAGGAAACGGGCGTCACCGACAAGTGCACGTGGTGTTACCACCGCATTACCAAGGGACTGCAGCCTGCCTGCGTTGAAGTTTGCCCGGTCGGTGCGCGCATCTTCGGCGATCGCAATGACAAGCAAAGCGCAATCAGCCAGTTCATTCAAAATAATCGCGTTTCCGTGCTGAAACCAGAAACCGGCAATGCGCCGAATGTCTTCTATATCGGCATCGACAAGGACGTGAGCTGATGGAAACCTTAGTGCACTCCGCTCCATTCACCGGCTACGTTTATCCCAACGAGACGATGATCCCGTGGACCATACTCATCGTGGTCTATCCCTACCTGACCGGATTGGTCGCCGGCGCCTTCACCATCTCGAGCCTGTATCAGGTATTCGGCTTCCAGCAATTGAGGCCGGTGGCGCATTTCGCGCTGCTGGTCTCCTTGTGCTGCATGGTTGTTGTGCCAATACCGCTGTTGCTGCACCTCGGTCACCCGGAGCGGGCATTCAACGCCATGATCACGCCGCATACGACATCGGCGTTCGCCATCTTTGCTTACGCGGCTGCCTTCTATGTCATTCTGCTGATTTTGGAGACCTGGTTCGTGTTCCGGCCGCAAATCGTGCAAACAGCCAAGACCACGAAAGGGCCGCTGGGATGGGTCTATCGCGTGGCGACGCTCGGGTCGGACGACCTCTCCGAGAAGGCCTTAAGTTACGATAAAAAATGGCTATTCGCGTTAGCGATCATCGGCATTCCCGGAGCTCACGGCTTGCACGGCTACGTGGGTTTTGTATTCGGTTCGCTCAAGTCCCGCGAATGGTGGTCCTCCGATCTCATGCCGGTCATCTTTCTGTTTTCCGCGATCATCTCCGGTACGGCCCTGGTGATCGTGCTCTATGTCGTGTCGTGTAGGCTGCGCAAGGTTCCGGTCGACCTGGCGTGCCTGAAAGTCATGGCCTATTCGCTGTGGGGTTTCATGATGTTTACCCTGCTGCTGGAAGGGCTGGAATTTGCCAGCATGGTCTATCGCGGCCGGGAAGGGATCGACGTGATCATGTCGTTCGTCAAAGGCCCGCTCCTTGTTCCGTTCTTCATCCTTCAATTCGGGATTGGGTCGGTGCTGCCGCTCGCGGTAATTACCTTCTTCATTTGGCGCGGCACGAGCGGACCGACGCTGGTCGTAGCCATCACCACGAGCGCATGCCTGGTCCTGCTCGCGGTGCTGATGATGCGCTATAATGTGGTGATCGGCGGGCAGGAAATTGCGAAGACGGGCAAGGGGTTGCTTGCATATCGGCCGCCGATTTTCGCCAGGGAAGGTTTATTCGTCGCGGGCTGCGTGCTGGTCCTGCCATTCGTCTTGCTGTCGATATTGGTTCGCTTTCTGCCGCCGTGGCACGAAGCCGAATCAGCTTTGGCGAAGGGGATGCCGTCGGTTATTGCCCACTAACGGCCGAGCGTCCGACCGGAATAGATTTCCTCAGAAAAGGACGCTGTTCGGCCGCGGCTCAAGGCTGGCGCAACTTGTATCGATTGCCAAAAGGGTATCGCGCACCACCTTCCCAAAGAGCCGGAAGCTGCCGACGAAACCGAAAAGAAGTAGGTGCATTTCGGCTTTCGTGTCGAAATGTTCGAAGTGTGACTTTTTAGCAATATCTGAAGGCGGCATCGAAGCTCACACATTAGTGAACGATAAAGCTACCGACAGTTGAACGCGGGGGCGTTTTTGATGAGCAGGTTTGGCGGTTCTGGAAACTACTTCGACAGGGGAGCGCAATATGCGAGGGCATGTTATGCGCAGCCTCTGGCCAAGCTCCTCTCGCTTCTGAAGTCGGCCTTGGTGGGTGGCGCGGTGCTCGGGCTCATTCAGCCTGCCTTCGCGGTCGGGGTGATCACCTCCGACCAGCCCATCTTCCCGACGTCGGGCCAGGGCGTCTATGCCGCGCTGCTCGATCTTGACGGAGCCAAGCCCGCGACGGCTCCGCGCGGCGATGACGCGTTCTCCGCGCTCGCCGGCTTCGCCCAAACGGTCGCGGCGGACTTGAAGGCACCGGGACCGGCGACGTCCGGACAGAAGGCAACGGCGTCCTCGCAGGACGAAGCGGTCTTTGTCGAGCTTGCCGAATTCGCCCAGCGCGTGGGCGCCAAGCGGTCGGTCCCCTCGCCCGAACCCCGCCTGAAGCTCGCTGAGGCGGACAACGCCATCGATGCGCTGCAGGACTTCCTCCGCGGCAACGGAACGCCGGCGCCTGTAGCGCCGCAAGCGCCGGTGGCGGCGCCCGCCAGGGGCAAGCCTGCCGGTCCGCCGGTTGAAGCGCATTTCGTCGGCGAGAGGGTCTGCGCGACCTGTCACGCCGGCCATCAGGAATCGTTCTCCAAGACGCTGATGGGACGCATCGGCAAGACCCAGCCCGGCAAGTTCGCGTGCGAAAACTGCCACGGAGCGGGTTCGCAGCATGTGAAACTGGGCGGCGGCCGCGGTGTCGGCGGTATCATTTCGTTCCGCGCCGACGACCTGTCGCGCAGCGTTCAGGACAACAACGCGATTTGTCTCGCCTGCCACGAAAAGGGCGACCGCACCTACTGGTCAGGCAGCGTCCACGAAGTCCGCAACGTGGCCTGCACCAATTGCCACACCATCATGCGCAGCGTGTCGCAGAAATTCCAGCTCAAGACCGTGTACGAGCCCGAGACCTGCTTCCAGTGCCACAAGGACAAGCGGGCACAGATGGCGCGCTCGTCGCATATGCCGCTGCGCGAAGGCAAGATGGTCTGCTCCGATTGCCACAATCCGCATGGCACGGCGAATGAAAGTCTGCTGAAGACGGCGACGATCAACGAGACTTGCTACAAGTGTCACGCCGAGAAGCGCGGACCGTTCCTGTTCGAACACACGCCGGTCCGCGAGAATTGTCTCAACTGCCATGAAGCTCACGGCTCGATCAACGAGTTCATGCTGAAGGTTTCCCGGCCCCGGCTGTGCGCCGAGTGTCACGGATTTGGTCACGCGCTGACCAGCGGTCCGAACTCCTATCAGATCATGGGGCGTGCCTGTAACAACTGTCACACGCAGGTTCACGGCACCAACAGCCCGTCGGGAGCGCTCCTCCACCGGTAAGACTCTCACGTCGTGACGAATGAACTAGACGATCACTAACTGCCCTGGGGGGCTAAAATGAAATCGCGAACTGGCGTCCTTCTCTCTTGTGCAACTGGGGCCCTTCTGCTCGGCATGGCGCCAGTCATGCCCAGCGCGCTGGCGGCCGACGCGGACCTTCTCGTCAAGGCTCCGGTCGTGGTCGACACTCCCTGGTGGACGCATGGTTTCATTGAACTCGGCGGGCGAGGTTTCCTCAACGATCCCGCCTATGGTGGCCACATCTACCAGGGCCAGGGCAGCCTTGCGAAATATTACGAGTACAGCACCGTGAAGCCGGGGCCGTTCGGTGACTTCAATGTTGCCGCCGGCAGCAAGAATGGCCTCTACGAAATCGACGCCTGGGGCAAGAACGTCGGTTACAGCGATCAGCGTTACGAAGCCTATCTGTCGAAGGCCGGCGAGCAGTATTTCAACTTCATGTGGGACCAGACGCCCCACGTCTACAGCACCAGCGGCAGCACGCTGTTCAATACCAACGGAAACGCGCTGACGCTGGCCAATCCGGGTATAGGCGCCCAGCTTTCTGCTGCGGGAGGCACGGCGGGTTTCCCCACGATCCCCAGCGCTGCAACCGCCGCCAGCACCGCCAAAACCAACGCGATCAGCACCATCATCAATCAGAATGTTCACCCGACCGATGTCGGCATCCGGCGCGATACGGCTGCCGTGGACTATCGCTACACGCCGACCGACAACTGGGACATCCGGGCCAACTACTCCAACATGCGCAGGACCGGCAGCCAGGTCGACAGCGTGCTTTTCACGGACACAAACAACGGGTCTCGTGTCGATGTCGCCAAGCCGATCGCCGATACGACGCAGAACTTCGGCGTGAACGGCGAGTACTCGGGCACGTCGGCCTGGGGGAAGAAGTTCAATGCGATGGTCGGGTATAATGGCTCGGTCTATCAGGACGATTTCAATAACTATACCGTGCAGAATCCATTTTGTGTCGGCCTTACCTGTGCCGGCAATGGAAACGCAACCTCGCCTCTTGCGATGATGTCGACGCCGCCGAACAATCAGATGAACGGAGTCTCCGGCACGCTCGGCGCGGATTTGCCGTTCCGGAGCCGGTATATGGGAACGGTTTCCTACAGCGGGATGCGGCAGAACGATGCGTTCCTGCCATTTGCAGGTAGCGGCATTCCTGGTTTGGCGATGAACGGCGGGCTGCCGGCGGCGTCGCTTGCGACCATTCCGGCGTTGGTCCGCACCCAGGGCGGGACCGGCGTGACGAGCCTGGACGGGAAAATCAATACGCTGTTGGTCAACAACGTCGTCACCACCCAGGTCACCTCCGATCTGAAGACGAAGGTGAGCTATCGTTATCTCGATTACAGCAACCAGACACCCGAGCTGCATCTCTCCGACTGGGTCATCGCCGATGCCGCTTCGACCATCACGGCGGGTCACGCAGTTTATGCACCGGTGAATTCCCTGTCTCTCGGCTACATCAAGCAAAATGGCGGCGCCGAGGCGACCTGGAGGCCGGTCAATTCGGTGAATATCGGCGGCGCCTATGGCTATGAGCACTATGACTTCACGCGCGCCGACGCCAG
>NZ_JADGRI010000420.1 GCF_017881085.1 Bradyrhizobium sp.
TGCGCGCCTTCAACGCGGAGGTGCCGATGTTCGCGCAGTGGGACGATCATGAAGTGACCAATGACTGGTCGCCGATCGGCAGCGCCGACGAGACCGGCTACACCGAGGACGGCAAATCGCGGCTGGTCCAGCGCGCCGCCCGCGCCTTCCACGACTTCATGCCGATGCGCGAGATTCCCCAGGAGGCAAGCCGGGTCTATCGCAGGATCGCTTACGGGCCGCTGCTCGATGTCTTCCTGATCGACATGCGCAGCTATCGCGATTCGACCTGGAACAAGCGCGACGACCGCAGCGACGCTTTTATCCTGGGCAAGGCGCAACTGGCGTGGCTGAAGCGGGAGCTGGCGGCTTCCGACGCGACCTGGAAGGTGATCGCCGCGGATCTGCCGATCGGACTGATCAGCGAGGACGCGATTGCGCTGGGCGACGGTCCGCCGCAGCGGCGCGAGCACGAAATCGCCGATCTGCTGTCGTTCATCAAGCGCGCCGGCGTCAGCAATACGGTGTGGCTGACCGCCGACATGCATTATACGGCCGCACACCATTACGATCCGAACCGGGCCATCTTCAGCGATTTCGAGCCGTTCTGGGAATTCGTCTCGGGTCCGCTTCACGCGGGAACCTGGGGCCCCGGCGAACTCGACAATACGTTCGGGCCGAAGGCGATGTTCCAGAAGGGGTGCAGCGCGGCGCAGGGCGAAAATCTCGCGCCATGTTTCGGATTGCAATTCTTCGGCCGCGTCGATATCGACGGCCAGTCGGAGGTCATGACCGTGACCTTGAAGGATGTCGGCAATATCGATCTGTGGTCGGTCGATATCGAGCCGCGGCCCGACGCGCGGCCTGGAAAGCTGCTCGCTCAGCACATCTGAGCGGTATGGCGCCGGTTCAGCGCGCCACCATCAGATAACCGCCAAACACCAGCAGCATCGCCAGCACGACCAGCCCGCCGACCACACCGGTGACGATCGCAAGCAGCTCATTGGCTTCCAGCCATCGTCGCAACGCCCTGACCATCGTTTAGCCTAACTCGATCTTGATTTGGACTTGCCTCTGCAGGCAGACTACCAAACGGCGGATACGCTGTCTCTCCCATCCTTGCAACCCTGCGCCCGCTCGCGGCATTGCCGGTCGCTCATCCCGGCCGATTTCTTCAGGAGTTATCATGGAACATCTGCAAACCCAGGGCATCAGCCTGCCGCGGCTCGGGCTCGGGACCTTCCGCCTGCAGGGCGATGCGTGCCGCGCGGCGGTCGAAAGCGCGATCGGTCTCGGCTACCGGCACATCGACACCGCGGAAATGTACGGCAATGAGGAGGCCATCGGCGCCGCTCTCGCCGCGGCCCGCCTTCCTCGCGGGGATTTGCATGTCACGACAAAAGTCTGGCACGAGAATCTCGCGCCGGACGCGATCCGGCGGGCGTTCGACACCAGCCTGAACAAGCTTCGGCTCGATCACGTCGATCTTTATCTCGTGCACTGGCCGTCGAAGACCATGAACCTGCCGGCGATATTCGAAACCCTGATGAAGCTGAAGGAAGACGGCCGCGCCCGCGCCATCGGCGTCGCCAATTTCACCGTCGCGCTGCTGAAGACCGTGGTCGAGGACATCAAGGCGCCGATCGCCTGCAACCAGGTCGAATACCATGTGATGCTCGATCAGACCCCGCTGCGCAGATATCTCGCTGCGAAAGCGATCCCGCTGGTGGCCTATTGTCCGCTGGCGCAGGGCAAGGTGGCGTCCGATCCGACGCTGATGGCGATCGGCCGCAAGCATGGCGCCAGCGCCGCGCAGGTGGCACTGAAATGGCTGCTGGATCAGGATGGCGTCGCCGCGATCCCCAAGGCGTCGCGTGCCGAAAGCCAGAAGGCCAATCTTGACGCGCTGAACGTGGGACTCGATGACGAGGACATGAAGGCGATCGCCGCATTGCCGAAGGACAGGCGCTGCGTGAATCCCGGCTTTGCCCCGGCGTGGGATTGACAAACTGACAAAAGAAAATGGCCCCTCGCGGGGCCATTCCTGTGTCAGCCTTCAATCCATGTGATGGCGGTGCTTGACGATCACCACCCTGTCGGCGTGGTGATGGCGCCATCCGTGATCGCGATGTTCACGGAATTCGGCGCGCGCGCCATAGTGATGGCCGCCGCGCTTGATCACGACGGTTTCGGCGCTTGCAATCGATGGCGCGGCGATGGCGATGGCGCCAAGGGCTGCAATGACGTAACCAAACTTCTTCATGTCGTCCTCCTCGTTTGAGCGGGGATTAAACATCGCATCCGGGGGAACGTTCCCGGGGAAACCGAAGAGAATTCTGAACGGTTGTTCAGCAACGATCCCGGCGCGGCTGCAATTGCGCTTGCCCGCTACATGCATTTGTGCTGCGGCGGAGTAGGGCTGCCGTTGGCGGTGAATTTGCCGTCCTTGATGCTGTATTCCTGCTTCTGGTTGCGATTATAGATCGCGCGCATGGTGCCGTCGGGCTGCATCAGCAGGCCATATTCGCGGGTTTGCTTGAGGCTCGGGAAGAAGACGCGCAGGTTCAGCATGCCGTCGCCGGAAATCTCGGCGGTGACGACTTCGCTTTCATCGGTCGTTTCGCCGAAGTTGCGCCGGTGCACGACCCGGTTATCCCCCACGATCTCATAGTCGAGCACCGTGCCCTTGTTCCGGTCGGGCTTGAGCGAGCAGTCCAGCGACCACGGGCCGATCAATCCCCATTTTTGCACGGTCTGGGCCACGGTGTCGGCGAATGCGCCGCACGAAAGCGCCAGGGAAAAAACGAGTGCCAGCGTCAGTCGGCCAAAAGACCCGTTCAAGTTCCGCTCCGCTTTCCCCAACATGACCCTTGAAGCTTAGCATTCCAATCCCCGTGTGCAATGCGGCGTGCGCCATCGGTGCTGCCTTGGGACAAGCCGGCTCTAACAATCCTCGTTTGCGGCAATTGCGGGGGATTTGAGCCCGGTTGCCTTTCGGCCGAAGACGCCGGGCGATTTGATCCGCATCAATGCGAGCGCCCGGGCGGCTGGCGAGCATGCGAAGGGGAGGGGTGCGTGGCAGACAGAAGAATCAGATCCGTGGCGGACGCGCCCTCCGGCTTTGCGGCTCGGGCGATGCCGCCCGATGCGCTGCCCTATTCCGAAAGCGAATTCTTGTCCCTGCTCGGCGACCGCGTGCGGGCGATGCGCCTCGTCCGCGACATGTCGCGCCGCGAGCTTGCCCGCAAGTCCCGGGTTTCCGAACGCTACATCGCCCAGATCGAAGCCGGGAAGGGCAATGTGTCGATCGTGCTGCTGCTGCGGATCGCCCATGCGATCCGCTGCGGCTAGCCATCTCATTCCCGCGCCTCGCGACAGGAGAATCTCTTGATGGGAAAGCTCGTTCTTGCCGCCAAGGTCACCCATGTCCCGTCGCTGATGTTGTCGGAGGTCGCGGGCAGCCCGCTCAAACCGGCGCGGGAAAACGCGGTGCGCGCGCTGCAGGAGCTCGGCCGCCGCGCCAGGGATCGCCGCGTCTCGACCTTCGTCGTGTTCGACACGCACTGGCTGTCCAATTTCGGCTATCATATCAACGCCAATCCGCATCATCGGGGTTCGTTCACGAGCCACGAAGCCCCCCACATGATCCAGGATCTGCGCTACGACCTGCCGGGGAATACCGCGCTCGCCGAGGCGATCGCCGCGGAAGCGCGCGAGGCCGGGCTCAACGTCATCGCCCACAAGGTTGCGAGCCTCGGGCTGGAATACGGCACCATCGTGCCGATGCATTACATGAA
>NZ_JADGRI010000421.1 GCF_017881085.1 Bradyrhizobium sp.
CCACTACCCCTGCACACGCGGCTATCGGGCGCATCGGGCGCCCGGCATTCCCTGCGCCCTCCGATTGAAGAGGGTAAGGATTTCCGACAAAACTCGCGCGATACAAGCGGCGAGATCGCGAAGCTGCGTCTGCAGATCACGGCACGTAGATAATCACGGCACGTCAATGAAGGCTTCCCGTCCCACCCTAGTTCAGCACCCGCTTGCTGTCGGGGCTGTCGAGCGAAAACGTCGGCACGTCGATCTCGAAGCGCTCGCCGCTCTCGCTGACCATTTGATAGCGTCCGGTCATGAAGCCCGAGGCGGTCTGAAGCGGCACGCCGCTGGTGTATTCGAAGCGCTCGCCCGGCGCGAGCACGGGCTGCTCGCCGATCACGCCTTCGCCGCGGACTTCCTGCTTGCGGCCCGAAGCATCGGTGATGATCCAGTGCCGCGTCCGCAACTGCACCGTCTCATCGCCGGTGTTGGTGATGACGATGGTGTAGGACCAGAAATATTCGCGTCTTTCGACCGACGAGCGCTCGGGGAGGAAGTTCGGCTCCACGGTGACTTCGATCTGGCGGGTAACGGCACGGTACATACGGGCGATTCTTTCCAAACCGGCGGGCATCATAGCGAACAATCGATCCGGAACCAATCGCCCGCCGGAGGGGCCGGCATCCCAGCTACGCAGATTGGCTATCGTCGTTTCAACATAGTTCCAACCTACAGCGCGGGCCGTGACTTGGGCCGAAAATCCCCTGGGTCCGTGTGCCCGCTTGCTTGCAACTCGCGGGCCGATACTATCTTTGCTGTGGTGCAAGAGCGTAAAACCGACCTGCCCAACCTCGGTGCCAGATGACGTCCATCGCCGATCGAATTGCCGTACCACCGCTTGCGGACGCAGCCGATCCGATCGCGCGCGACGCCGCGCCCGTGCGGGCCGCGGCTGCGCCGAAGATTTCGTTTCCGGTCGTCGGCGGCGAGCGCGAATTGCGGCTCGATCTGTTCCGCGGGCTGGCGCTGTGGCTGATCTTCATCGATCACCTGCCGCCCAATCTTCTGACCTGGTTCACGATCCGCAATTACGGCTTTTCCGACGCCACCGAAATCTTCATTTTCATCTCCGGCTATACCGCGGCGTTCGTTTACGGCCGCGCCATGCTGGAGTCCGGTTTCGTGGTCGCCACCGCGCGCATCCTGCGGCGGGTCTGGCAGATCTACGTCGCGCATGTGTTTCTGTTCACGATCTTCCTGGCGGAAATTTCCTACGTCGCGACCAGTTTCGAGAACCCGCTGTACACCGAAGAAATGGGGATCATGGATTTCCTCAAGCAGCCGGACGTCACCATCGTCCAGGCGCTGCTGTTGCGATTCCGCCCGGTCAACATGGACGTGCTGCCCCTCTATATCGTGCTGATGCTGTTTCTGCCGGTGATCCTCTGGCTGATGAAGTGGCGCGCCGACTTCACGCTGGCGCTGTCGGTTCTGCTCTATGCCGTGACCTGGGAATACGACCTGTATTTGTCGGCCTATCCGAACGGCTACTGGGCCTTCAATCCGCTGGCGTGGCAATTGCTGTTCGTGTTTGGCGCGTGGTGCGCGCTCGGCGGTGCGCGGCGAATGTCGAGCATTCTGTCGTCGCGGATCACGCTCTGGATCTCGTTCGCCTATCTGTTCGCGGCGTTCTGCGTCACGCTGACCTGGTATTTTCCGCAGTTGAGCTATCTGATGCCGCGCCGGATCGAGCAATGGATGTACCCGATCGACAAGACCGACCTGGACGTGCTGCGGTTCGCCCATTTCCTGGCGCTGGCGGCCGTCACCGTTCGCTTCCTGCCGAAGGACTGGCCGGGGCTGAAATCGCCCTGGCTGCGGCCGCTGATCCTGTGCGGGCAGCACTCCCTGGAGATTTTCTGCCTTGGCGTGTTCCTGGCGTTCGCGGGGCACTTCGTGCTGGCTGAGGTCTCCGGCGGTGCTGCAATGCACTTCGTTATCAGTATATCCGGAATCCTGATCATGTGGGCCGTCGCGTGGGTGATTTCGTGGTACAAGCGGGTTGCCGACAAGAGCGCATCGCGAACCAAAGGCGCCGCCGGCAACGCCGATCTGGCGGGAGGGGGCTGATGCGGTCCAACTCGGGGGCCATCCTGGGACTGATGATGCTGGCCGGTCTTTTGACCGCGGCGCCGGCGGGCGTGCGCGCGGAAGATGCTCCCCAAAGCTGCGAAGTCCCCGCTTACCTCCTCACCACCGAGAGCATGCTTCCAAAGGTCGCGGATGCCGTGAAAAACGGCCATCCGCTGGATATATTCGTGGTCGGCAGCCGGTCCTCCACCATCAACACGTCAGAGGCGAGTGCCTACCCGGCGCGGTTGCAGGCGGCGCTGAAGGAGAAGCTGCCTTTGATCGCGATCAACCTGTCCGTAGAAATACAGAGTAAGAAAACCGCGGAGGAGGTGGCCGCCAGCCTCGTTAAGCTGGTGGAAGAAAAGAAGCCTACTTTGGTCGTCTGGCAGACCGGCACCGTTGACGCTATGCGATCCATCGATCCCGATGATTTTCGCGCCGCGGTCGACGAAGGTGTTGCTGCACTGCAAAACGCGGGGGCCGACGTGGTCTTGATGAATATGCAATATAGTCCGCGCACCGAAACGATGATTTCAGTGCCGCCCTATCTGGATAACATGCGCGTGGTGGCGCAGCAGCACGACGTTCCGCTGTTCGACCGTTTCGCCATCATGCATCAGTGGAACGACGCGGGAGACTTCGACCTGTTCAGCGCCTTCCATGGCATCGAGCTTGCGAAGCGCGTCCACGATTGCCTCGGCCGGGCGTTGTCGAAATTCGTGATCGACGCCGCCCATCTGGGCCCGGCCCAGCAGAATTGAGGATCTAGCGTTAATGAGTGGTTTCAGCCCTTTTCGTCGAATGGCAGCGCTGGCCGGGGCCATGGCCGCGGTCGCCGCGGTTGTGTTGCTGACCCCGGCCTCGATATCGCTCGTGGGTGCGGAAGCCGCCCAGCCGATCCAGCAGGCCGCGGTATCCAGCGTCGCCAAATCCGATAACGCCAAGCCGGCCGCGTCACAGACGACCGGCACCGGCAGTCTTGCCGCCGTCGATCAGGCCGGTCCGTCGCAACCGAAGAGCCTCACCGCCAAGGCGATCGACACGGTGAAGGAGGTCGCGAAATCGGCCGGCGACATTTTCAGTCGCGTGCCTTGCCTGCCGCCGAAGGGTGGCGCCAAATCGATGGGATCGCTGCCGCGTGTGGCAGGCAAGCTGGCTTTGGGCCAGCCGGTGGTGATCATCGCCTTCGGTTCGTCGTCGACGCAGGGCTACGGTACGACGTCGCCCGAATTCACTTATCCCAACCGGCTCGCCAGGCAGCTGCGCCGGCATTATCCGAACGCCGACATCACCGTCCTCAATCGCGGCAAGGGCGGCGAAGACGCGCCGGAAATGATGAAGCGACTGCAGACCGAGGTGATCGACATGAAGCCGGATCTCGTGATCTGGCAGGTCGGCACCAATGCCGTGCTGCGCAATCTCGATCCCGCCGAGACCGCGTTGGAAGTCGAAGATGGCGTCGCGCGCATCCAGGCGGCCGGCGCCGATCTCGTGCTGGTCGATCCGCAATATTCTCCGAGGGTGACCGAGCGCGCCGAGAGTGCGAACAAGATGGTGAGGCTGCTCGGCAAGGTCGCCGAGCTGCGCCATGTCGGCATTTTCCCGCGCTTCGAGGTGATGCGCGAGTGGCACGAACAGCAGGCGCT
>NZ_JADGRI010000191.1 GCF_017881085.1 Bradyrhizobium sp.
ACGGCGGATTCGATCACGCCCGGCATGGCGTCGATCTCGCTCTCGATTTCCTTCGGATAGACGTTGAAGCCGCCGGAAATCACGAGATCCTTACCGCGGCCGACAATGTGCACATAGTCTTTGGCGTCGATCTTGCCGAGGTCGCCGGTGATGAAGAAGCCATCGTCGCGGAATTCGGACTTCGTCTTCTCCGGCATTCGCCAGTAACCCCTAAAGACGTTAGGGCCCTTGACCTCGATCATCCCGATTTCGTCGCGGGCCAATTCCTTGCCGGTTTCGGGATCGGTGACGCGCACGGAAACGCCGGGCAGGGGATGGCCGACCGCCCCGGGGACGCGTTCGCCGTCATAGGGGTTCGAGGTGTTCATGTTGGTCTCGGTCATGCCGTAGCGCTCGAGCACGGCGTGGCCGGTGCGCGCGAACCATTCGCGATGGGTATCGGCGAGCAGCGGCGCGGAGCCCGAAATGAACAGCCGCATATGTTTGGTCGATTCTTTGGTCAGCGCCGGACTTTGCAGGAGGCGTGTATAGAATGTCGGTACGCCCATCAGGACTGTCGCGCGGGCCATCAGCTTGATGATCAGTTCGGGATCGAATTTCGGCAGGAAGATCATCGAGGCACGCGCGAAGAGCGTGACGTTGCTCGCCACGAACAGCCCGTGGGTGTGGTAGATCGGCAGCGCGTGGATCAGCACGTCCTTGTCGGTGAAGCGCCAGTAGTCCACCAGCGAGAGCGAATTCGACGCGAGGTTATCGTGGCTGAGCATCGCGCCCTTGGAACGCCCCGTGGTCCCCGAGGTGTAGAGGATCGCGGCGAGATCGTCGTTGGCGCGCGCGACGGTTTGGAATTCGGGTTTTGCTTTTTCGGCGGCGTCGGTCAGCGAGCCCTTGCCATCGGCCCCGAGCGTCTCGACCCTGGCGCTGACTTTCGCGGCGATCTTGCCGATGCCTTCGGCCCTCGACGGATCGCACACCACCAGTGACGGCTCGGCATCGCTGATGAAATATTCGAGTTCGTTGAGCGTATAGGCGGTATTGAGCGGCAGATACACCGCGCCGGCGCGCACCGTGGCGAGATACAGCACCAGCCCCGGCACCGATTTCTCGGTCTGGGCGGCGACGCGGTCGCCGGTCTTGACGCCGCGGCTGACCAGCACATTGGCCATCTGCCCAACGCGGGCGATCAGCTCGCCATAGCTGATGCGCTGGCCGTCGGGCATTTCGATCGCGAGCCGGGCCGGATCGTCGAGGCCGTCGAACAGGCGGGAGAACAGGTTGGCGTTCATGATGGTTTTCTGGATCGCGTTCATGCATCATTGCGGGAAGGGCGGACGCGGCCGTTAGGCCGCGACAATGTGACAGTTCAATAGCAAAAACGCCCTTCAAAAAGCAACGGAGACAGTTTGCATGTCAAATGACGGGAAACGCGTGGCCTGGGTGACCGGCGGCGGCAGCGGGATAGGCGAGGCAGGGGCCGAGGCGCTGGCGGCGGATGGCTGGACGGTGGTGGTTTCGGGGCGGCGGAAGGACGCGCTGGACGCCGTGGTGGCGAAGATCACCAAGAGCGGCGGTAAGGCCGAGGCGATCCCGCTGGATGTCAGCGTCGCCGCCGACGTCAGCAAGGCCGCCGAGCAGATTGTCGCCAAGCATGGCCGCATCGATCTCCTGGTCAACAGCGCCGGCATCAATGTACCGAAGCGCAGCTGGGCGGAGATGGAGCTGGAAGGCTGGAACAGACTGGTCGATATCAATTTGAACGGCGTGCTGTATTGCATGCGCGCGGTGCTGCCGGCGATGCGCAAGCAAAAGGACGGCTGCATCATCAACGTCGCGTCCTGGGCCGGCCGCCATGTCTCGAAAATGCCGGGACCGGCCTACACCACGACCAAGCACGCGGTGCTGGCGCTGACCCATTCCTTCAACATGGATGAATGCGTCAACGGCCTGCGCGCCTGCTGCCTCTCGCCCGGCGAGGTCGCAACCCCGATCCTGAAACTGCGGCCGGTGGTGCCGTCGGAAGAGGAGCAGGCGCGGATGCTGCAGCCCGAGGATTGCGGCCGCACCATCGCCTTCGTCGCCAGCATGCCGCCGCGGGTCTGCGTCAACGAGATCCTGATCAGCCCGACCTGGAACAGGGGCTTTGTGCAGACGCCGAACAATCGGGACTGATTCTTCCGTCGTCCCGGCCTCGAGCAAGTGTAGCCCGGATGAGCGAAGCGATATCCGGGTCCGGTTTCCAGGCGCACCGCACCCGCATGTCGCTGCGCTCATGCGGGCTACACTCGATTGATCGAATTGAGACCTCATCAAACGCCACGCCGGCCCGTCAGTTTCATCGGGGCCGCGGGGCCTCCCATGCGCCCCAGCGGATTTGCGCGTAAAATCTAATTTCTCAAGCCCGATCAATCTGTTTCTACCTGTCCAGTCCCTTCCAAAAAAATATTCTGTTTTTCCGAAATCGAAATCATCTTATATCCGCAGCCGTCCACCCCACTCGAGGGGCGTATCGCGATCGTCACGGACGCGGGGTTGGATGCGATGGACGCGGGCGGCGCTTCTGACGAGAGCGTTTTGCTTGCGGACGGAGAAGTCGTGTGGTCCTGACGCCTCGACGCTGGCGTCAAGTTTCGCGGAATTATTCGCGAAGCGACGGTGACAAAAAAGCCCGATCGCCGGGGAGATCACGAAGGAAGCCGTTAAAACCATTGCGCAGGGAAGGCCGGACTGCTTCCGCTGAACCTGTATGCTCGTGTGCGCTTTTTTGCACATTTTTGCACGCGAGACCGCGGGTGCAGCGCGCACCCGGCTTTCCCTGCGCCCTCTTTTCGAAGGGGGCGGGAAGAAACAGCAAACCTCGGGCGCAGCGCGTCGCGGGAATTATATGCATGTCCAGGAGATCGTCATTGCGAATGTTGAACCGTCATTGCGAGCGCAGCGAAGCAATCCAGCTTTCTTGCTTGTTGCCCGATGGATTGCTTCGCTGCGCTCGCAATGACGGAGGCCTACACGGGCACAATCGCAAAAAGTTTCAAACATCACGATAAATTATTCTTCGAAACCGCCCCCGAAACCTTCCGTAGCTCGGGCCAACGGCGACGCAGTCAATCATCCACGGACGAGCGTCGTTGTTGCCTCAAACGCCGGCGGAAATCCGCCGGTCACCTCAATCCATCGGGAGACGATCCATGTCCAAGCGTATTGCACTTTTCTCCGCCGCCGCCCTCGGTGCGCTGGCTCTGACCACGGCCGTCGTTGCGCCGGTTAGCGCGCAAGACAAAATGATGAAAAGCGAAATGTCCGGCGAGAAGACCGTGATGGTCGGCGGCGCCGCGATGTTCCCGTCGAAGAACATCATCCAGAACGCCGTCAACTCCAAGGACCACACCACGCTGGTTGCGGCGGTGAAGGCCGCCGGTCTCGTCAACACGCTGGAAGGCAAGGGCCCGTTCACGGTGTTCGCGCCGACCAACGCCGCCTTCGGCAAGCTGCCGGCCGGCACGGTCGACACGCTGGTGAAGCCCGAGAACAAGGCGACCCTGACCAAGATCCTCACCTATCACGTGGTCGCGGGCAAGCTCGAGGCTTCCGACCTGACCGACGGCAAGAAGCTCAAGACCGTCCAGGGCGAGGAGCTGACCGTCAAGCGCTCCGGCAACACGGTGATGATCATCGACTCCAAGGGCGATTCCTCGACCGTCACCATCCCGAACGTCAACCAGTCGAACGGCGTGATCCATGTGGTCGATACCGTCCTGATGCCGTCGTAACACCCCGCCCGTCCTGCTCTTGTCCCCAACAGGACGCGCGGCCGCGAGCCGGGGCAACCCGGCTCGCTTTTTTGTGACCGCCATACCCGGCCTGCATCGATTTTATGGTCTGTATGGCAGTAACGGAGCCCGGGTTGCCGGCGTATAATCGAACGTACCAACTTCCAGAGACGGAACAGCCAGGGAATCGCGATGTCCAGCCTTGCAGCCAGCGATGAACGCGCCGTCCAGGCCACGGCCAGGGTAATCCAGCCCGCATGGGTGCGGACCGTGCACTGGATCAATGCCGTGGCGATGATCCTGATGATCATGTCGGGATGGCAGATCTATAACGCCTCGCCACTGTTCAGTTTCCTGAAATTTTCCAAGAGCATTACGCTTGGCGACTGGCTCGGCGGCGCCTTGCTCTGGCATTTCGCGGCGATGTGGCTGCTGATGGTCAACGGCCTCGTCTATCTCGCGCTGGGGCTTGCTACCGGCCGCTTCCGCAAGAAGCTGCTGCCGATCACCCCGGCGGGGGTGATCTCGGACGCAAAGGCGGCGCTGACGGGCCATTTGTCGCATGACGACCTCACCCGATACAATTACGTGCAGAAGCTGCTCTATGCCGGCATCATCGCGGTCGGCGTCGTCATCGTGCTGTCGGGACTGTCGATCTGGAAGCCGGTGCAGCTGCAATGGCTGACGGCGCTGTTCGGCGGCTACGATGTGGCGCGGTACATCCACTTCTTCTGCACGTCGGCGATCGTCGCGTTCCTGATCGTTCACGTCGCGTTGGCGGTGCTGGTACCGAAGAGCCTGCGCGCCATGATCATCGGCCGCTAGCGCATGATCCGGAAAAGTGGGAACCGGTTTTCCGAAAAGGTCATGCGCAGAAAAAGAGTTTTCGAGGAGGACTTATCATGGGCCGACTTCGCTCGCTTCTGATTCCCGGCGTCGACAAGAAGCTGCTGGTCCGGGACGCGGTCAAGGTGATGCCGGATCTGGCGCGCCGGCGTTTCATTGCCGGCGGCGCAAGCCTGGGCGCGCTGACGCTGCTGACCGGCTGCGACGTATCCGACAGCTTTTCCGCCGAGGACATGCTGAAGAAGGTCTCGAAATTCAACGACGCCGTGCAGGCGCTGATCTTCAATCCCGACGCGCTGGCGCCGACCTTCCCGGAAAGCGCCATCACCAAGCCGTTCCCGTTCAACGCCTATTATGATCTCGACGACGCGCCCACAATCGACGGCAAGGAGTGGAAGTTCGAGGTGCGCGGCCTCGTCGACAACAAGAAATTCTGGACGCTGGACGAACTCTACAAGCTGCCGCAGGTCAAGCAGGTCACGCGCCATATCTGCGTCGAGGGCTGGAGCGCGATCGGGAGCTGGACCGGCACACCGCTGCGCGACTTCCTCAAGCTGGTCGGCGCCGACACCCGCGCCAAATATTGCTGGTTCCAGTGCGCGGATGCCGAAGGCTACAATTCGCCGCTGGACATGGCCACCGCGCTGCATCCGCAGACCCAGATGACCTTCAAATTCGCCGACGAAATCCTACCCAGGGCCTACGGCTATCCGATGAAGATCCGGGTGCCGACCAAGCTCGGATTCAAGAATCCGAAATACGTGATCTCGATGGAGGTCACCAACGACTACAAGGGCGGCTACTGGGAAGACCAGGGCTACAACTCGTTCAGCGGGAGTTAGCCCTACGGCTTCTGCACGAGCTTCCCCTGAAACGCCGCCGCCATCGCACCCGCCGCCAGCATCGCCGCCGAGACGTTGAGCGCATAGGACAGGCTGCCCATGGCGTCGGTGACCGCGCCGACCGCGATCGGGCCCAGCGTCTGGCCAATGCCGAAGGCGATGGTCATCGCCGCGATTCCCTTCGGCCAGGCGGAAGGCGGATAGTTGAGGCGGACGAAGGCGGTCGTCGATCCCACCACCGCGAAGAACGCGACCCCGAACACCAGCGCCGAGATCGCCAGTAGCAGCGGGGAATGCCCGAACAGCGGCAGTGAGGCGCCCAGCGCGTTGACGCCGAGGATGATCGCGGTGGAGAGGCCGCCGCGGTCGAGCGCCAGCACGCGGCGCCACACCCAGGGCGTCACAAAGGCGCTGACGCCGATCAGGCTCCAGAAGCCGCTCTGCGCCGCCGCGCCGCCGCCGGCGTCGCGGACATAGGCGATCATGAAGGTCATGTAGGCGATGTAGCCGGCGCCGAACAGGAAATAGCCGGCGAGATAGATCAGCACCGGCAGAACCGCGAATTCCGCCGGCGCCGCGTCGGCAAGGCTATCGTTGACATCAACCGGAGTCAGCATCAGCGGAACGGTCATGGCGATCGCGAGCCCCGTCATCGCCCACCATACGATCCACCACGAGCCCGGGCCGAACGCATTCAGCACGAAAGGTGCGATCAGGCCCGAGGCCAGGATGCCAAGCCCGGGCCCGGCATAAAACAGACTCAGCAGAAAGTTTGCGTGGGCGGGACGGGACTGGGCAATCTTCGTTGCCAGTGTGCCGCCGGCGACAAAACCGGCCGCCGCGCCAAGCCCGGCGAGCAACCGGGCAAAGCTCAGGACGAAAAAATCGCCCGACAGCGCGCACAGCGCCAGCGACACCACACATGCCAGCGTTCCCCAGCGCACCGCGGCGGAAAGGCCGTATCGCCTGATGAGCCGGGAGGCCATCAGCGCGCCCGCGAGATAGCCGGCCGCATTGATGGTGTTCATGAAACCCGCGGCCGAATACGACCAGCCGAGCGAATCGCGCATGTCCGGCAGCACCAGCGAATAGGCGAAGCGGCCGATGCCCAGCCCAACGGTCGGGGTCAGCGACAGGATCAGGATCAGCCGCGCGGGATGCGCAGGTGGCGAGGGAGGGGCGGGGGCGTTCACGGGAATCTCCGGCGGGGACCGGCATTCTGGCAGGAGAGGGGGCGGTTGCACAGGCGCGCGGCAAGCAATGGTGTCTTGCCATCAACGCAACGGCGCTTTAGCACTCCGCGCGCATCCGTTATTCCGCAAAAGGCACATCGACATGGCGACCCACAAGCTCCTGCTCCTCCCCGGCGACGGCATCGGCCCCGAAGTGATGGCGGAGGTGAAACGCCTGATCGGCTGGCTCAATGCGCAGGGCATCGCGCATTTCGAGACCGAGGACGGGCTGGTCGGCGGCGCGGCCTATGACGCGAGCAAGCAGAGCATCACGGACGCCACCATGGCCAAGGCGATGGCCGCGGATGCCGTGATCTTCGGCGCGGTCGGCGGTCCGAAATGGGACGGCGTTGCCTACGAGGCGCGGCCCGAGGCCGGGCTGCTTCGCTTGCGCAAGGACCTCGGCCTGTTCGCCAATCTGCGGCCGGCGGTGTGCTATCCGGCGCTCGCCGACGCCTCGAGCCTGAAGCGCGAGGTGGTCGAGGGCCTCGATATCATGATCGTGCGGGAGCTCACCGGCGGGGTGTATTTCGGCGAGCCGAAAACCATCACCGATCTCGGCAACGGCCAGAAGCGCGCCATCGATACCCAGGTCTACGACACCTATGAAATCGAGCGCATCGCCCGCGTCGCGTTCGACCTGGCGCGCAAGCGCCGCAACAAGGTGACCTCGATGGAAAAGCGCAACGTCATGAAATCGGGCGTGCTCTGGAACGAGGTGGTCACCCAGGTGCATGGGCGCGAATACAAGGACGTCGAACTCGAGCATCAGCTCGCCGATTCCGGCGGCATGAATCTGGTGAAATGGCCGAAACAGTTCGACGTCATCGTCACCGACAATCTGTTCGGCGACATGCTCTCGGACATCGCGGCGATGCTGACGGGTTCGCTCGGCATGCTGCCGTCGGCGTCGCTCGGCGAAGTCGACGTCAAGACCAGGAAACGCAGGGCGCTGTACGAGCCGGTGCACGGCTCGGCGCCCGACATTGCCGGAAAGGGCCTCGCCAATCCGATCGCGATGATCGCGTCATTCGGGATGGCGCTGCGCTATTCCTTCGACATGGGCGCGCTGGCCGACAAGCTCGATGCGGCGATTGCAGCGGTGCTGGCGAACGGCCTGCGCACCGCGGACATCAAGTCCGAGGGCACCACTTCGGTCAGCACCACGCAGATGGGCGAAGCGATTCTGAAGGAATTGCAGAAGCTGCACGCCTAAGCGCAGATCTTTCCGCATGGTCGTCCCGGCCTTGAGCCGGGACCCATCGCCACAATCGTTGTGGTTGGGCGAAAGTCGTCGGACATCTTTTTTGGACGAGGTGGCACGGTGTGGGTCCCGGCGTTCGCCAGGACGACGCGAGACCGTTAAATCAATACAGCGGGAAGCTGCGCGGATATCCGCCCATGTCTGACGGCGGATTGAGCGGCTGGCGGTCGATCGGGCGATTATTGTTCTCGCGCGCGAACGACGGGTAGCCGAGCTCCGGCGGATAGGCGTAGTCGGTGAACTTGCGGTCGCCCGGCAAGACTTCGACGCCGGCATCGAGCCAGGAACGCTTGGTGACGTAAATGCGGGTGTGTGGTCCCTGCTGATAGATCACGTTGGGGCCGCTCGGCCCGTAATAGGGGCGGCCCCGGTTGTCGAACTGCCGCTTGGGCTCGGCGCTCGCCGATGTCAGGTCGAAGCCGACGGCGACGACGGCGAAAGCAGCCAGCAGCCAAGCAAGCTTGTTCGCAGCAGGGAGTTTCGCAGCTTGGAACTTCCGAGTCATCATGTCCTCACGGGCGGCCCGGCCGCCATTACCGATTTGGCGGCCACCTTAGCTGCCGCGACCATGCAGCCACAAGGTCAAACGGGCCACACTGCGCCGGAATAATGCCGGGGGACACGATATGTTGCTTGAGAACCAGCACCTTGGCGGGTGCGCTGATCTATAGCGTGCCGCGCAAAAGCGGATTGCCCGCCGACGTCACCCAGTCCGGCGAGGGGGCTTGTGGGGAGGCGGACGCGCAGTCCGCCCGCCGTAGCTCGGCGCGGGCGAATAATTCAGCCAGTTTGGGGTCGTTTCCGGCTGTCAGCAGGATCAGCCGGTTCAGCATGCAACGCGCCGACGCCCGCTGGGCCGGCAGGGTGTCACCCTGGCACGACCAGCCGGAGAGCTGCAGGTTGGGGTCGTTGAGACGCTTGAGGAAGCCGAGGCAGGATCCGGCGTCGCCGGGATGGCGAAGCACCGTCACACCGCCGAACTTGCTGTCGACGACGCCGGCTGCTTCCAACTCGCGCGCACCCTTGGGCTCCATTCGGGCGGCCAGATTGTCGATGGTTTGCCCGGTTTGGCCAAATTCACCACCGGGGCGATAGATTTCGATTTCCGCCACCGGCCTTTCGCCCGGTCCGGCGTCGCGGGACACCCAGCGAATGACGTCCCGGCGGCCCCCCAGAGGATGCCGAAATATCTCGTAGGTCTCTGTTTTTTCGTAAGAATCGAATGGGCTGACGGCAAACGCCGGATGCGAACGCTCAGCCACGCTCCAGCCCGCTTTGACCGGGGGGTCGTTCGATTCGCCGGCCGGCAATTGGTCCCATAGATGGATGCCGAGGATCGCAACCAGGGCCAGAGTACCCACATAAACCATGAGCCGCGCCAGCGTGCCGCAGCATTCGTCGGCGAAGCTGGTGAGCGCCGGATGAATTCGGGTCTGAAATGAGGGGTGGGCCCGGTTGGACCAAAACGATCGCATCAGGCGTCCGATTACGCGGGTCTAACGTTGTCTTGACGGCGTTTCTCGCATAGAAGCGCTGCCTCTTCCCTTTCCGCTGGCGGCGATGGGGAGGCATTTTTCTGCGGAGAGTGAACGATGGGTTACAAAGTCGCAGTGGTCGGGGCGACCGGCAATGTCGGGCGGGAAATGCTCAACATTCTCGACGAGCGCAAATTCCCGGCGGACGAGGTAGTGGCGCTGGCGTCACGCCGCAGCATGGGCGTCGAAGTGTCCTATGGCGACCACACCCTGAAGGTCAAAGCGCTCGAGCATTACGATTTCAGCGACGTCGATATCTGCCTGATGTCGGCGGGTGGCGCGGTGTCGAAGGAATGGTCGCCGAAAATCGGCGCCGCCGGCGCGGTCGTGATCGATAACTCCTCCGCCTGGCGGATGGATCCCGACGTGCCGCTGATCGTGCCCGAGGTCAATGCGGATGCGGTTGCAGGCTTCACCAAGAAGAACATCATCGCCAATCCGAACTGCTCGACCGCGCAGCTCGTGGTCGCGCTGAAGCCGCTGCATGACAAGGCGACCATCAAGCGCGTGGTGGTCTCGACCTATCAGTCGGTCTCCGGCGCCGGCAAGGACGCCATGGACGAACTGTTTTCGCAGACCAAGGCCGTCTACACCAACAGCGAACTCGTCAACAAGAAATTCCCCAAGCGTATCGCCTTCAACGTGATCCCCGAGATCGACGTTTTCATGGAGGACGGCTACACCAAGGAAGAGTGGAAGATGATGATGGAGACCAAGAAAATTCTTGATCCCAAAATCAAGCTGACCGCGACTTGCGTGCGGGTGCCGGTGTTCGTCGGCCATTCCGAAGCCATCACCATCGAGTTCGAAAATCCGATT
>NZ_JADGRI010000192.1 GCF_017881085.1 Bradyrhizobium sp.
ATCGGCGATCTCGACCTGATCGAGGCCAATGAAGCCTTCGCGGCGCAGGCCTGCGCGGTCAACAAGGACCTCGGCTGGGATACCTCCAAGGTCAACGTCAATGGCGGCGCGATCGCAATCGGCCACCCGGTCGGCGCCTCCGGCGCCCGCGTGCTGGTGACGTTGCTGCACGAAATGCAGAAGCGCGACGCCAAGAAGGGCCTCGCCACGTTGTGCATCGGCGGCGGCATGGGCATCGCCATGTGCATTGCACGCGACTAAACCAACGGCGGCGGATGCGTTGAGTGATGAAAAGATCAGCTCGCAACCGCACTGCGTAAAGCCGACAGAAACGCCCGGCACGGCGCATGATCCGCCAAAGTGTGAGCGGTTTGGCGATAAGATCATGCGCCCTTTTTACTTGGAGCGCGATCGGACGCAAAACCGGTAGCCACTTTTGCTGATCGCGCTTTGGCGGGCGTTTTGTTCTTGATGTTCGTCAAACGGCCCGTTTAATTCGAGGCTACACAAAAAGTGCAGCTCAAAAACGCCAAGGGAAGGATTCGACATGGCACGTGTTGCATTGGTAACGGGGGGAACGCGGGGCATCGGCGCGGCGATCAGCAAGGCGCTGAAGGCCGCCGGCTACAAGGTCGCCGCCAGCTATGCGGGCAACGATGTGGCGGCTGAAAAATTCAAGGCCGACACCGGCATCCCCGTCTATAAATGGGACGTCAGTTCGTTCGACGCCTGCGCCGCGGGCGTCAAGAAGGTCGAGGCCGAGCTCGGCCCGGTAGATGTGCTCGTCAACAATGCCGGCATCACCAAGGATGGCGCGTTCCACAAGATGACGCTGGAGCAGTGGAATGCGGTGATCAACACCAATCTCGGCTCGCTGTTCAACATGACGCGTCAGGTGATCGAGGGCATGCGCGCCCGCAAGTTCGGCCGCGTCATCAACATCTCCTCGATCAACGGCCAGAAGGGCCAGTTCGGCCAGGTGAATTATTCCTCCGCGAAGGCCGGCGATATCGGTTTCACCAAGGCCCTGGCGCTGGAGAATGCCAAGGCCGGCATCACCGTGAACGCGATCTGCCCGGGCTATATCAACACCGAAATGGTGCAGGCGGTGCCGAAGGACGTGCTGGAGAAGAGCATCCTGCCGCTGATCCCGATCAATCGCCTCGGCGAGCCCGACGAAATCGCCCGCGCCGTGGTATTCCTCGCCGCCGACGAGGCCGGCGCCATTACCGGCTCGACGCTGTCGATCAATGGCGGACAGTATATGGTTTGATCCTGCTGTGTTGCGAGGAGCGCAGGCGACGAAACAACCCAGACGAGCTGATCGGCCGGATGGATTGCTTCGTTCGCCGCTGACATTACCAATGGCCTTGCGCCAGCGTGCGCATCTGTCTATGCCAGAAACGTGATCTCCACGGCAACGCGGCTACTGGCGAAGCCGATCTTGCCGAGGCTTATCAACTCGCAGGCTGGGTAGTCAGGGAATGGCCGCTTGTGGCGCCAAGCGGTCATAGGCGTCAGTGAAGCGCAACAAGAGACGCGCACCCGGCGATCGATCGGCTTGCACATGAGCCAATCCGCACCCGAGAATTTGCGAGAACTGCCCGCTTGAGCGAGGCGGCAGAAAAAACGAGGCCCGGTGTGCCTAGGAGACCCGACCTCGTAACCGGAACAGTCTGTGCGGCAGGCCGCTCGGTATCAGCGCAGTTTATGGAGGTTTAGGGAAGCCGCGTTGATCTGTCTCAAATGGCCAACTGAGGCGCCCTTAACCGACTGTTTTTTTGGCGCGAAGCGACACCAGTATGTGACTGTTGGCTCTTCACGTGTTCACGAATCCGCCAGCAGATCGGAACGTGAAACGCGACGCAGAGACACTTCTACGCGCTCCTCGTCGCGACGGATGTCTTCGATCGTCTGAAACGTAAAGTGGATGTGATCGGAAGCCGCTTTCTCTGCTGCTTTGGGGTCCCCTCGAAGGATCTCCTTGGCGATAGCAAGGTGCTGTTTCAACAACTGATCGCGAACACCAAATCGGCGGTAGAGTTGGTGGCGGTTATAAAGCACGTCGTTTCTTAACAGCTCGCTGAACACGCGCATGACGTGCAGCAGCACGACGTTGTGCGCCGACTCGTAGACTAGCTGGTGAAGATCGGCATCGGCAGCGGCCTCCTGGCTGGGGTCCTCAATCTCGTGGGCCTTTTCTATCCGTTCGCAGCACTCTTTCAATGCAGCACGATCCACGTCGGTCGCGCGCGTTGCCGCCAGCGCCGCCGCCTGCCCCTCAATGATCCTGCGGTACTCGAAATAGTCGGCGGTAACGCGTGGCTTGTCGGCAAACAGTTCCGCCAGCGGCCGGGACAATGGCGCCAGAAATTGCGCCACGACAGTTCCGGCCTTGGTCGTCTCGATCAGCCCCTTGCTCTGAAGTTTTTCCAGAGCTTCCCGCAATGAGGGGCGCGAAACGTCGAGCTTGAGCGCCAGATCTCGCTCGGGGGCGAGCTTTTCTCCCGGTTTCAGCACGCCTTCGAGGATCAGCTTCTCGAGGTGCTCGGCGATCGCGTCTCCAAGTTTCTCGGGTCGAATCATAAGGCACTCCGCGGATTGATAGTGGTTCAACTTTATATCCAATCCTAGGATTGATCTATATCAAATACCATTAGATTAAATGGTAATAAGATCAGACCAAATTTAGTTTGGCAAAAAATTCTAACCAAATGCCCTGAGCGGGAGGTATCTTGATGTTCCAGCAACTTTTGACACCCGTAGGAGACAGCCTCGGGCTTTCGTTCATCGTCGCCATCCTGCCGATCGTCGCAGTGCTGGTCCTTCTGGGTGTATTGCGCAGGCCGGCATGGCAGGCGGCTTTGGCGGGACTCGTCGCGGGCCTGATCATCGCGGTAATCGGTTGGAAGATGCCGCTCGGTCTGGCCATCGATTCCGTCCTCAACGGTGCGGTCTTCGCGCTTTGGCCCGTAATGTGGATCGTGATCAACGCGCTCTTGCTCTACAACATAGCCGTACGCTCCGGCCGGTTCGACGCATTCCGAAATTGGGTCGTCGGCCATCTGCCCAACGATCGACGAGTCATTCTGGTCGTGGTCGGCTTCTGTTTCGGTGCATTGTTGGAAGGCGTCTCAGGGTTTGGAACACCAGTCGCTATCACCAGTTCGCTGCTGATCCTCGTGGGCTATCCACCACTTGAAGCCCTCGTATATGTCTTGATCTTCAATACGGCTCCGGTTGCCTTCGGCGCTCTCGGCGCGCCGGTGACTGTGCTCGGCGCTGTGACCGGATTGCCAGCTACTGCGCTGGCCGCAATGATCGGACGTCAATTGCCCGTTATTGCAATCATTCTGCCTTTTTATGTCATAGCCCTCTACGGCGGATGGCGCTCCATCCGTGCGCTTTGGCCGGTTCTACTGGTCGCCGGCGGCAGTTTCGCGATATCGCAATTCGCAGCGTCCAATCTTATCGACTACACGCTTACTGACGTCTTGTCCTCGCTCGGCTCCCTGATCGCCACGCTGCTCTTCCTGCAGGTTTGGCGTCCTGCGCCGGACCCGGAGTTTGCGATCAAGAGCACGGCTGTCGCGGCCGATCGCGCGACCACATCTGTACCCAACTGGCAGGGTTGGCTGCCGTGGATCGTAGTATCCGCTACCGTGATCTTCTGGACCTCGTTCAAGCTGTTTGCGATTGGGCAACAGAATATTGCTTGGCCCGGGTTGCATCGTGCGATTTCGATCACGCTCTACAATGGCAAGCCATATGACGCGATCTGGGCGTTCCAGCCGCTGGGGACAGGCACAGCCATTCTTTTGGCGGCCATCATCACGGCGCTACTCGTCCGTTTGCCGCCCAAGGCGTTCTTCAGCTGCTTCGGCGAGACCATTCGCCAGTGTTGGCTCGCGGTCGTCACTGTGATGCTCATCGTCGGCCTTGCCTATCTCATGAATTATTCCGGCCTTGCTTACACGCTCGGGCAGGGCGTTGCGTCCACCGGAAAGCTTTTCGTGCTGCTATCGCCGTTTCTCGGATGGGCCGCAGTCATGCTGTCGGGAAGCGACACGTCGGGCAATGCCCTGTTTGGAAACCTTCAGGTCGTGGCCGCGCGTCAGCTCGATCTCAATCCCGTGCTGTTCGCCGCGACCAATTCATCCGGCGGCGTGATGGGCAAGATGATCTCACCGCAGAACATTGCGACCGGCGTTTCGGTGACGAATATGGTGGGCCAGGAGGGCGTGGTTTTCGCACGCACCTTCATCCACAGCGTCGTGCTAACGCTTCTGCTTGGCGGACTCGTCGCCATCCAGCAATACGTTATCCCCTGGGTGATCCCCGTGGTGGGCGGCCAATGAGCAGTATCGCGGCGGCTGCCGTTTGCGGCCGTTGCGAGTGGAGGAATGGGCCGGCAACAAAGTCAACGCTTATACGGGAAGGGAACGTTATGTCGACAGCCGATTACGTTGTTCTGGCTCGTTCGCTTGAGGGCATAACGTCCAAGGCGAGGATTGCAACCGACCGCCTGCGCACACTATCTTACGGTACTGACGCCAGCTTTTACCGTTTGATCCCGAGGATCGTCGTCACCGCCGCGAGCGAAGCGGAAGTAATCGGTGTAATGGCAGCCTGCGCGGATGCCGGCGCGCCGGTCACATTTCGCGCAGCTGGGACATCGCTCTCGGGCCAGGCCATTACCGACAGCGTCCTCATTGTGCTCGGTGAGGGTTGGCAAGGATCGTCCATCCTTGACGACGGCCGCTTGATCACCTTGCAGCCCGGCATCATCGGCGCCGAGGCCAACCGTCGTCTGGCGCCCTTCGCACGCAAGATCGGCCCGGACCCGGCCTCGATCGGTGCGGCCATGATCGGTGGGATAGCGGCAAACAATGCCTCGGGAATGTGTTGCGGAACCGCGCAGAATTCATATCAGACGCTGCAATCCCTCCGCGTCGTTCTGGCCGACGGAACCGTGCTCGACACCGGCAGCAGGGATAGCCGGGCTGCATTGGCGGCGGCTCGTCCCTCGCTCCTTGCCGATTTGGCGGTGCTCGCCCGCGAGGTGCAAACCGATACCAAGCTCGCAGACCGAATCCGACGCAAATTCGCGATCAAGAACACGACAGGCTATTCGCTGAACGCGCTTGTCGATTACCAGGACCCGTTCGAAATTCTTCAGCATCTGATGATCGGGTCGGAGGGCACGCTCGGCTTCATCTCGGAGATCACCTACCGGACGGTTCCGGACTATCAGCATAAAGCGTGCGCGCTGCTTTTCTTCGAAACGCTGGTGGAGGCCTGCCGGGCGGTGACGCGGCTCAAGCGCGAGCCGGTGGCGGCCGTCGAACTGATGGATCGTGCCAGCCTCGCGTCGGTTACGGGTAAGCCGGGCATGCCGGATTTTCTGGCTAGCCTCGGGCCGGACGCGACCGCGCTGCTGGTCGAGATTCAGGGTGCAGATGGCGCCGAAGTCGCCTCACGCGTCGGGAGCGTGTCGCACGCATTGTCCGAAACGCCGCCATCCCGTCCGGTCGAATTCAGCACAGATCCTCATTTGATCGAGAAGTACTGGAAAATCCGCAAGGGGTTGTTTCCCGCCGTGGGCGCCGTAAGGCCCGTCGGCACGACGGTTATCATTGAAGATGTCGCCGTTCCTATCGAAAGTCTCGCCCCGGCGACCGCCGACCTGCAGGCTGCTCTCATCAGGCACGGCTATGCCGAGGCCATTATCTTCGGTCACGCGCTCGACGGAAACCTGCACTTCGTCTTTGCGCAGGGTTTTGCCGACGATCAAGCGATCCGTCGCTACGCCGATCTTATGGACGAGGTCGCTGAGATCGTCGTTGGGCGATATGACGGATCGCTCAAAGCCGAACACGGCACCGGGCGCAATATGGCGCCCTTCGTCGAGATCGAATGGGGCAAGCAGGCCACTGATTTGATGTGGCGCATCAAGCGACTTTTCGACCCCCACGGCCTGCTGAATCCCGGCGTAATTCTCAACGAGGACCGGGGCATCCACCTCAAGAATTTTAAGCCCATGCCGGCGACCGATCCGTTGATCGATCGCTGCATCGAGTGCGGCTTCTGCGAACCGATGTGCCCAACCCGTGGCCTGACCGTAACTCCGCGGCAACGCATCGCTGGCGCACGTGAACTGGCACGCCTTGTCCAAGCGGACGAATCGAAGAGCGAGCGCGATGATTTCCGGCGTGTCTTTCTCGATTTCAGCATCGACAGCTGCGCCGCGTGCGGACTGTGCGAACTGGCCTGTCCGGTCGGAATCAACACCGGCGCGATGTCGAAGGCGATCCGCGGTCATAACCAGGGACGGCTCGCGCAATCGGCGGCGTCCGTGACCGGCCATCACTATGGCGTCGCAACGGCTGCGGTCCGCACCGGGCTAAACGTCGCCTCGGCTTTCGATTTGGTCACCGGCGAACGTGGCCTGGATGCTCTCGGCGCCATCATGCGAACCGCAATGGGAGGCCGCGGACCGCTGGTCTCCCATCGCGGCACGCCGAGGGCCGGCGCGAAGATCACTCCGCGAGAGCCAGATCGGAACGAGGAAAAGCCCCGCGTTGTCTATTTCGCCAGTTGCGCCGGTCAGATGTTCGGTCCCGCGCGCGACGATCGTTCCGGCGAAACGGTCGCCGCCACGCTGTATCGTCTGCTCGACAAGGCCGGTTTCGAGATCATCGTGCCGGCTCGGCAGCCCAGCCTTTGTTGCGGCCAGCCGTTCGATTCCAAAGGGCTGACTGGCGAGGGCGACCGCAAGGCCGAGGAGGCGATCGGTGCGCTCATCGAAGCCAGCGAAGATGGTCGATGGCCGGTCTTTGTCGATACCAGCCCTTGCTCCCAACGGCTCAAGTCGATGGCGGCGGGACGCGTGAAGATGCTCGACATCGCGGAGTTCCTGCATGATCACGTGATACCGAATGTCGATATACCGGCCAGGATCAAAACACCGGTCGCCTTGCACTTGACCTGTTCGACTCGGCGCATGGGGCTCGACGCGACGCTGTTGGCCGTGGCGCAAGCCTGCGCCGAACACGTGGTTGTCCCCGCCGATATCGGCTGTTGCGCGTTCGCCGGCGACAAGGGATTTGTGCGGCCGGAGATGAATGCTCACGCGCTGCGTTCGCTCGCCCCAGCCGTCAAGGATTGTGTGGCCGGCTATTCGACCAGCCGGACCTGCGAGATCGGGCTGTCGCTGCATGGCGGTGTGACCTACCGGTCGGTCGCCGATCTCGTTGATCGCGTGGCGCAGCGCCGCATCACCCGCTCGTCCGCAACGCGTGTACCACCAGAAAGGGCGGAGTCATGAAAATAGGCCTTTTCATTCCCTGCTTTATCGATGCTTTCTTTCCGGAGGTTGGAATCGCGACCCTGCAGTTGCTTGAGCGGTTCGATCTCGACGTCGTATATCCACCTGATCAAACCTGCTGCGGCCAGCCGATGGCGAACAGCGGTTTCGAGACGGATACGAGCGGCGCCGAAGCGTTGTTCGTCCGCAACTTCGACGGGTTCGACTACATTGTCGGTCCGTCGGGAAGCTGCGTCCATCATATCCGACATCACTTTACGGGGGTGGAACAGACCGCTGCCGTCAGCGAAATCCGTTCCCGAACCTATGAACTGGTCGAGTTTCTCCACGACATAATCAAAGTCGACGCCTTTCCCTGGGCGCGCTTTCCACACAAAGTAGGTCTGCACAACAGCTGCGGCACGTTGCGCGGCCTCCGCCACGCCAATGCTTCGGAATTGCGCGAGCCGCATTTTTCCAAGCCGGAATCTCTGCTGTGCAAAGTTGAGGGGCTTGAACTAGTGGCGGCGTCGCGACCCGACGAGTGCTGCGGCTTCGGCGGCCTGTTCTCGGTCGTCAACGAAAGCGTGTCCGCCAAGATGGGCTCGGACAAGGTCCGTGACTTTGCACAGGCCAAGGCCGACTACATCGTCTCGGCTGACAGCTCCTGCCTGATGCACCAGCGCGGCTGCGCCGAGCGCGACAACGTCGCTATCAAGTTCATCCATATCGCGCAGATCCTCAATGGAGCCGCGGCATGACAAAAGGCACAGAAGGCGATCGACCAGACCACGCGAAGCCCGAGCTGCAGCCTCGCGGCGCACGTCACAAGGGCAACAGACCAATCAATCAGGCGGAGGCGGCCGAGCGGTTCCTGGCGGCTCCCCGACACCAGCAGCAGCACGATACGCGGCTGTGGACGCTGAGACAGCGGCGCGACGACCAGATGTGGGCGATGCCCGAATGGGAGGAGATGCGCAGTCTCGCATCCGCCATCAAGGAACACACGCTCAGTCATCTCGACGCCTATCTGGAGATGTTTGAGGCCAACGCGAAAGCCAACGGCGTGGTCGTGCACTGGGCCAAGGACGCAGCCGAGCACAACGCTATCGTCCTGGATCTGCTGCAGCGTCGAGGCGCAAAGACGCTGATCAAGAGCAAGTCGATGCTGACAGAGGAATGTGGTTTGCGCGCCGATCTGGCGAAAGCCGGGGTTGAGGTAGTCGAGACCGATCTCGGCGAGCGTATCCAGCAGCTTGACGACGAGGATCCGAGCCATGTGGTGGTGCCCGCCGTACACAAACTGCGAACGGACGTGGCCAAGGTATTCGCGGCGACAATCGGTTCCGATCCTGAAAATGATGACCCGCCCTACCTTGCGGGGGCCCAGCGTGATGCGACCCGTCCGCTGATCCTGAACGCCGGCGCCGGCATGACCGGCGCCAATTTCCTGGTTGCCGAGACTGGCGCCGTCGTCGTGTGCACGAATGAAGGCAATGCCGATCTCTGCGCCAATATTCCGAACCTCCACATCGTCTCGGTGGGAATCGAGAAGCTGGTACCGAGGACGGAAGATCTGGCGATCTTCGTGAGGATGCTGTCGCGAAGCGCGCTCGGCTCGCCGATTACCCAGTACACGTCGCATTTCCGCGGTCCCCGGAAAGGCGGCGAAATGCATGTGGTGCTCGTCGACAACGGCCGCTCCGAACGGCTCGGCATGGAGGAATTCTGGACCTCGTTGAAATGCATCCGCTGTGGGGCCTGCATGAACACCTGCCCGGTCTATCGGCGTTCGGGCGGGCTGAGTTACGGGGCCACCTATTCGGGGCCGATCGGGTTGATCATCGATCCGACGTTCAACGCGCGGAAATACAGCAACCTGCCTTTTGCGTCCACGCTGAACGGCAGTTGCACGAATGTCTGTCCGGTGAAGATCAATATTCACGAGCAGATTTACGCCTGGCGCAAGGTTCTGGTGCGTCAACACGAAACGCCGTTCGTCAAGCGCGCCGCCATGAAAGCCGCGGGCGCGCTTTTTTCTCGCCCGGCGATCTATCGGGCCGCTATCGAGCGGACCAACGACGCTTTGGCAAGCCTGCCACGCTTTGTGATTTACAACGGCCTGAACGCCTGGGGCAAAGGCCGCGAGATGCCGCACCCGCCTGCGGAGACTTTTCATCAATGGTACTTCCGGAACCGCGGAGGCAGGCCATGAGCAGCCGCGACATCATCCTCGCTTCGATCCGCGCGAACCTTCCGAAGCTGGATCGGCCGCTGCCTGCGGTGCCGAAATTCGAGGAAAACGCTCCGGCCGATCTGGTCGAGGCGTTCGGCAAGAACCTGACGCGCATGGGTGGACGCTTGGTCACAGATCCCACCGACGACATGCGGGCGACCGTCCGGGGTCTGCTTGAAGACAGCCGTCTGGTCTGTTCGGCGGCGCCGGAGATAGAGGGTGAACTCGATCTTGCGGCGGTCGCCGATCCGCGGGCGCTGGCTGATGTCGATCACGCCGTGGTTCGCGCCTGCTGCGGCGTCGCTGAAACCGGATCGGTGCTGCTGACGGACGCGGACCTGAAGGTAAACGCGCTGGCCTATCTCGCGCAGCACCTGATCGTTCTGCTGGATCCGGCTGATATCGTCGTCAACATCCACAGGGCCTATGCCCGGCCGGAGTTTCGGGAGCGGCGCTACGCCGTTTTTCATTCGGGCCCCTCCGCCACGGCCGATATCGAGGGCGTGCTTATCCTGGGGGCGCAGGGCGTACGCTCGCTGTCGGTTCTGCTGGTGCCCAGGAATCCCGGCAAGCCTGATCAAGCGCAAGGTGCCTCTCCCGTCTAAGGGCGATCTTGAGGGACCGCCGGGGCGGCCAGTACAGGCAAGCATGGCGAACCCTCCGACACCGCCACCCGCGTCGCTCAATCCCGTGCTCATGCTATGGCAACTGAGTAGCTGTTTCTCACCGCTACGGGGTTCGTGACCGACCGCATCTGGCGC
>NZ_JADGRI010000193.1 GCF_017881085.1 Bradyrhizobium sp.
GCCATGGCTGCCTCTATGGCGTGGCGTGTTGGACGAGGGTCATTATGTCGCTCCACCTTCCCGCTTGACGAATGCATACCTCATTGGCTATGCGTAAATCAATAGCTCTCAGGTTATCGATTGCAATGCCGAACGCTCACGATGTGCTGTTCAGGACGCTCGCCGATCCGACTCGGCGGGCTATCTTCGAACGACTGTGCCGCGAAGGAGAGCAATCGGTGAGGGCTCTGACCGCTCGGGCCGGGGTCTCGCAACCGGCCGTCTCAAAGCACCTCGCGATCCTGAAGCAGGCCGGCCTGGTGCGCGACCGCCACGAAGGTCGCCAGACGCACTATAGCGCGCAGCTCGGCGCCTTGGCCCCGCTGATCGACTGGACAAGGCAAATGGCCGGCTTCTGGCAAAGCCGGTTCGACCAACTCGAAGATCTGCTCAAGAGGATGGACCAATGAGCACTGCTGCGACCGAAACGCTCTCCGTCGTTGTCGAACGGGAAATATCTTATCCGCCGGAAAAGATCTGGCGCGCGCTCACGCAACCACACCTGATCGAGGAGTGGCTCATGAAGAACGACTTCATGCCTGTCGTGAAGCACCGTTTCAATCTTCGCGCAGACTGGGGCGCTGTCGACTGTCAGGTCCTGGCAGTCGAGCCGAACACAACGCTGTCTTACACCTGGGCGGCCTATGGTCTCGAGAGTGTCGTCACTTGGACTCTCACCCCTACGAGCACGGGGACCCGCCTGCGCATGGAGCAGTCGGGCTTCCGGCCGGATCAGAAGCAGGCCTACCAGGGCGCTAAATACGGGTGGCAGCAGTTCCTTGCAAACCTGGATCAGGTCCTGGCGCGGCCAGGCTGAAGTCTGCCGGCACAATTCAAGGCCAGGTTCGGTCTAAAGAACTGCATTGCGTGAGGTTCAAGCAATATGAAAAAAAGCGCAACGACCAAGGGCGAATCCCCTTCTCGGCTGATCGACGCGAGGATCAAGGAACTGGACGACTGGAGGGGCAAGACGCTCTCCCGGGTCCGCGCTCTCATCAAACAGGCTGACCCCGAGGCGGTCGAGGAGTGGAAGTGGAGAGGCGTTCCGGTTTGGTCTCACGATGGCATTATCTGCACCGGCGAGACGTACAAGAAAGCCGTGAAGCTGACTTTCGCCAAGGGCGCTTCGCTCAAGGATCCTTCGGGACTGTTCAATTCCAGCCTTGAAGGCAACACCAGGCGCGCGATCGATATCCACGAGGGTGATGAAATAGACGAGGATGCCTTCAAGACGCTGATACGCGCCGCGGCCGCCCTGAACAGGTCAAAGGCCCGATAGTAGAGGCCGGCGCCTCATGAGCCGGCGCCTATCGCGGCCGGCGCGATGTGGACAGCGCCAGGAAGGGCTCAGTTCTTCGCCGTCGGCGGCGGGGTGGCGGCCGCGGGCTGGGCTGCGGCTTGCGGGGCGCGGCCGACGATCACGGTGAGCAGGCCTTGCCCCCACAGCCGCTGGGCTGCCTTCCTGACGTCATCCAGCGTCACGGCATCGACGATGGCGTTGCGCTTCTCGATATAGTCGATCGGAAGCTTGTCGAGCTGATATTGCAGCAGCGCGGAAGCCAGTTTCGACGAGGTGTCGAGCGCGAGCATCTGCGAGCCCTTCAGGTAGGACTTGGCCTCGTCCAGCTCGGTCTGGGTCGGGCCATCCTCGGCGATCTTGCGGATCTCCTTGTTGATGGCGTCGACGGTTTCGCCGGCGCGGTCGGCGCGGGTGCCGGTATTGCCGACGAACAGCGCGGAGTGGTCCATCCACAGCAGCGATTCATAGACCGAATAAGCCAGCCCGCGCTTCTCGCGGACTTCGTGATAGAGCCGCGACGACAACCCGCCGCCGCCGAGAATGTGGTTGACGACATAGGCGGCCATGAAATTCGGATCGTGGCGCATGAGGCCGGGGCCGCCGAAGGTCACCACGGTCTGCGGCACGTCGAGCGGAATGAACGCGCGCTCCGGCGGCTTGGCGGCATCGATGTCGGGGACCGGCGTCAGGCTGGCCTTGGCCGGCAAGCCACCAAATGTCTTGTCGAGCAGCGCGCCGAGCGAGGCCGGGTCGATATCGCCGACCACGGCGATCTTCAGTGTATCCTTGGCGAGAACGCGGCGGACATAGTCCTTCAAATCGGCGATCTGGATTTTCGGCACGCTTTCCAGGGTGCCGTTGGCCTGCCGGCCGTAGGGGTGGTCGCCATAGGCCATTTCCAGGAACTTGCGTCCCGCGAGCGCGGAAGGATTGGTGGTGTCGCGCTTGAGGTTCGAGATTACCTGGGAGCGGATGCGTTCGACATCGGCGCTGTCGAAATGCGGCGAGGTCAGCGACATCCGCAACAGGTCGAAGGCCTCGTCCTTGTTGTCCTTCAGCATGCGCAAGCTGCCGCGAAAGGAATCCCGCGCCGAAGAGAAGCTCAGTTCGATGGCGCGGCGGTCGAGCCGTTCGTGAAACGTATTGGAATCCAGATCGCCGGAACCCTCATCGAGCGTGTCGGCGACCATGTTGCCGACACCGGCCTTGTCGGCCGGATCCTGGGTGGCGCCGCCGCCGAAGGCATATTCCATCGCGATCAAGGGCACGGTCGAGTCCTGCACGAACCAGGCCTCGATGCCTCCGGGCGAAATCAGATGCTGGATCTTTGCGGCCGCGTGCGAAGGCGTCGACAAAAGCGGCGCCAGCGCCAGGACGGCGGCGACGATCAGGGCAAAGCGCCTGGCGAAAATCCCGAAATTGCTCACGAACGCTTCTCCTCGCGCTTCGCAGTGGTGTCCTTGATCAGATAGCCGGTCACCGAACGGTTCTTGTCGAGCCATTTCTGCGCGGCGGCACGGACCTGATCGGCGGTGACGGCGCGAATGCGGTCGGGCCAGCTGCGGATGTCCTCGATGCTCAGACCCGTGGTGAGAGCGCCGCCATACCAGCGCGCCAGCGTCGCCTGGTTGTCTTGGGCGTAGATCGCCTCGGCGATGAGCTGGGTCTTGACGCGCTCGAGATCCTCGGACCGAACCGGGTTCTGGCAGACCTCCGCGATCACGCGGTCGATCACCTGTTCGATCTGCGAGAACTCCACGCCCGGCTTCGGGGCGGCCGAGATCGAGAACTGGGTCGCATCGAGCGAGGTGCCCTGATAGCCGGCGCCGGCGCTGACCGCGAGCGGCTTGTCGACGACCAGCGCGCGGTAGAGATAGGAGTTGTTGCCGCTGCCCATCAGCTGCGCCAGCACGTCGAGCGCCGGACCTTCGCCGGCCGCGGCAGTCGCAGCGGAGGGAACCAGATAATAGCGCTTCAGGCTCGGCTGTTCGACCCTGGCATCGGCGAGCGTGACCGTGCGCGCGGCGACCGGCTCGGGCTCCTGCGGACGAATCCGCTGCGCCGGGATCGCGGGCTGCGGGGCAACCTGGCCGAAGGTCTGCTCCGCCAACGGGCGGACATCCTTGGCGTCGACGTCGCCGGCGATCACCAGGATCGCGTTGTTCGGGGCGTAGAAGCGGCGGTAGAACGCCAGCGCGTCCTCGCGGTCGAGCTTCTCGATTTCCTGGTGCCAGCCGATCACCGGACGGCCATAGGGGTGATTGAGATACAGCGCCGCCATGATCTGCTCGATCAGCCGCGCTTCCGGATTGTTCGCGACCCGCATGTTGTATTCCTCGAGCACGACGTCGCGCTCGGGCAACACGTTCTCGTCCTTCAGGATCAGGCCGGTCATGCGGTCGGCCTCGAACTCCATCATCCCGGCCAGCTGCTCGCGCGGCACGCGCTGGAAATAGCCGGTGTAGTCGACCGAGGTGAAGGCGTTCTCATTGCCGCCGATCCGCAGCACGGTCTGGGAGAATTCGCCGGCCGGATGCTTGGCGGTGCCCTTGAACATCAAATGTTCGAGAAAATGCGCCAGGCCCGATTTCCCCGGCGTCTCGTCGGCGGAGCCGACCTTGTACCAGATCATCTCGGTCACGACCGGCGTGCGGTGATCGGGGATCACCACGACCTGCAGTCCGTTGGCAAGCGTGAAGCTGGCGGGAGGATCCGACGTCACCGTGGTCTGGGCGCGCGCGGCCGGGGCGAGCGAGGGAACGATAACCAGCGCCAGCGCCGCGGCGATCGGGATTGCTATTCGAAGTCGTGAAACCATGGCATGTCCTGACCGCTGTCAGCCCTGATATCGGCTGATCACGGTCGCTCCTTGTTCGCAGATACGAGGGTGCAAAGCGCTGCCGCGGGCTTTCTGTTCGACGCGTCGTTACCGGTTATTCCGTCGTTGCCGGGGCAGGGGCCTACCGAAGCGGGCGCAGCCACCGGTGTCCGACGTTGTCCGGGGCCAGCGCCAGCGATCAATTGCTGGTCTCTTTGCCCGTCATCACGTCGGTATGCGTGTTCAGCGATTTCTGGTCGTTCGGTCCGGTGCCGTAAGCGAAATTCGGCGACGGCGTCTGATACCCGGCGGGCGGCTGGGTCAGGGTTTCCCGTGTCGGCTCGCCCGTGAACGGGGCCGACTCGGGCTTGTTGCCCTTGAAAAGGTTGAAGAGGCCGCCGGTGTAGCCGAGCTGCGCCGGGCTGAGCATCGGATTGTTCGAAGTGCCGGGCTGGACCGGATCGTTATTGGTGCGGACGGGGGCGGCCGTCCTGCCGGCATTGAGTTCATCGGGCGTCAGCGGCCGGGCGGCTTCGGTGAGGCTCTTGGGCGTGGCTTTCTTCCGGGCCGCGATCGCCGCCTTGCGCCGCGCCTCGTCCGGATCTTTCGGCCAGTTCGGATCGCTGATCGCGCTCTTGGCGGACTCCGGCGGAGGCAGATCGATCTTGGGTGGCACTACCAGCGGGGAACGCTCGCGATAGTCGATGCCACGGTTCTCCATATTGGTGCCGCCGATTCCGGCCATGATATTGCCGATGATCTTCTCTTCGAAGGTCTTGTCGTCCTCGTCGTCATCCTGGGCGCGGGCGGCTCCGGCCGTCATCACCAGACCGACGCCCAACGCGACGACGGCGAGTCGCAGCGTGCGCCTCAGCGAGTCCTGCACCATCCAAACTCCGGCTTCGGTGTCGCGCATCGCTATTCCCGTTCCGTTCCGTGAGCGCGCCGGTCGAGGCGCATATTTCGCACCTTCTGGGCACCATTCCGAGGGTCCGTATCAGCCGGGATCAGGGCGCTTTTGCGGCGGGTACCCCCAGGAAGGAATCATACAGCAGGCCGGCTACCCCAGCAACGATCGCCACGTCGGCAACGTTAAACACGTACCAATTGAAGGGTTTCCCCCCGATCTGGACGTGGAACAGGGCAAAATCGACCACCGCGCCGTAGGCGAGGCGGTCGATGGCGTTGCCGATCGCGCCGCCGATGATCAGGCCGAGCGCGATCGTGGCGAGCCGGCTGTGCGAGCGTGCCATCCAGATCGCCAAAACGACGACCGCCACGGCCTTGACCGCGAGCAGGATGGCCTGGCCGGTCGCGCTCTCGTTCTGGAACCAGCCGTAGCTGATCCCGGTGTTCCAGGCCAGCACCAGGTCGAAGAACGGCGTCACCTTCACCGCGCCGCGGCGGGCGATGTCGAACACGCGCAGCAGCCAGAGTTTCGACGCCTGGTCGAGCGCGATCACGGCAAGGGCGGCGAAGATTCCGGGGCGCATGGGGAAGCTCAAACCGCCACTCCGAGCGCCTTCCACTCCCGCAGCGCCAACGCGTCGCGCGGCGAGACGTCGGGATAGTCGGGATCGCTGCCGACGGTGGGAAGGATCTTCCACGACCGCGCGCATTTGATGCCCACGGCCTTCTCGACCACCACGGCGACGCCGGGAATGTTGTCGAGACGGAAAGCGCCCGCGGGCGCTTCGCCCTCTCTCACCTCATAGTTCGAGGTGATGCAGACCTCGGCGAGGTCGACATCGAAAAGCGTCGCGAGAACCTGCCTGTCCGAGACATAGATGATCGGCGAGGCCTCCAGCGAGGAGCCGATCCTTTTTGCGGCGCGCTCGACTTCCAGCGCGCCGGTGACGACGCGGCGGACATCGCGGATGGTCTCCCATTTCGCGGCCAGCTTGTCGTCGCGGATATTTTCCAGCCCGTCCGGGAACAGCGTCAGATGCACCGACGGCTCGGCGTTCGGTCGGTACATCCGCCAGGCTTCCTCGGTCGTGAAGCTCAACACGGGTGCGAACCAGCGCAGGATCGCGTCGCAGATCATGTCGATGGCGGTGAGGGCTGCCTTGCGCGTCAGCGACGACGGCGGATCGCAATACAGCGTGTCCTTGCGGATATCGAAATAGAACGCCGACAATTCGGTGTTCATGAACGCCGACAGGCTCGCGACCACGGTCTTGTAGTCGAACTCTGCATAGGCCTTGCGCACGATCGCCGCCTGCTCGGCGAGCTGGTGCAGCATCAGCCGCTCCAGCTCCGGCATATCGGCATGCGCGACCGCGTCACCGCGGTGGAAGTGGTGCAGCGTGCCGAGCATCCAGCGGATCGAATTACGCAGCTTGCGATAGGTCTCGATGGTGTTCTTGAGGATCTCCGGGCCGATGCGCTGGTCGTCGGCATAATCGGTGGCGCAGACCCACAGCCGCAAAATATCGGCGCCCGAGTCCTTCATCACCTTCTGCGGCTCGACGGTGTTGCCGAGCGACTTCGACATCTTGCGGCCGTTCTCGTCCAGCGTGAAGCCATGGGTGAGCACGACGTCATAGGGCGCGCGGCCGCGGGTGCCGCAGCTTTCCAGCAGCGAGGAATGAAACCAGCCGCGGTGCTGGTCCGAACCTTCCAGGTACATCACGGTGTCCTTGCCGCCATCGACCTTGCGCTTGATGCCGGCGAGGCCGGGGAAATGCACGGGGTCTTCCAGCACGAAGGCGTGGGTCGAGCCGGAATCGAACCAGACGTCGCAGATATCGTCGATCTTCTTCCATTCCTCGTTGGCAAGCGAGCCCAGGAAGCGTTCGCGGGCGCCGTCCATGTACCAGGCGTCGGCGCCTTCCTGCTCGAAGGCGTCCGCGATACGCTTGTTGACGGCCTCGTCCTGCAGGATTTCGGCCGAGCCATCGCCCTTCTCGCGGATGAACACAGCGATCGGCACGCCCCAGGCGCGCTGGCGCGAGATTACCCAGTCGGGACGGCCCGAGATCATGCCGTTGATGCGATTCTGGCCCGCGGGAGGGACCCATTGCGTCACCGAGATCGCGTGCAGCGCGCGGGCGCGCAGGGTGTCGCCGGGTTTTGCGTTGCCGTGCTCCGCGATGTCCTTAGCCCCGGGCTTGCCCGGGGCGTCCAAAATAGGTTTGTCCATCGCGATGAACCATTGCGGCGTGTTGCGGAAGATCACCGGCTTCTTGGAGCGCCAGGAATGCGGGTACTGGTGCTTTAGGCGGCTGCGGGCGAGCAACATGCCGGCGTCGACCAGCGCCTTGATCACGGCCTCGTTGGCGTCGCCCTTCTCGCCCTTGTCGTTGATGACGCGTTTTCCGGTAAAGCCCGGAGCCTGATCGGTGAGTGCGCCGTGCTCGTCGACCGTGTAGGGGATTGCGGTCGAGATGCCGCGCGCTTCGAGTTCACGCGCGTTCGCCGTCCAGACATCGAAGTCCTCGCGGCCGTGCCCGGGCGCGGTGTGCACAAAGCCGGTGCCGGTGTCGGCGGTGACGTGCTCGCCCGGAAGCATCGGGACCGTGAACTGATAGCCGCCGGCGAGGCCCTTCAGCGGGTGCGCGCATTCCACCGCGTCGAGCGTGTCGGCCGGGATGTCGCGTACCTTCTCATAGGCCGCGACGCGCGCCTGCTTGAACACGCCTTCCGCCAGCGCATCCGCCAGGATCAGGAGATCGCCATTCTTGGCCCAGTTGTCGGCGGGCGCGTCGGTGACCTTGTAGAGGCCGTACGCGATCTTCGGCGAAAAGCTGATGGCGCGATTGCCGGGCAGCGTCCATGGCGTGGTGGTCCAGATCACTACGCACGCGCCGGCAAGCGCGCCGTGCGCCGGCGACGTCACCGGAAACTTCACCCACACCGTATCCGAGGTGTAGTCCTCGTATTCGACCTCCGCCTCCGCCAGCGCGGTTTTTTCAACGACGCTCCACATCACGGGCTTGGAGCCGCGGTACAGCGTGCCGTTGGCGGCGAATTTCATCAGCTCGCGCGCGATCTGGGCTTCGGCGAAATAGTCCATCGTCGCGTAGGGGTGGTCCCAGTCGCCGATGATGCCGAGCCGCTTGAATTCCTCGCGCTGCACGTTGAGCCAATGCGTCGCGTAAGCCCGGCACTCCCTGCGGAACGCCACCATCGCCGCGGAGTCGCGGAAGTCCGGCTTCTGCTTGCCCTTGGAGCGGTAGTTCTCCTCCTCGATCTTCCATTCGATCGGCAGGCCGTGGCAGTCCCAGCCCGGCACGTAGTTGGAATCGAAGCCGAGCATCTGCTGGCTCTTGGTCACGACATCCTTGAGGATCTTGTTCAGTGCATGCCCGATATGGATGTTGCCGTTGGCGTAGGGCGGGCCGTCATGCAGCACAAATTTCGCGCGGCCACGGGCCTGCTCGCGCAGTTTGTCGTAGAGGCCGATCTCGTTCCAACTCTTGAGGATTTCCGGCTCGCGCTGCGGCAGGCCGGCGCGCATCGGGAATTCCGTCTGCGGCAGGAACAGGGTCTTGGAATAGTCGGTAACGTCGGACTTTTGCGGCTTTTCGGACATGAAGGCTCTGGCTTGGCTTGGAGGGCGCGAAAACGCGATCAATCGCGGGCGAACGAGGCAAACCCCGGTCTTGCGCCGAGCCGAAGCTCAGGCGGAAGCCGGGCCGCTAATGCTTATGATGCGCCGCGCAAACATGCGGCTTTCCATAGCAGCCAAGCGGGGAAATCGCAAAGCCTTGGCTGCCGTCGGCGAGCTCGGGGAGGGCTAGCCGACGATTCCGAGCTTGGGGAACGCCGCGGGCGAAGCGGCCAGCATGGCCCGGGCGCGGGCGCTGTCGTCGTTCATCTGGACGATCAGCGCGTCCACGCTGTCAAACTGCAGCTCCTCGCGGATGAAGCCGATGAGGGCGACATCCAGCCTGGTCCCGTAGAGATCGCCCTTGAAATCGAACAGGAACACTTCCAATAGCGGCGCGCCATTGTCGAAGGTGGGACGGCGGCCGAAGCTGGCGACGCCGTCGAAACGCACCTGATCCTCGCCTTGCCCGCGGCCGACCCGCACCGCATAGATGCCGTGCTTGAGCCCGCAATTGGCGTCGAGGCGGATATTGGCGGTGGGAAAACCGAGGTCGCGGCCGCGCTTCTCGCCGTGGATCACCTCGCCGCTCACGAACCAGGGCGCGCCGAGCATCCGCGTGGCGTCGTCGATCTGGCCTTCCGCGAGCGCCATGCGGATCGCGCTGGAGGACACCGGCCGCTCCTCGATATCGACGTGGGGCTGCACGTCGACCTCGATGCCGAGCCGCGGCGCCTCGTTGACCAGCAGGCTCGGCGAACCCACGCGCCCCTTGCCGAAATGAAAGTCGTAGCCGACCGCGATGCCGCTGATCCCGAGCCGCTCGATCAGTTCATGGTGAATGAAATCCTGTGCCGAGGTCCCGGCCCTTGCCTTGTCGAAGGTCATGACCACGGCGCCGGCCAGGCCGGTCCCGGCCAATAGCCGCAGCTTCGCGGCCTCGTCGGTGAGCCTGAACTGGGGGGTGTTGGGGCTGAAAAACCGGCGCGGATGCGGCTCGAAGGTCACTGCCAGGGCCGGCCGCCCATGGCTATGCGCCATTTGCAGGGCTGCGGCGATCACCGCGCGGTGGCCGAGGTGGACGCCGTCGAAATTACCCATCGCCACCACGGTCCCCTTCGGGATCGCGGCTGCGGGCGTGGTGTCGCGGATAACGATGAAGCCGGGCGTCATTTTTCGGGATTCTTTAACTCAAAGATCGGAAAGGGTGCGGGACCGTGACGCGGCGGCCCCGATGAAGTCAAGCGGGAGGCCGCGCCGGTGCGTTGGCCGCGGGCCGTGTCCGTTTCCGGGTTAACGGGCTGTTTAACGGCTGATGTTACTGCTTGGGGAAAGCACTGCGGGGCGTTTCGACCCTGGCAGGCTCATTGTTGATGTGTGGCGTCAGGTGTCGTGGGGGATTCAAGATGGCGGTTGATACGTCGATGTCGGTTCTTGTGGTGGATGACTACAACACCATGATCCGCATCATCAGAAATCTTCTCAAGCAACTCGGCTTCGAGAATATCGACGACGCCAGCGACGGATCGGCGGCGCTGAACAAGATGCGCGGCAAGAAATACGGGCTGGTGATCTCCGACTGGAACATGGAG
>NZ_JADGRI010000422.1 GCF_017881085.1 Bradyrhizobium sp.
GCTCGACCACTTCGAAGGTAGATCCTGGACGGGATTACATCGACACGCGTTGATGACGATGATCGCCTACGCCTTCCTCCAATCCCGCCGCCTCAAAGCGGCGGGACGGAAAAAAAAGAATCTCAGGACCGCCACCACAACCAAGTATGCCGGCTATCCGGCAAGCGATCCTCGACGTCTTCGCACGACCTCCACCCCGGCGATGTCCTCACTGTGACATGCTCCTTGCAGATAGCGGGAAGCCTAAAGTGCCAAAGTAGTGCTAGTACCCGGAATCATAGCTGAGTGATACGGCGGCCTTTGAAGCGACGTTGACGGACCTTTTTCTTGGTCCAGACGAAGGGCTTGGCCTTGTCGTTATAAGCTTTGATATAGGCATCGATGTGCAGCTCGAGCTGTTTGAGGCTTGTGAAGGAGGCGCCGCTGAGCGACTGCCCCTGCAGGATCGAGAACCAGACCTCGACCTGATTGAGCCAGGACGCACTTGTCGGCGTGAAATGAAATTGCACATTGGGATGGGCCTTGAGCCAATCCTCGTTCTTTTTGTGGGTGTTGAGGTTGTCGAGGATGACGTGAAGCTTGCGGTTCGGAAACGCCGCAGTGACGCTGTTCATGAAGTCGAGAAATTCGATGCGGCGACGCCGCTTTGAATGCGCTGCGATGATCTTCCCGGTGGCGACTTCGAGCGCCGCAAACAACGTTGTCGTGCCATGCCGCTTGTAGTCGTGGCTCTGGCCGGTCAAGGCGCGGCCATTGGGCAACTTCAGATAGCCCTGCGCTCGCTCCAGAGCCTGGATCGAGGGCTTCTCGTCCACGCACAGCACAATGGCCTTCTCGGGCGGGGCGACATAGAGGCCAACGACATCGGCGGTTTTGGCCGTGAAGCTCGGGTCGTTGCTCTCACACCAGGACTTGCGAGCCACGAGGTCAATCTTGCTGTTGCGCAGGAACCGCCAGACATATTGGACGTCGACATCGCCCAGCGCCTCGGCCAGCAGAGGCCCGGTCCAGCGTGCGAACCCCTCCGGCGGCGGCTTGTCCAGCAGCTTCAAAATCCGCTTGTCGGTCGCCTTCGTGTAGATCGGCTGCTTGCCGGGCCGCGGCTTGTCTTGCAGGCCTTCAAGGCCATGGTCGGCATAGCGGTGCCGCCAAAGGCTGACAATCCGCGGCTGGACCCCAACTTCCTTGGCGATCGACCGCGTACTACGCCCGGCCGCCGCCAACAGAACGATCCGCGCCCGCTTCAAATCGCGCTGCATTGTCATCGGCGAGCGACAACAGGCCTCAAGCACCTTGCGATCTTTCTTCGAAAGGTGGACTTCTCTTGCTTCGGGTATCATCCCGATGTTGAATCACGACTCACGCTCTATGAAAAGTGGGTACTAGGGGCCGCTAGTGACCTTTTGCGCCGGCTCATGTAAAAGCCTTTCACATGAGCTGGCGCAAGGAACAGAGCCGCGCCGAGCGCGGCTACCACCACGGCAATCTAAAAGAGGCGCTGCTGCAGGCGGCGCTCCGCCTGATTGCGGAGAAGGGCCCGGCCGGCTTCACCTTCGCCGACGCCGCGCGTTCGGCCGGTGTCAGCCCGGCAGCACCCTACCGGCATTTTCGCGACCGTGACGAACTGCTTTCCAGCATCGCGCAGCGCGGTTTCGAGCAGTTCGAGGCGGTCTTGACCGCGGCCTGGGACGACGGGCGGCCGGACACCGTCACGGCGTTCGAGCGGGTCGGCAAGGCCTATCTTGCCTTCGCGCGGCAGGAGCCGGCGTTCTATTCGGCGATGTTCGAATCAGGGCTTCCTGTCGACCTAAATCCAGCATTGCTGGCGGCGAGCGAGCGCGCTTTCGGCATCATCCGGGCTGCGGCGGAACGGCTCGCCGCACTGGCGCCGCCCGGCACGCCGCGGCCGCCGGCGTTGATGATGGCGCTGCACATCTGGTCGATGTCGCATGGCGTGGCGTCGCTGTTTGCGCGAGGCGATGCGGCACGGCGCAAGCTGCCGATGTCGGCGGAAGATCTCCTGGAAGCGGAAGTGCTGATTTATCTGCGCGGTCTCGGTTTCCCGACCGAACGCCGGCCCTCTGGCCAGAAGGACCAGCCGGATCCAAAGCCGGCGGGCCCGTGGGGCAGCCCAAAATAAATTCAGGGCAACCGCCTGCGTCCTGCTTGACAAAAACTCGGCATGGTTTACCTATGTAAATGTTATTTACATTCACAACGGCGTGATGCCGTCATGGAGAGGGAAATGGCCTACACCGCAGATGTCCATCGATGGCGCGGCCCAGTCGACGAGCCCTACCGCCCGCAAATGCGCATACACCCCGGCATGGTCATCGCGACCATTCTCGGCTTCCTGTTCTGGTGGCCGGTCGGACTTGCCTTCCTCTTTTTCACACTCAGGAGCACGAAAATGGGTTGCTGGAGTCACCAGGATCGCTGGCAGAATAAAATGGAGCGGATGCAGTACAAGATGGAGCGGATGCGCAATCATATGGAGCGCCGCGGCTTCAACTTCGGCGGCTTCGGTTCGCCCTCGAGCGGCAACCGCGCGTTCGACGAATACCGCGTGGAAACGCTGAAGCGCCTCGAAGAGGAGCAGACCGAATTCAAGGATTTCCTCGATCGGCTGCGTCACGCCAAGGACAAGGAAGAGTTCGACCAGTTCATGGCGCAGCACCGCCCGCGTCCGGCCCCGCCCACCGACGGCCATCCGCAGGGTTAAATCCGGGTAAATCTTTAAGGCTGACGCCTCAGGCGTAGTGCACCCCATCAAACCTGACGGCGTCACCACCGCCCGTTTGCGAAAGCAGACGGGCGGCTTGCTTTGGCGGGCATTTGCGCCTGAGGCGTAGGACTGGCGCGGTTCCGGGACGGTCGTATATTTGGCAAAGCGCCGGCACAATTCAGTGCGCTGGATCGGCGGATGAACATGGTCGCGGGTGGAAGTTCATGAGCGCCGGCAAAAATGCCATCGATGCCGGGTCGTGAAGAACGCTGGCACAGAGCCCCCACCCAGTTACCGTCAGGCGCCATCGCCGAAATCCACGTCGGTAACCTCGCCTTAACCATGATTAGCGTCTGGTTAGGGGCGTAAAGACGCGCTGATAGCCCTCGTTTTGACACGTTGGCAGGGGATGCAGGCCTCGGCTTCGGACGGGCCTCCCATGCGACACAAAACAAGGCTCTCGCGCTGGCGCTTGCTGCGCCGGGTGCGCGGCTATGGAACCGGCAGCCATTTGCTCCCGGACGATATGGGACACTTGCGTTGAGAGGATACCGCTCATGAATCCGGCCGACGTGGCTCAGTCAGCCTTGCCACTGGCGTCCAGCGACGTATCGCTGATTGCACTGTTTCTGCAGGCTGCATGGATCGTCAAGGTCGTCATGCTGGGGCTGCTGGCGTGTTCGGTCTGGGTCTGGGCGATCGCGATCGACAAGATCTTCCTATATGCCCGCACCAAGCGGGCCATGGATCGTTTCGAGCAGGCGTTCTGGTCCGGGCAGTCGATCGAGGAACTTTATCGCGCGCTGTCGGCCAAGCCGACGCAATCGATGGCGGCGTGTTTCGTCGCGGCGATGCGCGAATGGAAACGGTCGTTCGAAAGCCAGGCGCGATCCTTCGCCGGGCTTCAGATGCGGATCGAGAAGGTGATGAACGTCTCAATCTCCCGCGAAATCGAGCGGCTGGAACGCCGGCTGCTGGTGCTGGCGACGGTCGGCTCGGCGGGCCCGTTT
>NZ_JADGRI010000194.1 GCF_017881085.1 Bradyrhizobium sp.
TTCGATCTCCACCGCCACCGAGGGATCGCGGATATAGCCGTTGCGCAGTTTGGCGGCGATGAGGGCAGCAAGGCCCGCCGGCGTCCGTCCGCGCGCCGGTACCGCGCCGATCAGCGGCATGGTGATCGAGCCGCCGGCATCGATCGCGTAAGCGTTGGTCAAGCCTTCCTGGCCATAGACCACGACCCGCAATTTATCGCCGGCATCGAGTTTGTAGGATGTGTCATAGGCCGCCGGCATCGGCGCGGCCGCATAGGCGACGGGTACGGGCGCGTAGGCTTGCCGCGGCGCCGCGGCATTGCGAAGTGCGCTGATGGCGCCGCCGGAACCCGCGGCGTCGTATCGCGCGGGAGCGACGCCCTCCGGGGCTGGTCCGTAGGCTAGGGAATCGAGATCGCCTTGAGGCTGAGCCACCGCGGCCGGACCGGCCGTCTGCATGCATCCCGACAGAGCAAGCGCGGCCATGGCGGCAATGATCGGCAATCGAAACGCACGCGCTGCCCGCACCTTGGCCATCCTTCATCGCGAGACAGCTGAATTCTTGCCCCGGTTATGGTTAATAAATCGTGTTTGCGGGCGCGCTGCGGAACGGGACGACTTCGCCCCGCGGGCGGGGAGAGGCGAAGAGGAAAGCAATCAGGCGCTGATGGAGGCGCCGATGGGGCACGACACGCCGGTGCCGCCCAATCCACAATAGCCGGCCGGATTCTTGGCCAGATATTGCTGATGATAATCCTCGGCGAAATAGAATTCGCCTGACGGCGCGACCTCGGTGGTGATCGCGCCGAGTCCCTTGGCCGCCAGCGCCTTCTGGTAGGCCGCTTTCGACGCATCGGCGGCTTTGCGCTGCGCATCGCCAAAGGTATAGATCGCGGAGCGATACGGGATGCCGACGTCATTGCCCTGACGCATGCCCTGGGTCGGGTTGTGACTTTCCCAGAACGTCTTGAGCAACTGGTCGTAGGAGATCTTCCCGGGGTCGAACACCACCAGCACCGCTTCGGTATGGCCGGTGCGGCCCGAGCACACCTCCTCATAGGTGGGGTTCGGGGTATGACCGCCGGCATAGCCCACCGCGGTGGTGAAGATGCCGTCGCCGAGCTGCCAGAATTTGCGCTCCGCGCCCCAGAAACAGCCGAGCCCGAACACCGCCTGCTCCAGGCCTTGCGGATAAGGCGGCTTGAGTTGATGGCCGCTGACGAAATGACTCTTGGCCGTGGGGATTGGTTGCGCACGGCCCGGCAGCGCCTCGGCAGCGTTCGGCAGTGCAGTGGTTTTGCGCATGAACAACATGGGGGGCCTCCGGACGGGATCCGTTCGAATTCACGACAGCGAAGTGGTCTCTAATAAAGAGTGTAACTCTAATATATGGCTCTACGCAGACCAGGGCAGCCCCGTTACGCCGGACGCCTCGCCACAGAGCAGCGCCGCCAACCCCGTCAGTTTCGCGAATACCCGATCAACGGCTTGCGGGGCCGGAACACCAGCATCAACAGAATGCCCAATACGCCCATGACTGCAAAAACCGGCTGGTCCAGGATCACCTTGATGACACTGTCCCAGAGCCAGGGCGCGTGACCCTCCACCCAGGCCCGGAACGCCTGCTGGCTGGATTGGTGAATATCGTTCCAGAACTGACCAAACCGGGTGAAGCGCAAGGTCTGGTCCGCGACCCAACGGGCCCCGTCATAGACCATGAAGACAAATCCGCCCGCCAACAGTAGTAGTCCCACCAGTCGGAAAAAACCGCGGATCATGCGTCACCTTACATCTCTGGCGCCTGAAGGCGCCGTCAGGCCTTACCGGGGCAGCTCGGGAAATTCAACCTCATCAGCACCTTATCCGCCTTGCCGGCCGGGCCGCCGAGTTCCTGGGGAGCCCGGAAGGCGTTGACGCTGCAAGGCGTGGCCTCTATAAGGGCGCCAATGGCGGCGGGCGCAATCCCGCCGCCGCAGTTCTTTGAGCGGCGCCGTCATGTAAGCGTATTTGCTTGCAGAGATATGGTGTTGTCAGGGACGTCTGAAAACACGAAATCGTCGATCACGCAGTTGGACGGCCGGCGCGGTTGAAGCCCGACCACTTAGCGATCGGTCACCGCCGAAGGATATTTGAGAACATGGCCAATACGAGTTCCGCCAAGAAGGCGACGCGCAAGATTGCCCGCCGCACCATCATCAACAAGTCACGCCGTACCCAGATGCGCGGCGCGGTTCGCACCGTCGAAGAAGCGATCAAGAGCGGCGATCGCGATGCCGCGCTGAAGGCGTTGGCACGCGCCGAGCCGGAACTGATGCAGGCGGCGCAGCGCAACATCATTCACCGCAACAATGCGAGCCGGAAGGTTTCGCGGCTCACCCATCAGATCGCCAAGCTGGCGAAATGAACTGAACGAAAATGTAATTCGTCAAAAGCCCGGCCTTGCCGGGCTTTCTATTTTTGGGGGCACCGCACTCGGTAAGTTGCGACTCGCAAAAAGTCCCTGCGCGTCCCGTGTTTTTACTGGCGCTATGTAGGAAGGCGGGTTTAGCCTCCTTGCCACCGGGCTTCACGAAATCGACGCCGGTCATGCTCGGCCTTGCTTTTGAAATTGCAACTGCTACGGCGCGCCCGCTTCCAAAAGCAGCGTGGGGTTACCCTCTTCGGACGAACAAAAAAAAACGCGCTTGCGTAGTCACTTATCGGCATAGTGGCGAAGAGTTGTTCGAAAAATCCTCCCCGCCACATTTAAACGTAAACGATTTATGAATTTATTTTGGGCATTGTCAGAAATGTCACAGTCGTTCGACGCTTTCGAATCTTCGCGCAGATTCAAAACCTTGCCACTTCCGGCGAAATGCGCTGCCTGATTTCGCAAACGCGAAGTCGTTTTGCGGGCGCGGGTGCGGAATCATTTCCGTTGCGGGAAATGGGGCATGCTGTATCTCTAAGGGCGTTCGCGGCGCCCACGGCTCTTCAGACCAGCGCGGTTTAAGAAACGGGGCGGACGTGCAAATCGGCGGCGGTGTGCGCGTTGGCGACGCTTTCCAAGCGATTGTCGGGTTCAACCTCATAGCGATATGAGGAATGTGGTTCTGTGTCGAAATTTCTCAGGCGAGGCACTCGTGTCTCGTTCGCTTCGAACAAGAGAGATACGCACCAAACCATCCGACGGCAGCACCGGAAGCGGAGCACCTGGACGGGTAGACGAGTGGGCAAACGAGGCGGCGTTGCGACTGAACGATTTTGATGTTCGGGCGTTGCCGGCTGAATTTGAAACAGACGTGGGATGACAACTTGCCGTGCGCAATCACGGTGAGATGGGGAGGTTGCATGCTTTACGGAATCAGCGCGATATTCGATCAAATGTCCTTTTCCAATGATGCCGTATTGGACGCCTTAGACGCCGGCACACGGCCACCCGCGCGAACTCCGGATACACCGTCGAGTACGCGCTGACCTCGAGAAGCTTCTCTTCCAGTCCTTGATCTGACCAACGGCGGTTTCGCCGGACGGCTGGTCTATGGCTGAAGACGAAGCCCCGCTTGAGGTCGCGCCGTTGGCAGGAAACCTGCACGGCGTTTTCGCAAGGCAATCTTACTCTTTCGGAAAAGTTTTCAGGCAATGACAAATACGGAACAAGATCGCTGGTCACGCGTGAAGGGTCGGCTGCGCTCGAGCGTGGGGGAGGACGTCTACACCAGCTGGTTTGCACGAATGGACCTGGAAAGCGTCGAGCAGGAGAGCGTCCGCCTTTCGGTTCCAACGCGGTTCCTCAAGAGCTGGATCCAGGCGCATTATGCCGAGCGCGTTCTCACCTGCTGGCAGGCCGAAATGCCGGAAGTACACCGGGTTGACCTCACCGTGCGCACGGCGATGCGATGCGCGGCGCCCGCCAAGGAGGCTCCTGCGCCGGTCGATGCGCGCCGCGCCGAGCGGGCGGATGGCCGTCCCGCCCCCGAGCTGCGCGCGACCGCTCCGGTATCCGCCAGCCATGACGCGCTCGGCGGTTCGCCGCTCGACCCGCGCCTGACCTTCGGAAGCTTTGTCATCGGTCGCTCCAACACGCTGGCGCATGCCGCGGCACGCCAGGTGGCGGAAGGCCGGCGCGGCGATGCCGTGATGTTCAATCCGCTTTATATCCACGCCGGCGTCGGGCTTGGCAAAACCCATCTGCTGCAGGCGGTGACATGGGCCGGCAACTCCGGCAACGAACGCAAGGTGCTCTACCTCACCGCCGAGAAGTTCATGTACGGCTTCGTCGCGGCGCTGAAAACACAGACGGCGCTGGCGTTCAAAGAGGCATTGCGCGGGATCGACGTGCTTGTGATCGACGACCTGCAATTCCTGCAGGGCAAATCGACCCAGGCTGAATTCTGTCACACCCTGAACGCGCTGATCGACGCCGGCCGCCAGGTGGTGATCGCAGCCGATCGTCCGCCTTCCGACCTCGAGAGCCTCGACGACCGGGTACGCTCGCGTCTGGCCGGCGGCCTCGTGGTCGAGATGAGTTCGCTCGGCGAAGAACTACGGCTCGGAATTCTGAAGTCGCGCGTGGCGGCAGCCCGCGCCCATCATGCGAGCTTCGACGTCCCGGAACCGGTGCTGGACTATCTCGCCCGCACCATCACCCACAACGGCAGGGATCTCGAGGGCGCCATCAATCGCCTGCTGGCGCACAGCAAGCTCAACGCGCAGCCGGTGACGCTGGAAATGGCCGAGCGCGAGGTGCGCGACCTGATCCGTCCGCAGGAACCCAAGCGCATCAAGATCGAGGACATCCAGCGGGTGGTGGCCCGGCAATATAATGTGAGCCGCTCCGACCTGTTGTCGTCGCGCCGCACCGCCAATGTGGTCCGCCCGCGCCAGGTCGCGATGTATCTGGCCAAGACGCTGACGCTGCGCTCGCTGCCCGAGATCGGCCGCCGGTTCGGGGGGCGCGACCACACCACCGTGCTGCATGCGGTTCGCAAGATCGAGGCCCTGGTCAGCAAGGATGCTGCGCTCTCCGAAGAGGTCGAATCGCTGAAGCGCCAGTTGCAGGAGTAGGATTTTCTCACCCCTCCCGGTTGCCGGGAGGGGCCGCAAAAAATGGGGAACGCCCCCCGTTTCGCTTGCGCTTGAGGGCCATCCGCGCCACCTTGCGGTCCCCCCGTTGGTTTGATCAAATCCAGTCTGGATCGGGCTTTTCGGGTTTCAAATGCCGCGGCGCGCCCTTTGGGCCGCCCGGCTTTTCCATCTTGAGGGATCGGGCGGGTATTGCAATGAAGGTTACCGTCGAACGCGCGCAGCTTCTGAAGTCTCTGGGCCACGTCCATCGCGTGGTCGAGCGCCGCAACACCATTCCGATCCTGGGCAACGTGCTGGTGCGCGCCGAAAACGCGCAGCTGTCGTTGAAGGCCACCGACCTCGACCTCGAGGTCACCGAGACGCTGGCCGCGGAAACCGGCACCGGCGGTTCCACCACGGTGCCGGCGCACATGTTCTACGACATCGTGCGCAAGCTGCCCGACGGCGCGCAGATCGTGCTGGAAGGCGACGGCGACCGCTCGGTGCTGGCGATCCGCGCCGGCCGCTCGCGCTTCACGCTGCAGACGCTGCCCGAAAACGATTTCCCCGATCTCGCCGCCGGCGACATGACGCATTCGTTCACGCTGGCCGCCGCCGACGTCAAGCGGCTGATCGACCGCACCCAGTTCGCGATCTCCACGGAAGAGACCCGCTATTATCTCAACGGCATCTATCTGCACACCGCCGGCAGCGCCAAGGCGCCGACCTTGCGCGCGGTCGCGACCGACGGCCATCGCCTTGCCCAGATCGATCTGCCGCTGCCGCAAGGCGCCGCCGGCATGCCCGGCGTGATCGTGCCGCGCAAGACCGTCGGCGAAGTGCAGCGGCTAATCGAGGACAACGAGGCCGAGGTCAAGATCGAACTGTCGCAGGGCAAGATCCGTTTCACCCTTGGCAACGTGGTGCTGACCTCGAAACTGATCGACGGCACGTTCCCGGATTATGGTCGCGTGATCCCGCAGAACAACGACAAGGAGCTCATCGTCGACAAGAAGGATTTCGAGGCCGCGGTGGACCGCGTCTCGACCATCTCCAGCGAGCGCGGCCGCGCCGTAAAACTGGCGCTGTCCGCCGGCAAGCTGGTGCTGTCGGTGACCAACCCGGATTCCGGCAGCGCGACCGAGGAACTCGAGGTCGAATACGCCTCCGACCCGCTCGATATCGGATTCAACTCGCGCTATCTGCTGGATATCGCCGCCCAGATCGAAGGCGAGGTCGCGGTGCTCAGGCTGGCCGATCCCGGCTCGCCGACGCTGGTGCAGGACAAGGATGCCAAGGGCGCGCTCTACGTGCTGATGCCGATGCGGGTGTAGGAATCTCCTTCGGACGCGCGAGCTTCCCCTCTCCCCATGTGGGAGAGGGTGGCGCCGAAGGCGACGGGTGAGGGGTTCGTGCCGCAGACACCACACCATCGGCCGACCGCCAAGCGCATCCGCAACTTCGCCAGGAGGATGCGTCGCGAACCTACCGATGCTGAAGCGGCCATGTGGCATCTGCTCCGCGATCGACGCCTTGCGCCTTTCAAATTTCGACGCCAAGTCCCCTTCCAGGACTTCATTCTCGACTTCGTTTGCTTCGAAAGGCGCATCGTGATCGAGATCGATGGCAGTCAACACGCTTCGTCGGCACGCGACGCGGCGAGGGAAGACGTGCTGATGGCCGAGGGTTTTCGGATTGCGCGTTACTGGAACAACGATGTGCTTTTGCAGCCGTCTGCGGTCTTGGAGGATATTCTCGTGAAGCTCGCCGAGTCGTAAGAACCCCTCACCCGTCGCCGAACTTCGTTCGGCGCCACCCTCTCCCACAAGGGGAGAGGGGAAGAAAGATCGACGACAGTTCCACCCATGACCGCCTCCCGCATCCAGCGCCTCAGCCTGACGCATTTCCGCAATTATCGCGCGGCGAGCCTCGAGACGCGCGGGGACGTGGTGGTGCTGGTCGGCCCGAACGGCGCCGGCAAGACCAATTGCCTCGAGGCGATCTCGTTCCTGTCGCCGGGACGCGGCCTGCGCCGCGCAACGCTGGAGGATGTCGCCGACAACCAGGGCGACGGCTCCTGGGCGGTGTCGGCCGAAGTCGAAGGCGCGCTCGGGCTGGCGACGCTCGGCACCGGCATCGACCCGCCCGGCAGCGATGGCGCGGCCACCGGCCGGCGCTGCCGAATCGACCGCGAGCCGGTGGGTTCGGCCACCGCCTTCGGCGATCATTTGCGCATGGTGTGGCTGACGCCGTCGATGGACGGGCTGTTCATGGGCGCGGCATCGGAACGGCGGCGGTTCTTCGACCGGCTGGTGCTGGCGATCGACTCCGAGCATTCCAGCCGGGTGTCGGCGCTCGACCGTTCCCTGCGCTCGCGCAACCGGCTGCTGGAGGTGCGCAATTACGACGACCATTGGTGCGACGCCATCGAGCGCGAGACCGCCGAACTCGCGGTCGCGGTCGCGGCGACGCGCGGCCAGACCGCGACTAAACTCGCCGCGATGCTGCGCGAGCGCGGCGAGGCTTCCGCCTTCCCCTCCGCGCAGATCATGCTCGACGGCTGGATGGAAAACGCGCTCAACAGCGAGCCCGCCACGGCCGTGGAGGATCGCTACCGGCAGATCCTGCGCGACGGCCGCGCGCGTGACGCCGCGGCGGGCCGTACCTTGGACGGTCCGCATCTCACCGACCTGCAGGTGATCTACGCGCCAAAGAGCATGCCGGCGCGCGACGCCTCCACCGGCGAGCAGAAGGCGCTGCTGATCGGGCTGGTGCTGGCGCATGCCAATCTGGTCGCGGACATGACCGGCATCACGCCGCTGTTGCTGCTCGATGAGGTGGTGGCGCATCTCGATCCCGGCCGGCGCGCGGCTTTGTTCGACGAACTGACCAGACTTGGAGCGCAGGTCTGGATGACCGGCGCCGACCCCGCGGCCTTCACCGACATCGACGGCTCGGGCGAGATTTTCGACGTCGATTCCGGACGGATCGCCCGGCGGGGTTGAGCGCACCGCGCCGGGAAGCATCGATCCCTTCCGGCGGCGGCCGCGGGCCAAACGGTGCGGATCCGGCGACCAAAACGCTTCGCCGAATCGCGCTTTTGCGGGGCCTCGGAATCGGCTTTTGGCGGCCTTGAAAAACACCCAAAAACCACCATTTATTCAACAGGTTGCCGTCGGAGAGTTTGCGCTAGGCGCATCACGCCTTTCATGGCACAAATAGGTGATTCAGCGCCTGTTTTGCGCCGCTGATTCGAAGACACCCTCGAAGGCCACACATGACAGAACCTGCCCGGCAAACCATCGCCGACACCGAGCATTCCATTCCCATCGAATACGGCGCGGAATCGATCCGGGTTTTGAAGGGCCTCGATGCCGTGCGCAAGCGGCCGGGCATGTATATCGGCGACACGGATGACGGCTCCGGCCTGCATCACATGGTCTACGAGGTCGTCGACAACGCCATCGACGAGGCGCTGGCCGGCCACGCCACCGCGGTGGAAGTCGTGCTCAACGCCGACGGTTCGGTCACGGTGCGCGACGACGGCCGCGGCATTCCGGTCGACATGCACAGCGAGGGCGTCTCGGCGGCCGAGGTCATCATGACCCAGCTGCACGCGGGCGGAAAATTCGACCAGAACTCCTACAAGGTGTCGGGCGGCCTGCACGGCGTCGGCGTCTCCGTCGTCAATGCGCTGTCGAGCAAGCTGCAGCTGCGGGTCTGGCGCGACGGCAAGGAGCATTTCATCGAATTCGCCCATGGCGATGCGGTGGCGCCGCTCAAGGTGGTCGGCGACGCCCATGGCAAGCGCGGCACCGAGGTGACCTTCCTCGCCTCCCCGGAAACCTTCACCCATATCGAATACGACTTCGCGACGCTGGAACACCGCCTGCGCGAACTGGCCTTCCTGAATTCCGGCGTCAACATCGTGCTGTCCGACATGCGCCACGCGGTCGAGAAGCGCGAGGCGATGCACTACGAAGGCGGCATCGAGGAATTCGTCAGATATCTCGATCGCAACAAGAAGCCGATGGTGCCCTCGCCGATCGTGATCAATACCGAGATGAACGGCATCGGCGTCGAGGCGGCGCTGTGGTGGAACGACAGCTACCATGAGAACGTGCTGTGCTTCACCAACAACATTCCGCAGCGCGACGGCGGCACCCATCTCGCGGGCTTCCGCGGCGCGCTGACGCGCCAGGTCAACGGCTATGCCGAGGCCAACGCCAAGCGCGAAAAGATCGCGCTGACCGGCGACGACTGCCGCGAGGGCCTGACCGCGGTGCTGTCGGTGAAAGTGCCCGATCCGAAGTTTTCCTCGCAGACCAAGGACAAGCTGGTGTCCTCGGAAGTGCGCCCCGTGGTCGAGAACGTCCTGAACGAGGCGCTCGCGGCCTGGTTCGAGGAGCATCCCGCCGAAGCCAAGATCATCGTCGGCAAGGTGGTGGAAGCCGCCGCCGCCCGCGAAGCCGCGCGCAAGGCGCGTGAGCTGACGCGGCGCAAGGGCGCGCTCGACTACGCCTCGTTGCCCGGCAAGCTCGCCGATTGCCAGGAGAAGGACCCCGGCAAATCCGAACTGTTCATCGTCGAGGGTGACTCGGCCGGCGGCAGCGCCAAGATGGGCCGCAACCGCGAATTCCAGGCGGTGCTGCCGCTGCGCGGCAAGATCCTCAATGTCGAGCGCGCGCGCTTCGACAAGATGCTGGGCTCCGAGCAGATCGGCACGCTGATCACCGCATTGGGCACCGGCATCGGCCGCGACGATTTCGATCTGTCGAAGCTGCGTTACCACAAGATCATCCTGATGACCGACGCCGACGTCGACGGCGCGCACATCCGGACCCTGCTCTTGACCTTCTTCTTTCGTCAGATGCCTTCGCTGATCGAGGCCGGCTACCTCTATATCGCCCAGCCGCCGCTCTACAAGGTCAACCGCGGCAAGTCCGAGCAGTACCTGAAAGACGAGCGCGCGCTGGAGGATTACCTGATCGAGACCGGGCTCGACGACTGCGTCTTCAAGATGGCATCGGGCGAGGACCGCAAGGGCCGCGACCTGCAGGCGCTGGTGGAGGACGCCCGGATCATCCGGGCCACGCTGCACAATCTGCACAGCCGCTATGACCGCAAGGTGGTCGAGCAGGCCGCGATCGCCGGCGTGCTCACCCCCAGGGTCACCGGCGATGCCGCGACCGCCGAAGCCGCCGCCGGCTATATCGCGCGCAGGCTCGA
>NZ_JADGRI010000019.1 GCF_017881085.1 Bradyrhizobium sp.
CAATGGCTGGTTCATCTCTCCCGAGATCGCCTATGGCTTCCGCACCGGCATCGGCAACGGCTATGTGCTGACGCCGACGGCGCGGCTGCGCTATGTCGCGGGAATGTTCGACGGCTACTCGGAGACGGGTTCGGCGCAGGGCCTGTCGGTCGGCAGCCGCACGCTGCAGGATGTCGAGGAGCGCGCCGAACTCGATGTGTCGAGGACGACGACCTTCTTCGGCGGCGACCACAGCCTGAAGACCAACGTGCATGGCGGGGTGATCGCCCAGCAGCGCGTGGGTGACAGCACCATCAGCACCGTGTTGATCGGGCAGAACCTGTCCTTCGCGACGCCGGGCAAGGGCAGCACCGTCGGCGCCGTGGCCGGCGCCGGGTTCGACTATCACGTCCGCGCCAACGTCGCGGTGTTCGGCGCGGTCGAGGGCATCGCGATGTCGGACCAGAGCCGCATCGGCACCGCCAAGGGTGGCGTGCGGGTCGCGTTCTGACAATTGACCGGGCACGTTCGAAGGCTCAATCGGCGAATTGCTGCATCATGGTCGTAACTGCGATGCACCGTCCTTGCGCATTCCCTGGCAGTTCCATCCAGTTCGACGACAAGAGCCAACCGACCGCGGCGCAGTCGGCCGAAGAATTTCCACAAGGCGCATGATGGCTTCATTCTCCACGATGGCCACGCTGGTGGTCGAATCGTTCGCCGCAAACATGGGTGTGAAGGCCGAGGTTGCCGCGGACCAAAGCTACGGGTTCGCGTTTGCCAGGTCGGGGAGACTCTCGATCGTGCCCTCGGAGCATGGCGGGCGCGTCATTATTTGTCTCGAACGTGTTCCTTATCGTGTGGATGCTTCGCTGCAAATACGACTATTCAACCTGGCCGGGTTCGATCCGGCGAATGGCGTCATGATTCATGCCGGGATGGCGCCGGATGGAGCATACTGCATTCGAAGATGAGCTTTTGCCTTGTTCATTGTCCATCATCAAACTCCGCATCAATGCACCCACCAAATACAGACTTTGGAGAGTTGCAAGACAGGCTGCCGATATCATCACACCAAATATCAGCCCGAAGCCATGGTAGAGAAGAAGAGCCGCGGGTAAGAACGCGACGAACGGTGAAACAAGCAGGATCGCCACCGCTCGGAAGCAGATAAACCCGATTGCAAGCCCTGACGAAGCGCTCGCGCAGAATAGAAGAGAGATCATCACGATGAATACCTCGTCATGACAGAAGCACTTCGCAGCCGGCCGGCTTGAAATACGAGGGCCGCGCGAACCTCCTCTGTAGGTCATTGGTTTGTTGATGCCCGAGACGGGCCATACCGCGATATGACTGCATTCACGCCGGCTTGCGTCCACCAATCGGTCTATGCTGGAGCATTTTTGCTGCCGCAGCGACGATATCGCTATGCTTGTATCTGCAGGGTTTTCGGAGGGCTCGACTTCGCCGCTGAAGGCTGCTTGCAGGCGCATTCAGACAAAGAAGTGCCACCTAGACGTGCCTGCCTTGAGACAAGGAGGACGCGGACCAATTAAGGTTAATACGAGAGGCAATCATTGACCCCTTCATCCGCCTCTTGTCGCCCGATCGACGGCGCGTCGCGTCCCTGGCCTGAGTCAACTCACGCTTTGCCAATGAGGAACGCCTGAGCATGCGCTGATCGCGCCTGACGAAAGGTTGGCGGAAAAGACCTGTCGCCAGATAGCGATCGCATTGTTCGGCGAGCAACGCGTGGCCGAAGCGGGGGCGGGACAAGCCAGCGACATATCCGCTCAAGCGGCGAAATCCGCAGCGATGGCGCTCGGCATCATTGCGTGGGGACCTGGGCGGGTCTCAATCGATCACTGGATACGAGAGGCGGTGTTACGCCCTGTCGCTTGGCCCCGTTTGCGCTTCGTGAGAGGCGAAGCAGCTCCGGCTGCGACAATATCGCTAACATCGAGCCGCAGTCCCTGGGCGCGCAGCTAAAGCTTCTGTCGAGGCGCGGGACGGCGCGGGAATTCTAGCACTGAATACTGGGCCGGCTGAAAACAGACTGCGTCTCTGACGCTCTATTTTCTATTTCGCCTTCTTGAGCACCTCAAAGATCTCCCCGCTGGTTAAGAGGGCGATCTCGGAGGCGGGCAGAGGCTTCTGACATTCGGACAGCGGATTGAGCCAGAAATTGGAGTGCGGCAACATTTCGAACAGGTTGCGGGCGACGGCGCCGAGACAGGTTTCAGGCTCCTTGACGTAATCGGAAATCCGGGCCTTCGAGGTGAAGGCCGGGTGCCACTTCAGGCCCTGGAAATCGACGGTCGCGACGTTGATCTTCTCCTGGTACTTCAGCGACCGGCGGCGGCCGGGGGTCATGGGCGCTTCCGGGGTCAAAAGGTAGATCTCGGTTTCCAGCAGCGCTTGATAGAACGCCGGCGCGACGCCGGGATCCTTGGACGCGGCCTGCATCAGGGCTTCGAGACTGTTTTGCGGTTCAAACACGGCGATCCTTTCACGGCATTCGTTGATGGTCGAAGATCTCACAGTAGCGTCAGTCCTGGTTCTCCCGAAGCGCGCGATAGATCATGTTGCGCGAGACGCCGAGGCGGCGCGCAGTCTTGCTGATGTTGTTGCCGGACTCGGCGTAAGCGGTCAGCAGATGGGCGCGCTGCAGATCGCGCAGGTCGCTCTTCAGTCCACCGCTGGCCGATCCGCCGCCGGACAATCGCTTGCTGCGGGGATGTCCGACGATCGCTTCCACTGCGGCCTCGCCGATCAGGCCGCCCTGTTCATTCAGCGACAACCGGGACAGCACGTTGCGTAGTTCCCGGATATTGCCGTCCCAATCCAGTTCGGCTAGCCGATCGATCGCGCCCTGGGTCAGGCCGGCTGAGGGGTCGATCTTGGCCATGAGATGCCGCGCGATGTCGGCGAAGTCGGACCGCTCGCGCAGCGGCGGCAATGTCACCTCAAGGGTGTTGAGGCGAAACAGCAGGTCGGATCGAAAGCGGCCCCTGGCAATCGACTCGTCGAGATTGGCGTTGGTGGCGGACACCAGGAGAACATCGACCTGGCGTTTGCTGCCGCCGACCGGGCGCACCGTCCAATCGTCGAGGAAACGCAACAGGACGGCTTGCAGCGTCACCGGCATGTCGCCGATCTCGTCGAGGAACAGCGTGCCGCCATCGGCCTCCTTGAACAATCCCGCGGAGCCGCCCTTCTTGGCGCCGGTGAAGGCGCCCTCGGAATAGCCGAACAACTCGGCTTCGATCAGGCTTTCAGGAAGTGCCGCGCAGTTGACCGCGACAAACAGCCCCGCGCGGCGGCTGGCGGCGTGGGCGTGACGCGCCAATTGCTCTTTACCGGTTCCGGTTTCGCCGCGCACCAGGATCGGCATCTTGCGCGCCGCCGCGGTCTCGACCTGGCGCACGATGCCGGCGATCGTCAGGTCAGCCGAGACGAACTCCCGCGCAATCGCTTTCGGTGGCGCCGGGCGCGGTTTCGCCACCGCTTGCACCATCGGAAACTGCCGGGTGTTCTCGATCGTCGCGACGAACTGGCTGCCGACGTCGTCCTCGAGGCCCTGTCGCTCCTTGCGGCGGCCCTCATCGACAAAGCGACTGAATTCGGTGCGAAAGATATCGACGAAGCGCCGGCCGGGCGAGGCCGGCAGGCCGTGCAGCAACACGCGCGCGGCCCGGTTGGCGGCGAGGATCTTGCCGTCCTCATCGACGGCGAGTAGGCCCGCGCTCAGGGTGTGCAGATATTCGCCGCGATTGTGGAAAGCGATGAGGATATTGCCGCGATGATATTCGCGGAACAGGCCGTTCTCGATCTGGGTGGCCGCCATCGCGACCAGCGCCTGGGTGTGGGTCTGGCGCGACAGGCAATCCGACGAGGCGTCCAGAATGCCGGTCAACTCGCCGTCGGGCGCGAAGATCGGCGCCGCGACGCAGGTCAGGTTGTTGTAGCGCGGGAAGAAATGCTGATCGCCATGCACCGCGATGGGCCGCTTCAGATGCGCCGCGGTGCCGAGGCCGTTGGTGCCGCAGAACCGTTCGGTCCACACCGCGCCGGGCTGGATGCTGGCTGCGTCCGACGCGTCGCTGAAGCTTCGGTCGGTGATAATGTCGAGCAACAGGCCTTCGGCGCTGGCAAAGGCAACCATGAAATTCGAACCGGAGATCTGCTGATGCAGCGTGTGCATTTCCGCCAGCGCCAGACCGCGCACCAGCGAACAGCGCTGTTGCTCCTGCCGTAGCATCGCGGGGCTGACGAATTCCGGGGGCGGCGGCCGCCGCATGTCGAGGCCGAGCGAAATGCAGCGCATCCAGCTATCGTAGATATCGACCGACAAGAATCTGGTCGGCGGTGCGCCGCCCTGCTCAAGCGCCATCTGTGCATTTTCGACGCGCCGACTCGCAACCAACATGGACTGTCCTCCCTGACAGTTTTCGGCGGTTTCCTCGGGATCGTTGGCCGTTGACGGCTTCTCAGTGCAAACACTGTCTCACAACTTCGGGTGAATTGCGACGACTTCAAAACGTCTCTCAGCGCTCCCAACTGTTCCGTCGCGGAACACTAACGTATCCAGGTCTGGTCCGATGCGGATCGGAAAACTCCGCGCGCAACATCGATAATCTCTTGTAGCGCAAGCCGTTAACTCATTGGCACGGCTCTTGCTGTCCTTCTTATTCAATCGATCACGCGACACGACAAAAACGAAAAATTGTTCAGGGAGTGAAACGCTGATGAAAGCCGCAGTTTTGCATGCGTTCGACGAGAAACTGACGGCAAAGGAATTTGTCAAATACGAAGATGTGGCGGATCCGAAGATCACGCGACCCTCGGATGTGATCGTGCGGATCGGCGGAGCGGGCGTCTGCCGCACCGACCTGCATATCGTCGAAGGCATCTGGCGTAGCAAGGTCGATGTCAAGCTGCCGTATATCATGGGGCATGAGAACGCCGGCTGGGTCGAGGCGATCGGGCCGGGCGTCGAAGGCATCAAGGTCGGCGACAGCGTCATTTGCCATCCGCTGGTGACCAGCGGGCATTGCCTGGCGTGCCGGCGCGGCAACGATATGCACGCGCTCGACAGCACCTTTCCCGGCATCAACGCGAATGGCGGCTACGCGCAATATCTGCTGACCGGGCAGCGCTCGCTGATCAAGCTGCCGAAGACGTTGGCGCCGAAGGATGTCGCGCCCTACACCGATGCCGGTCTCACCGCCTACCGCGCTGCGAAAAAAGCCTCCCGCCATCTGTTGCCCGGCCAATATGTCGCGGTGATCGGCGCCGGCGGTCTCGGCCATATCGGCATTCAGGTTCTCGCCGCCTTGTGCGCCGCGGAAATCATTGTGATCGATCGGGACGACAAGTCACTCGAACTCGCCAAGACTTGCGGTGCGCATCACCTGGTGAAGGCCGACGGCAACGAAGTGGAAGCCGTGCTGGCGAAGACCGGCGGCCGCGGCGCCGAAGCCGTGATCGATTTCGTCGGCGAGGGCGAGGCCGTCGCCCGGGGTTTGGCGATGACGGCGAACGACGGCTACTACTATGTCGTCGGCTACGGAGGCAAGATCGAGCTGCCGACCATCGACCTGATCACCTCGGAAAAGACCATCGTCGGCAATCTGGTCGGCACCTACGCCGAGCTGGTCGAGCTGATGGCGCTCGCGGATCGCGGCCTCGTCGATCTTCATACCAAGGAATACAAACTTAGCCAGGCCAACGATGCGTTGCACGATTTGCACCATGGACGCATCCATGGCCGCGCCGTGCTGATTCCATGACGACCAATTGCGAGCCGGTTCGCCTCTCTCCGGAATACTGCGTGGGCGCAATGACAATGAGGAATGATGACGGGGGTGAGCCTCCACTGACTGCAGAGCAGGCTGCCGAACGGCAGCGGGCTCGGGATCGGATGATCGCGCGGCACAAGCTGATCGAGGCGATGATCCGCAACAACGAGCTGCAACTGCGGAACGATAGCGCGCGTGGCGGCGCGGAAATCGAGATGCACTGCGCCTTGCGCGACAACGCGCTGCCGGGCGCCGGAGTCGAAGCCTTGTTGGAGATGGAACGCGCGACCGCGCGTTTCCAGGCGCTCCAGGTCGAGCACGAGCGCCTCGTCGCCGAGCGCGAATGGCTCAACGTGGCGCTTCTGGAATTCGAGAGCGGTCCATCGAGTGATGAACACAAGCGATCGGGGCATGCATGATGAGCAAGAGCGGAATACAGACTGCGGGAAGAGCTTCGCCTGGAAACGGCAGCGCGGCGCCGCCCGAGCGGATCGAATTGAGCGAAGAAGACAAATCGAAAGACGCCTTTTTCGTTCAGTTGGCCGGCATCGCCGAGGCGATGATCGGCAAGCATGGCAAGGACTTCGCCATGGGCACACTGGTCCTCACGGCGAGATTCATCGCCGAGGGCAAGCCTCTGACCAAGCCAGCCGCCGGAGACAGTTAGACACGACGGACGCTATCGAACCGGTCCGAACCGCAAGGTCGGAACAGAAGAGCAAGGAATCCGAACCGAACACCTCTTACGCGGGGCGGATTTGAAGAGTGCAGTGAACCAAGCGGTCGTTCGGCATTCACGGCAAGCAGTTAAGTCAAACTCAATGTTCAAGGGAGAAGGAAATGTCTGAGACTCTGACGCTGAACAAGATTGTGAGCCAGAAAGGCATCAGTACCGCGGAGGCCGCCAATCGGGTGTCCGATCTGGGCTGGACGCCGAGCTACGTTCAGGAAGCGATGACCTTCCCGACCGATTACAAGATTTCCAAGGTTCCGCGCGATCCCATGAAGCAGGTGCTGCGGTCCTACTTCCCGATGCAGGAAGAAAAGGACAACCGCGTCTACGGCGCGCTCGACGCGGCGCTCCGCGGCGACATGTTCCGCAACGTCGAACCGCGCTGGGTCGAATGGATGAAGCTGTTCCTGGCGATCATCCCGTTCCCGGAAATCTCCGCGGCCCGCTCGATGGCGATGGTCGGACGTCTGGCGCCCGGCGAAGAGCTGCGCACCGGCTTCACCATGCAGATGGTCGATGAATTCCGCCACTCTACGATTCAGATGAATCTGAAGAAGTGGTACATGGAAAACTATATCGACCCGGCCGGGTTCGACATCACGGAAGCCGCATTCGGCAAGTGCTACGCCACCACGATCGGGCGCCAGTTTGCCGAAGGCTTCCTGACCGGCGACGCCATCACCGCCGCCAACATCTATCTGACGGTGGTCGCCGAGACGGCCTTCACCAACACATTGTTCGTTGCTATGCCGTCGGAAGCTGCCCGTAACGGCGACTATGCGTTGCCGACCGTGTTCCTGTCGGTGCAATCGGATGAGTCTCGTCACATCGGCAACGGCCACTCGATGCTGATGGCGATGATCCACGATCCGTCGAACCATCAACTGCTCGAGCGCGATCTGAAATACGCGTTCTGGCAGAACCACGCGATCGTCGATGCCGCGATCGGAACCTTCATCGAATACGGCACCACCAATCGCGACAAGAACAAGGAGTCCTACGCCGAGCTCTGGCACCGCTGGATCTATGAAGATTACTATCGCACCTACATGCTGCCGCTCGAGAAATACGGCATCAAGATCCATCACGACGACGTCGCCGCCGCCTGGGATCGCATCGTCAAGAAGAACTACGTCCACAAGACCGCGCAGTTCTTCACGGTCGGCTGGTCGTTCAACTTCTGGCGCATCGAAGCCCAGACCGAGAAGGATTTCGAGTGGTTCGAGCACAAGTATCCGGGCTGGTACGCCGAGTTCGGCGATTTCTGGAAATGGCACGCCAAGCTCTCGGTCCCGGGCGAGAAGAACATCGCGTTCAACGGCGACGTCGGCTACGTCTATCCGCATCGCTGCTGGAGCTGCATGGTCCCCTGCCTGATCCGCGAGGACTTCTGCTGCGATGAGGTGGACGGCAAGATGTACACCTATTGCTCGGAAGGCTGCCGCTGGACCCATAAGGTGGCCTTCGCTGCCGAATACGAAGGCCGTGCCACTCCCGCCATGGGCCGCTTCAGCGGACGTCGTGAATGGGAAGAATGCTACCACGGCTGGGATCATGCCGACGCGATGGTGGATCTCGGATTCGTCCGCTCCGACGGCAAGACCCTGGTGCCGCAGCCCCATCTGCGCTTCGAGCAGAAGGATATGTGGACGCTCGACCACATCCGCGGCAACACGCTCGGCAGCCCGTTGCGGAGCTTCCGCGCCTTGAAAGCCGGCACCGAACGCGACGCCGCCATCGCGGAATATCGCAAGGGGTTCAAGATCAACCCCTGCAACTAAGCCTAATCGGGCGAGAGGGGGCCGCATAAGCGGTCCCCTCGATCCGCCAGCGTATCAACGCACGCTGCGTTGAGAATTGCTTCGTTTCGATGCAGGCCGGGAAGTATGTCAGAAGCCACACTCTACAAGGTACGGTTCGAGCCGGTCGGCATCGAGATGGATGTCGAGGAGGGGGAAACCGTTCTCGACGCCGCCTTCCGGCAGGGCATCGCCCTTATGCACGGCTGCAAGGAAGGCCAATGCGGCTCATGCAAGTCCAAGCTGATCAGCGGCGAAATCGAGTTGCTGAAGTACTCGACGTTCGCCTTGCCAGACTACGAGCGCGAGACCGAGCATATTCTGCTGTGCAAGACGCACGCCTACAGCGACATAGAAGTCGAATTGCTGAACTTCGACGAAGACCTGTTGTCCTACGCGATTGCAGTGAAGGAGTTCGGCGGCCGCCTGACCAAAGTCGTGCCGCTGACCCATGACATTCGGCTGCTCGAAGTCGAACTCGACAAGCCGTTGAAATTCTGGGCGGGCCAATATGTCGATTTGACGCTTGTCGACGCCGGTGTTACGCGGGCGTTTTCGATGGCCAATGCGCCGGTGAATGGAACGCATCTTTCGTTCATCATCAAGAAATACCCTGAGGGCTCATTCTCCTCGCAGCTTGACGGCTTGCAGCCAGGAACGACTCTGAAGGCAAAGGGGCCCTATGGGACCTGCTTCCGGCGTGAGGCGCGCAGCGGTCCAATGCTGCTGATCGGCGGCGGATCGGGGATGTCGCCACTGTGGTCGATGCTTTCCGACCACGTGCAGAGCGGCGAGCAGCGCCCGGTCCGGTTCTTCTATGGTGCGCGAACCCGCGCGGATTTGTTCATGCTCGACGAAATCGCCGCGATCGCAGCGGCACTGCCGGATTTCCAGTTCATCCCCGCCCTGTCGCACGCTACGGCTGATGACAACTGGGAGGGTGAGACCGGCTTCATTCATGAGGTCGTCCAGCGCCGTCTTCGCGCTGAGGCTTTAAGCGGTGTCATCGACGCTTATGCCTGCGGTCCGGTGCCGATGATCGACGCGGTCTTGCCGGTCTTGCAGATGAACAACGTTGAGCCCGATCATATCTATTTCGACAAGTTTACGCCAGCCACGCGGTGACGGCCCGATTGCCCCACCGCGCACAACAGACGTCAAGAACAATCGAGTGAAGACAACATCTCCAGGGAGGACAACATGAGCGTTACCCCACAGCAAGCGCATCAGTCCGGCGCCGCCGGCGCCGCGATATTTGCGGGTTCCGACAGCCGCAAGTACAACTACTTCGAACCCAAGGGTCGCAAGGCGAGCCACTACGAGGATATGACGGTCGATGTCCAGCCCGACCCGGAGCGTTATCTGCTCCAGGATTGGATCATTTCCTTCCCCGACGGTACGCCGACCTATTCCAAGACCTGGACGAAGGCGCTGAGCTCTAACTGGCATCAGTTCCGCGCGGTGGATCAGGAGTGGGAACGCACGCACTACCAGCGGCAGTCGACGATTTGCGGCATGGTGCAGGGCGTGATCGAAAACGCGCGCAAATCCGGCGCGCCGAAGCGCTTCGACAAGGCGTGGGTCAAGGTGTTGCAGGATCACCTCGGCGCCTACAAGCATGCCGAATTCGGGCTCGGCACCTCGCTGATGCAGGCGCAGCGTTACGGCTACACCCAGATGGTCAACAACGCGATTCTGACGAACTCGTCCTACAAGCTGCGCTTCTCCCAGGATCTGACGCTCTATCTCGCCGAGATCGGTCTCGATCTCGAAGGGTTCGATCATAACGCCGGCAAGAAGCATTGGCTCGAGGATCCGATCTGGCAGGGTACGCGAAAATCGATCGAAGCGATCATGGGCGCGACCGACTTCCTCGAACAGTATTTCGCGACCAATCTGGTGTTCGAGCCGCTGGTCGGCGAATTGTTCCGCAGCGGATTCATCATGCAGATGGCGGCGTCGCAGGGCGACTTCGCGACCCCGTCGGTGGTAGCCGCGGCAGAAGCGGACTACGAGCGCAACCTCGCCAACACCGTCGAGCTGATCCACATGCTGACGCATGACAAGGATCACGGCGTCCATAACAAGGGCCTGTTCAACGGCTGGATGGCCCATCACGGCGCCCTGGCCCACGAAGCCGCGGCCAATTTGCAGCCGATCTGGTCGCAGCCGCGCGTCAAGGTATCGAGCTTCACCGAGGCCCAGGCTCTGGCGAAGAACCGCATCGAGGCGATCTGCGCGCAAATCGGCCTCAAGACGCCGTGACACGCGCTGCGCTGAACCAAATCCGAAACCGGCGCAAGCCAGTCACCCATTCAGGAGAATGAAATGTCCGACGTACATGCGAATATCTTCAAATCGATGAAGGACATCCGGTTTGAAGACACGATATCCCACCAGTGCGGAGTCACCATGAACGATAGCGTCGAGGCTCGCGCCATCGCTGAAGTCATGGAGAAGAAGAAGGGCGTGACCGTCACCTACATGCCCGCGATGATCCGGATCGACGGCGAGGGCAAGCTGGAGTTCAAGATGAGCGAGATCAGCGAGGCCCTGGGCCGCGAGATGACGCCCTATATCTTCGAGATTTCGACGTCGACCCACTATGGCCGCATGGTCATGGTCGACGACGATACCGTGGTCTGCTTCGGCGATATGAACGAAGCGCTGGCCTACATCGAACACTGAAGCAAGCTGGGCCGGCGCGCGCCGGCCCGGCTTCTTGCGTTAAGTCATCGAACGATCAAAATTCAATATGCCCAACGTGGCGGGATAGGGAGAAGCGCGATGTACAGGACGGCATCCGGAGAAGACATCTTTGTGATCGACGGGCATACCCATTTCTGGGACGGCAGCCCCGCCAACCAGAAGAACATTCATGGCAAGCAGTTCATCGAATGCTTTTACGCCTACCATTCCAATCTCAGCCCGCCGGCGGAGAAATGGCCGTTGGAGAAGTTCGAGAAATACGACGCCAAGACCATGCACGACGATCTGTTTATCTACGGGTACGACGACATGGCGATTCTGCAGCCGACCTATCTGACCGATTTCTACAATAACGGCTTCAACACGACCGAGCGCAATTCGGCGTTGAAGAAGAGTCATCCCGAGCGCTTCATCCTCAATGGCGCGTTTGATCCGCGCGACGGCAACAAGGGCCTCGAAGAGCTCCACGCCAAGGCCGAGAAGTACAAATTGCAGGGCGTCAAGCTCTACACCGCGGAATGGCGCGGCGAATCAAAAGGCTACCGACTCGACGACAAGAAGACCTACAAATTCCTCGAGGCGGCGCAGAAGCTTGGGATCAAGAACATCCATGTGCACAAGGGCCCGACGATCATCCCGCTGAACAAGGACGCCTTCGACGTCGGGGATGTCGATGACGTCGCGACTGCTTTCCAGGATCTCAACTTCATCGTGGAACATTGCGGCCTGCCGCGGCTCGACGATTTCTGCTGGATCGCCACCCAGGAGACCAACGTCTATGCCGGTATCGCTGTGGCGCTCCCGTTCATCCATTCGCGGCCGGCATATTTCGCGCATGTGATGGCGGAGCTGTTGTTTTGGATCGGCCCCGACAAGATCCTGTACGGTAGCGATTACGGTATCTGGACGCCGAAGTGGCTGATCGACAAGTTCATGGAGTTCGAAATTCCGGAGGAGATGACCAAAGAAACCGGCTCCGTCCTCACCCTCGAGAACAAGAAGAAGATCCTCGGCCTCAATGCCGCGCGCATCTACAATGTCGATATCGAGGCGCAGAAGAACAAGATCGGCGCGACGGGCGGCTATGCCCATCTCAGCGCCGCTCGCGCAGCGGAGTAGCCAGCATGACGGCCGAGACAATCGCCGATCGCAAGGCCGAAGTCTGGGCCCGGTTGCAAACAGTAACCGACCCTGAACTCGACGAGCCGGTCACTGACCTCGAATTCGTCACCCGGGCCGATGTTGACGCCGAGAACCGCGTCCACATCGAGTTCCGGCTGCCGACCTATTGGTGCGCCGCCAACTTCTCGTTTCTGATGGCGGACGACATGCGCATGGCAGTGAAGGAGCTGCCATGGGTCAGCGCTGTCAACGTCACGCTTGGCGAGCATATGTATGCCGACAAGATCAATGCCGGGCTGGCGCAGGGCCTCTCCTTCCAGGAGACGTTCGGCGTCGAGGCCGACGGCGATCTCGACGATTTGCGGCGCACGTTCCTGGTCAAGGCATTCCAGCGCCGGCAGGCCGCGTTGCTCGCTTATCTGATCGCGGCGGGCTATCCGGCCGCGGCGTTGGTCGAGCTGACGCTCGGCCAACTTACCGCGGTGAAATTCGACGAGGCGGGCGGGAAGCTGCTCGCGCGCTATCTGGAGCGGCGTCCGGTGGTCGCCGGGGTGGCCGAAACCTTGGCGTTCATCGACGCCGACGGCGATCCGCTGCAGACCGAGACGTTGCCGACCTACGTTCGCGCGCTGCGGCGCGTTGACGTCAACGCGGAATTCAACAGTGCATTGTGCCGCGGTCTGCTGCATGCCCGCTTCGATACCGCAACGCCGCTCACGCCCCGGCGCGCCGGACAATCTGCCGAACTGCCCAAAGTATCCGCGTAGCGCGTGCAACAAGAAGGAAGACGACGATGGCAAAGATGATGCTACATGATTCCCAGGCGCGCGAAGCCCTGGGGCGCGGCGTCGCAAAGCTGGCGAAAGCCGTCAGCGGCACGCTTGGCCCGAAGGGCATGAATGCGGTGATGGACCGGCCGATAGGCACGCCGATCGTCTCGCGCGACGGCGTCAGCATCGCCAGCGAAATCGAACTGGAGTGCCCGTTCGAGAATATGGGCGCCCAGGTGCTGCGCGAGGTCTCGAAGCAAACCAACGAAGTTGCGGGCGACGGCACCACCACTGCCACCGTGCTGGCGAATTTCCTGGTGCAGGATGGGCTCGCTCTCTTGGCGGCCGGCGCCAATCCGGTCGAACTGGTCGAGGGACTCGAACTGGCGGTGGAAGAGACCATCAACGCGCTGAAGCGGTCCGCCAAGAGCGTCGATGGCGCCAAAGGCATTCGCGCTATCGCCACCATCGCGGTCAATGACGCCAGGCTCGGCGAGATGGTGGCCGAGGCGTTCGAGCGCGCCGGCAATCATGGCATCGTCGCCGTCGAGTTCGGGTCGACCGTCGAAACCACGCTGGAGGTGGTCGAGGGCATGGCGTTCGAGCGCGGCTATCTCTCGCACCACATGGTCACCGATGTCGAGCGCATGCAGGTGGTGCTCGACGAGCCGTACATTCTGATGACGGATCACAAGATCCTGACGATCGACGAGTTGAACGGCGTGTTCGCGCTGATCGAAAGGAGCGGCCGGCCGCTTCTGATCATCGCCGAGGAAGTGGCGCCGCCGGTGATCATGATGCTGCTGTCGCGGCGTGAGAAAAGCAACTTCAAGGTCGCCGCGATTCATCCGCCGGAATACGGCCATTGGCGCAAGGCGATGCTGGAAGACATTGCCGTTGCCACCGGCGGCCGGGTGATCTCCCGGGATCTTGGCGGCACCGTCGAGCGGGCCGGTCTCGAGGATCTCGGCTCCGCGCGCCAGGTGCGGATCTCATCGTCGAAGACCTTGATCACCGCGGGCCACGGCAAGCCCAAGGTGATCGAGGCCCGGCGCGAGCAGGTGTCCCGGCAATACGACGCCGCGCCGGAAAACATCGAGCGCGACAAATTCCTGGAGCGACTCGCCAAATTGTCCGGCGGCACTGCGATGATTCTTGCGGGTGGCGCTACGCCGGTCGAGCAGAAGCGGCGCGCGCAATTGATCGAGGATTCGATCAACGCCACCCGCGCGGCGATCGAAGAGGGCGTCGTGCCAGGCGGCGGCGTGGCGCTGATCCGGATGGCGCCGGAGCTTGACGGGCTGATCAAGCGCCTGAAGGGCAGCGCCAGGCAGGGTGCCGAATTGGTGCAGCGCTCGCTCAGCCAGCCGCTCGCCTGCATCGTCGCCAATTGCGGTCGCGACAGCACCGCCGCCGTCGAGAAAGTTGTCAAAGCCAGCAATGGCTACGGCTTCGACGCCCGCACCGGCACGACAGTCGATATGATCAAGGCTGGCATCATCGATCCGGTGAAGGTCAGCTACTGCGCGATGCGCAATGCCGGTTCAGTCGCGGCATTGATCCTGACCACGCAGACGCTGATCGCCAAGAAGCCGGACAATTACGATCCGACCTCGGGGCCGGCGCTGGGCGGGGGCGCCGAGTTGCTTTGATTGGTCATCGCTGCCTGATCCGGAGATTTCCGGAGCGATCCTGACGCGATCGCGATCGGTGGTTCAGGCGGCGGCCGTCATCGGGGCGTCGTTTGTCCGAGCGCGCGATAGACGGTGTTTCGCGAGACGCCGAGGCGTCGCGCGGTTTCGCTGACGTTGCCGCGAGTTTCTGCATGGACCGTCCGGATGCTGGCGAGCTGGATCTCCTGCAACGAACAGAGTTTTGGGTGCGTGACCTGACCGATCTGGACCGCCACTCCGGACTGGTCGAGCAGGCAGTCGGAGCAGGCGAGGGTGTGGCGCGCCAGGATATTGCGCAACTCGCGAATGTTGCCGGGCCAGGGCCGCGCCGCGAGATCGGCCATGGTCTGCGATGCGATTTCACAAGTGGGATCAATGCCATCGAGCAGATGCTGCACGATGGCTTCGAAGTCGGCGCGCTCACGCAGTCGCGGCAGCGTCACTTCGAGCGTGTTGAGGCGGTACAGCAGGTCTGCGCGGAATCGCCCCGCTGCGATCGCCTTGTCGAGCGCGGCGTTGGTCGCCGAGACCAGGAAGATATCGACCTTGGTTCTGGCCCCGCCGATTGGGCGCACGGTCCAGTCGTCCAGCAGACGCAGCAGCACGGCTTGCAGCGCGATCGGCATGTCGCCGATCTCATCAAGGAACAGGGTGCCGCGATCCGCCTCCTTCACCAGCCCGATCGCGCCGCCGCGTCGGGCCCCGGTGAATGCGCCGTCGACATAGCCGAACAGTTCGGCCTCGATCAGGCTTTCGGGAAGCGCGGCGCAATTGACTGGGACGAAGGCGCCGGTCCGCCCGCTGGCGGCATGGGCGTGACGGGCCAATTGTTCCTTGCCGGTGCCGGTTTCGCCTCGGATCAGGATCGGCATCCTGCGGGCGGCGGCGGTCTCGACCCGGCGCACGATCGCCTGCACGGTCGGATCGGACGCGACGAAACCAATGGGGGACGATCGCGGCTGAACAGGATCCCGCCGCGCCGGCTCCGTCGCACGCGAATCTTGAGGCTTGGGTCGGGCGGAATGCTCAGGTTGGGGTGATCGCGACGTCAGGTCTCTCGCAGCGGGCGCCGAATCCGCAGGTTGCCGCGTTTCGTGCGCCGATCCCAGCTTCGCAACGCCGCGATCGGCGCTTGCCGCGCGTCGCGGGGCGTGAAGCGCGATGATCGCGCCGATCCCGGCGCTTTCGCTGATGACGAAATCGAAGCTCGCATTCGGCAGCAATTCTTTCAGCCGGCCCGGCCACTCGTCGAAGCCCAGCGTCTTCAAGAAGCGGGTCGGCGGCTCGTCGCCGGCGTCGCGGCGGTTGCCGCGGATCGCTTTCAGCGCCTGTTCGCTGGCATGCAGGATGGTGCCGCGACGGTCCACCAACACGCAATCATCATTCGCCCAGATCGACCTCTTGGCGATGAAGTGGTGCAGCAGCATCTCGTGATCCTGCTTGATCGAGCGTGCCAGCACGCTTTCCACATGCTGGCCGACCGAAACCGCCAGAGCGAGACTCTGCGGATTGAACGTGTTCGCGGGTCCGGAAATATCCACCACGCCGAGCAACTCGCCGTCGGTGGGATCGTAAACCGGAACCGCTGCGCAGGTCCATCGCTGCACCTGCGAGCAGAAATGCTCCGCGCCGTGGATCTGAACCGGCTTCGATTCAGCCATCGCGGTCCCGATCGCATTGGTGCCGATATCGGCTTCGCTCCATCGCCCGCCGTGCTCGAGATGAACCGTCCGCCCGGCCTCGATCACCCTGGCGTCGCCCTGGGTATCGATGATCAGTCCGGAAGGATCGGTGAGGATCATGATCGAATTCGCGTCGCTCAGGAAGGTTCGCGAACTCTCGAGCGCGGGCCGGGCGGCATGCCGCAGCGCCGCGTGCTTGGAGCGGTGGCGAAACAGTTCCGCATCCGCGACCAGCGGCGCCATCGCCCGATCGACGGTGACGCGGTGGTCCTTCGATCTCTGCCAGGAGTTCGCCACCGACGGTCTGAGATCGGTCGGCAACGCGCCGCGCTCGACGAATGTCTCCCACGCGGCCCGCACGTCTCGCTGGTTCATGCCCGATCCTCTGACGCCACGACGTCCAAGACCTGAAGTGCAACAGGCCTTGGGATCAATCACCTGAATTTGGGCTGGTTGTCGCGACCACCGTTGGCATGACGCAAGTTCCAAACTCATCAAGGCCCCACGAATGGGGAGGTCCTGGATCGAGTCTAGCGATTTGCCGACGCCTTCATGAGGGCATCGACGGCGTCATCCGACCAAACAATCCATCCCGCGTTTGCTTCCCAGATGTACACGCGGATCTTAGGTCCGCCTTCCACTTTAGTTTCCAGTCTACACGTGTTGACAGCGGGCGCAAAGAAGGAACCGACGGTGAAATTTGCTGCGTTCGAACTTGATCGATGCGTGCGAAACGTCGAGAACTAGCCTTGATCTGGAAGTAGCAACTCGATGTGCGTCGGCCGGCCTGGCAGGGATTTGTTGCAATTACAAATAGATCAAAGGTGCGATGGGTCATGTTATCGAAGAAAGTTTGCAGCGCACAATTCCAGAGCGCGGCCGCAAGCCGGCTTCCACGATTATGTCGCCAAGTTCGATCGCCCCGGCCTGATCGCGGCGCTGAAGGAACACCCAAGGCCATTTGAAGACGACACGCTAAGCTGGGTTTTGGCCTTTGCTGGGCCAGGTCTTTTCAGCCTGCTATTGATCATGTCTGGGATCAGCTGAAGCTCCCCGCGCCAGCGGCAAGTCCTTGCCGCGGAATAGTCCCGGGCAGAGCAGAGGCTGGCGCTGCTGAGGTTTGGTCCAGCGGGGCGATCGGGAAAGTCGTGGGAATTGGCAACTGCTCGGCATCGGCCGCGCTATCGAGCCGCTGTTCCTCGCGAGAATGCCGGACTTGGTCTGGGAATAGCACCCACTGCGAAGATATCGCCAACGTTGAGCCGCGGTCCCTGGGTACGCAGCTAAAGCTCTTGTCGACGCGCGCTACGGCGCGGGCATTCTGGCACTGATATGCAAGACTGGGCCGGCTGAGAATAAATGCAAATAATAGAGCGATCTGACGCGCCATTGAAAAGAAAGGAAAATGCTTTAGCTCTGGCGCTTCAGATCGTCCCTCGGACCAAAATCGATTGGACCGACAAGGTGATAAATTGGTTAGAAAACAACATGTTAGATCGGCGTTTTGCCATAGCACCCATGATGGACTGGACCGACAGGCATTGCCGCGTCTTCCATCGCCTGATGACGGCCCGGGCGCTGCTTTATACGGAGATGCTGACGACCGGGGCCATCCTGCGTGGCGACCGTGCGCGGCTGCTCGGCTTTGATCCGAGTGAACATCCCGTCGCGCTTCAGCTCGGCGGCTCCGATCCCTCCGATCTCGCGGCGGCCGCGAAGATCGGCGAGGATTTCGGCTATGACGAAATCAACCTCAATGTCGGCTGTCCGTCGGACCGGGTGAAGGACGGCCGCTTCGGCGCCTGCCTGATGGCCGAGCCGGCGCTGGTCGCCAGGGGCGTGCAGGCCATGAAGCAGGCGGTCGGCATTCCCGTCACCGTCAAATGCCGGATCGGCATCGACGATCAGGATCCGGAAACAGCGCTCGATGAACTGGCGCGATGCGTCGTCGCCGCCGGCGCCGATGCGCTGATCGTCCACGCTCGCAAGGCCTGGCTCAGTGGATTGTCGCCGAAGGAAAATCGCGACGTCCCCCCGCTCGATTATCACAGGGTTTATCGCCTCAAGGCCGCCATGCCGCATGTGCCTGTTATCATCAATGGCGGCATCGCCGGCCTCGCCGAAGCGAAGCAGCACCTCGGCCTTGTCGACGGCGTGATGCTGGGACGCGCGGCCTATCAGGAGCCGTGGCGATTGCTGTCGGTCGATCCCGAACTGTTCGGGGAGGCGGCACCTTTCACCACGATGAAGGACGTGTTCGAGGCCATGATGCCCTACATCGAGAGCCAGCTCGCGCAGGGCACGCGACTGCATTCAATCACGCGGCATTTCGTCGGCGCGTTTCACGGGGTGCCTGGGGCTCGCGCGTTCCGCCGCCATCTCGCCGAGAACGGCGTCAGGCCGGACGCCGGCGCGAACGTGTTGCGTGAGGCGATCGCGCTGGTCGAGCATCGCGCGGCGGCCCCGATCGCCGCGTAGGAGGCGGCGCCCTACGGATAGCCGTGCAGCATCAGCCGGTCGGCGTGCACTTCCCAGCTTTCCAGCCGGTCCAGGAAACTCATGCCGAGCAGATTGGTCTTCATCTGTCCGTGCGGCACCACCAGCGCCGGCACCGACCGTTCGACCAGCTTGCCGATGGCCAGGCGGTCGAGCGTCAGCCGGGCCGCCTTGGTGTGTCCGCCGGCGGTCTCGACGTCGACGTCATATTCGAGCAGCTCCAGCGGTAGCCCGGCGGCCTTGGCGGTCTCATAGGTCAGCACGACCGAGGTTGCGCCGGTATCGATCACCATCGGGGCCGTGACGCCGTTGATCCTGGCCTTGAGCGCGAACTCGCCGCCCTGTCCGCGGGCGATCTGCACCCCGCGGGTCGGCGCCCGCTTGCGCAGCATGTCCGCGACGGTGTCGCTGGCGCGCGCCACCTGTTCCGGATCCTTGTAGGCCACCACCGCGCCGGCGGTTGCCGCCAGCATCAACAGCACGAGCAGAACGCGACTCACAGCATGCCTCCCGCGCAAATATGTGTCAGCCGGTCTTTGGACGGGCCGTGATTTCGGGCGGCGCCAGCCCGGCATCGGCCATGCGTCCGGCGAGCTGCGCCATCACCGCCTGCCGCTCGGCGCTTTCCATCCGGTGCCAGCGCGCGATCTCCGGCAAGGTGCGGCCACAGCCGAAACAAAGGCTGGTTCTGGGATCGATCATACAGACTGCGATGCACGGCGTTTCTTTGCTCATTCTCGAATTGTGAAGCGTATTCGGTCGTCTTGCGCAAGCGCTCCCGTTACAAGCCGGTGCCGGCGCTCATGATCGGCTTGTGGCGGCTCCGGCGTTTCTCCTCGGGCAAACCGCTGCTTTCCGGCTGCAGCGGCGGAGCTTCTTCCGTCATCGGAGCGAGCGCGGACATCACGCGCTCCGGCGGGAAGGTCACGATGACCTCGGTGCCGATGCGCAGCTTCGACTTCAGCGTGAAGGTGCCGCCGTGCATGTCGATCAGGCTTTTTGCGATCGGCAATCCCAATCCCGCGCCCTGTTCGGCCGACTTGATCGAATTGGACCCCTGACCGAAGGAGGCTAGCACCACCGGGATCTCGTCCTCGGCGATTCCGGAGCCGGTATCCTTGACGCTGAGATATTGTCCACCCGACGCGGTCCATCCCACCTTCAGCCAGATCTCGCCGCCCTGCGGGGTGAACTTGATGGAGTTCGACAACAGGTTGAGCACGATCTGTCGGATCGCGCGCTCATCACCCCAGATGCGCGGCATGCCCTGCTCGAACACTTCATGGATGGTGAGGCCGCGGCTGGAGGCGCGCAGCTTCAACAGATGATGGCAGTCGGCGACCACATGCACCAGCGACACCGCTTCCTCGTTGAGCTCGTATCGTCCGGCCTCGATCCGCGACAGGTCGAGAATTTCGTTGATGAGGTTCAACAGATGCACGCCGGAATTATGAATATCGGCGGAATATTCCTTGTAGACGGGAACTGTATGTGCGCCGAAAATCTCGGCTTTCATCACCTCGGAGAATCCGAGGATCGCATTCAGCGGCGTGCGCAATTCGTGGCTCATCTGCGCCAGGAACCGCGACTTCGCGACGTTGGCCGCTTCCGCGCGATGGCGGGCCTCGTCCGATATCGCCTTGGCCTGCTCCAGTTCGCCGATCAGCGCGTCCTTTTCGGCCCGTGCCTCCAGCGTCGCCAGCGTCGTCGAATGCAGGCGATGGGCGAGCAGCGCGAAATAGCCTTCCGCCGCCAGCGCCAGCACCGCGAGCACGTAATTGTCGAAGGTGCCGCTCAGCACGAAATTCAGCGCGATCGCCACCGTCACCGGCGCGGTCGCCGCCAGCGCCGCGATCGGCAAATTGGCCGCGAGCATGCTCGATACCGCGATCACCAGCAGCATCAGGAACATCATCAGCGTGTTCGAGACCACGTCGAGGCCGGCGGGATGGACCAGGATCGCGGTCCAGCTCAGGCCGTACAAGAGATCGAGCAGGACAAACCGGGTTCGCCACTTGCGGGTCGCGACCAGCGAGGAAGATTCGGCGAGGAATCGCGCGCAATGGCGAATGATGACGGCGTGAACGCAGAGCATGCCGCAGGTCCAGGCCGCCGCCGAGATCGGCTGCATCCAGAACCCGAACAACAGGCCGGTGGCCACCACCAGCAGCATGACGACATAGGACGCCGAGATCCGAGTCTGGGCATATTGCCGGAGCAGTTCGCGGTCGAAGGCGGGGCGGGTTCCCGAGGTCGACGTTAACCGATCGCGGGCCTCGCGTACCCGCTGCGACGCCGCGCGGCGGTTACTTGCCGGCGCTGCGACGGGCGTTTCAACCGGAAGCTGGACAACTTCAGGCTTATCGGCGGGTTTACTCATCAAACAACACAAATCCTGCCCGCGAACGGCGCGGGCTTTTGCATTGTCTATCAGTGGCGCTAAATCCTTAAGAGCTGCCTTAAAGGACTAAAGAATTACCCTAACCGGAGGTTAAATTAACTCTGGGGCGGCCCCCGGCGTCAGCGCTCCAGGCGCGCGAGCAGGCTGGACGTATCCCAGCGCTTGCCGCCCATTTTCTCGACCTCCGAATAGAAATTGTCGACGAGCGCGGTGACGGGCAGGCTGGCGCCGTTGCGCCGCGCTTCGGCGAGGCAGATCGACAGATCCTTGCGCATCCATTCCACCGCAAAGCCGAAATCGAACTTGCCCTCGTTCATGGTCTTGTAGCGGTTTTCCATCTGCCAGGACTGGGCGGCGCCCTTCGAGATCGTGTCGATCACCGCCTGGACGTCGAGGCCCGCTTTCTTGGCGAAATGAATGCCTTCGGAAAGGCCCTCGACGAGGCCTGCGATGCAGATCTGGTTGACCATCTTGGTCAGTTGCCCGGAACCGGCCGGCCCGAGCAGCTTGCACATCCGGGCGTAGGCCGCGATGACCGGCTCGGCGCCCGCATAGGCGCCCTCGGTGCCGCCGCACATCACGGTCAGGACGCCGTTTTCAGCACCGGCCTGGCCGCCGGACACCGGCGCATCGACGAACTTGAAGCCTGCTTTGGCGGCCGCCGCATCGAGCTCGCGCGCGACCTCGGCGGACGCGGTGGTGTGATCGACGAAGGTCGCGCCCTTCATCATGCCGGCAAAGGCGCCATCGGCGCCGAGCGTGACCGCGCGCAGGTCATTGTCGTTGCCGACGCAGCACATCACGAAGTCTTGTCCCTCTGCGGCGGCCTTGGGCGTCGCCGCGGTCTTGCCGCCGAATTTCTCGGCCCATTGTTTGGCCTTGGCTCCCGTGCGGTTGAAAACCGTGACGTCGTGGCCACCTTTTTTCACCAGATGCCCCGCCATCGGAAAGCCCATAACGCCGAGACCAAGAAAAGCGACTTTAGCCATGTGTGTACCTTGGGGTTTCGCCGGCATTGATTGTGCCGGACCGTGTTCTGGAGGAGGGCGGCAGACTGGTCGGGTGGCCGAAACCGGTTCCGCTCAGGACGTGGAGCGGGCACAATAAACCCTGTGCCATGAAGGGCAACGCCTCCGTTTGGCGTGAGGTGCGGGTTTTGTGTTAAGATGAGCCGTATCAAGGACTTCAACAAAAAGGGAGTGACACCACATGAACATGAGCGTTGGCGTGCTCGACCATTTCAACATCCGGACCCGCAAGCTCGCGGACACCGTCCGGTTCTATGAGGATGTCCTGGGGCTGGAGAAGGGCGCCCGGCCGGATTTCGCTTTCCCCGGCGCCTGGATGTACTCGGAGGGCAAGGCGGTGGTGCATCTGGTCGATATCTCCAAGACCGACGAGCCGCAAAAGCCGGATTCCGGCGTCGTCCATCACGTCGCCTTCGTCAGCCAGGGATTTGCGGGCATGAAGAAGCGGCTGGAATCAAAGGGGATGCCGTTTGACGCGCGTCAGGTTCCGGGCGGCGATCTCTGGCAGATCTTCGTCAACGACCCCAACGGGGTCATGATCGAGCTGAACTACGAGGCTGCCAAGGAGCAGGGCGTATCGGCGCCGCTGGAGCGGGCGGATGACGTTGGAGCGAGGTAGCCTTTTGAGCGGGACCGCTCTATGGGTCGCATCCGGAAGTCCGAGCCTCGGTTCTGATGGGATTCAGAACCGAGGCTCTATATCCTTTATTTGACGCGTTTTCTTCACGCGAACCGGTTTCCACTTCGCTTGAAAACGCTTTGGGAGATGCGCCGTGAGCGTCACGCAGCAACAGGTTTTCGAAGCTCTGGGCAAGGTGGCGTCGCCGCGCGGAGTCGCCTTGACCAACGCCAACGTCTTGTCGCCGGTCACGGTGACCGACGGCAAGGTGTTCTTCTCGATCAATGTCGACGCCGCAGAAGCCCGCGCCTGGGAGAGCGTGCGCGCGCAGGCCGAAGCCGCTGTGCGCGCCATTCCCGGTGTCACCGCCGCCATGATCGCGCTCACCGCCGAGCGCAGGCCCGGCGCCGCGCCGCCGCCGCAGCGCCCCGTGCCGGGCGTGGCGCCGGTTGCTTCACACCGGCCGCCGCACAGCCCGGCGTCACCGATGGCAAAACAGGCGGAGATTCCCGGCATTGCCGCGGTCATCGCGGTGGCCTCCGGCAAGGGCGGCGTCGGCAAATCGACCACCGCGATCAATCTGGCGCTCGGCCTGCGCGACCTCGGTTTGCGGGTCGGCCTGCTCGATGCCGACATTTATGGACCGTCGGTGCCGAGATTGACCGGCATTCGCGAAAAGCCGCAGCTCAACGACGAGCGCAAGATGATTCCGATCCAGCGCTTTGGTCTGGCGATCATGTCGATCGGCTTCCTGGTCGAGGAGGACACCGCAATGATCTGGCGCGGGCCGATGGTGATGTCGGCGATCACCCAGATGCTGCGGGACGTCGAATGGGGCACGCTCGACGTTCTCGTGGTCGATATGCCGCCCGGCACCGGAGACGCGCAGCTGACGCTGGCGCAGAACGTGCCGCTCAAGGGCGCGGTCATTATTTCAACGCCGCAGGATCTTTCCCTGATCGATGCGCGGCGGGGGCTCGCGATGTTCAAGAAGGTCAACGTGCCGGTGCTCGGCATTGTCGAGAACATGAGCTATTTCCAGTGTCCGCATTGCGGCACGAGATCGGACATTTTCGGCCATGGCGGCGCCCGCCACGAGGCCGAGCGGCTCGGGGTGCCGTTTCTGGGCGAAATTCCGCTGCACATGTCGATTCGTGCCGCCTCGGATTCGGGGACGCCGGTGGTGGATAGCGAGCCGGACGGCCCGCATGCGGCGATCTACCGCGCGATCGGCGCCAAGGTCCGCGATCAGCTCCAGGGCGCGATTGCCGCGGCCTGAGCCGGTTTCCCGGCCATATGCGACTTTCGTTTAATCAGTGCAGTCATGCCTTCGTCGCCTATTCTGCGCCCGAAAATCCGTGTTAAAGACCGCCCGCCAGAGCGCCTCCGGCTGACGCGAGATCGCCTCGTCGGGAGAACTGCTCAAGGAAATCTGGGAAACGCCCCCAACAAGGAGATGCCTTAATGAAGCGTCGTGATTTTTTGAAAGTTTCGGCAACCGGTGCCGCGGTGGCCGCCGTTGCCTCGCCGGCGATCGCGCAATCCTCCCCTGAAATCAAGTGGCGCATGACGTCCAGTTTTCCGAAGTCGCTCGACACGATCTACGGCGGTGCCGAATATTTCGCGAAACAGGTTGCCGAGATGACCGACAACAAGTTTCAGATTCAGGTTTTCCAGGCGGGCGAACTCGTTCCGGGACTGCAGGCCCTGGATGCGACGTCCAAGAACACCGTCGAGATGTGCCACACCGTCTCGTATTATTACGTCGGCAAGGACCCGACCTACGCGATCTATGCGTCGGTGCCGTTCGGCCTCAATGCGCGCATGCAGAATTCCTGGTGGTACCAGGGCGGCGGCATGGAGATCGGCAACGAGTTCTTCAAGAAATCCGCCAATGTAATCGCATTCCCTTGCGGCAACACCGGCACCCAGATGGGCGGCTGGTTCCGCAAGGAGATCAAGACGGTCGCCGATCTCTCCGGTCTGAAGTTTCGCATCGGCGGCATCGCCGGGCAGGTGCTGCAGAAGGTCGGCGTCGTGCCGCAGCAACTGGCGGGCGGCGACATCTACCCGTCGCTGGAGAAGGGCACCATCGACGGTGCCGAATGGGTCGGCCCCTATGATGACGAGAAGCTCGGCTTCCAGAAGGTCGCCAAGTACTACTACTATCCCGGTTTCTGGGAGGGCGGCCCGACGGTTCACGCCTTCGCCAATCTCGACAAGTGGAACGAACTGCCGAAAGGCTATCAGGCGATCGTGACCAACGCGGCTGCCAATGCCAATAGCTGGATGGCCGCGCGCTACGACATGCAGAACCCGGCGGCGCTGAAGCGTCTCGTCGCCGGCGGCACGCAGCTTCGACCCTTCACCAACGAAGTGCTGGAAGCCTGCCTGAAGGCGACCAACGAACTGTGGGGCGAAATTTCCGCGAAGAACCCCGACTTCAAGAAGTCGATCGACTCGATGCAGGCCTATCGCTCGGATCAGTATCTGTGGTGGCAGGTTGCCGAATATACCTTCGACAGCTTCATGATCCGCTCGCGTACCCGCGGCTGATCTGCCTTAAGTTGTAAAGAGCTCCAAGCCCGGCCTTTCCGAAGGCCGGGCTTTTTGCATTGCGGTAGGAGTTCGTCGTGGAAATCCGGAACCGGATGTTCCATGCTGGCGCCAAGCCTCGACAAGAAGGCTCGCAATCACATCACAGGAGGAAGTGCTCAATGAAGCGTCGCGACTTTATCAAGGTCACCGGGATAGGCGTTGCGGGGGCTGCAACCATGGCCGCGCCGGCGATCGCGCAATCGATGCCGGAAATCAAATGGCGCATGCCGACGAGCTGGCCGAAATCGCTCGATACGCTCTACGGCGGCGCCGAGATGATGGCCAAGGTCGTTGCCGAAGCCACCGACAACAAATTTCAGATTCAAACCTTCGCCGGCGGCGAAATCGTACCGGGACTGCAGGTGCTCGACGCGGTACAGAACGGCACCGTCGAGATCGGCCACACCGCATCGTATTATTATTTCGGCAAGGACCCGACCTTCACCTTCGGCTCGTCGGTGCCGTTCGGACCCAACATGCGCATCAACCAGGCCTGGTACATGCTGGGGGGCGGCAAGGAAATCCTCAACGAGTTCTACAAGAAGTACAATGTGATCTCGCTGCTCGCCGGCAACACCGGCTGCCAGATGGGCGGCTGGTTCCGCAAGGAGCTCACCAGCGTTGACGACTTCAAGGGTCTCAAATTCCGCATTGGAGGCTTTGCCGGGCGCGTGCTGCAGAAGATGGGCGCCGTGCCGCAGCAGATCGCCGGCGGCGACATCTACCCTGCGCTCGAGAAGGGCACGATCGACGGCGCGGAATGGGTCGGCCCCTACGACGACGAGAAGCTCGGATTCTACAAGGTCGCACCGCATTATTACTATCCCGGCTGGTGGGAAGGCGGCCCGATGCTGCTGTCCTTCGTCAACCTCGATAAATGGAATGCGCTGCCGAAATATTATCAGAGCGTTCTCGAGCAGGCCGGTCACTATGCCAACAACTGGATGATGGCGAAGTACGATCAGTTCAATCCGCAGGCGCTGCGCAAATTGCTCGCCAACGGCACCAAGCTGCATGCCTTCCCGCCGCTGGTCATGGAAGCTTCGCTGAAGGCGGCGAAGGAGTTGCACAGCGAGGTCGCGGCGACCAACGCGGATTTCAGGAAGGTCTATGAGTCGCTGACCACGTTCTCCAACAACAGCTATCAGTGGTTCCAGGTCGCCGAAGTCGGCTACGACAACTTCATGGCGCGCCACTCGCAAAGCTGATCGCGTCTCACATTTTTAGGTGAACGAAAAACCCCGGAGCGAAAGCTCCGGGGTTCTTTGTTTGTAGCTGTCGCCACGGCTAGTTCTTCGCGGGCGGACCGAAATCCAGCGGCGGCGCTTCCTGCTGCGGGATATCGATCTTGATGGTGTTGGGATCGATAGTCGACAGCGCGCCCTTGTAGTGCATCACCATCGAGGGGAACATGATGACCAGCAGCACCATCATGACCTGGATCACGACGAACGGCACCGCGCCCCAATAGATCTGGCCGGTCGTCACGGCTTCCATGCGCTTGCCGGTGACGCGGTCGACATAGGGTTCCTTCGGCGCCACCGAGCGCAGATAGAACAGCGCGAAGCCGAACGGCGGATGCATGAACGAAGTCTGCATGTTGACGCCGAGGATCACGCCGAACCAGATCAGGTCGATGCCGAGGTGTTCGGCGGCCGGTCCAAGCAGCGGAATGACGATGAAGGCAAGCTCGAAGAAATCGAGGAAGAAGGCGAGCACGAACACGAAGGCGTTGACGAAAATCAAAAAGCCGATCTGGCCGCCGGGCAGGGAGGTCAGGAGGTGCTCGACCCAGACATGGCCGTTGACGCCGTAGAAGGTCAGCGAGAACACGCGGGCGCCGACCAGGATGAACACCACGAACGCCGACAGTTTTGCCGTGGATTCGGTGGCCTGCCGGACCAGGTCCCAGCTCAGCCGCCGCTTCATCGCGCCGAGAATGATAGCGCCGGCCGCACCCATGGCGCCGCCCTCGGTCGGCGTCGCCAGCCCGATGAAGATGGTGCCCAGCACCAGGAAGATCAAAAACAACGGCGGCACCATCACGAAGGTGGTCTGCTGCGCCATCTTGGACAGGAAGCGGAAACCGGTGAGCTTGTCGATGATCCAGTTCAGAACCGCCACGAAGAACGCGAACAATATGCCGAAGAACATGCTGAGCACGACGAAGTCGGCGCCATGCGTCTCGGAGTTCCGCATCATGAACCAGCCGAAGAAGCAGCTGGCGATGAAGAGCATCAGCAGCGAAACCAGTCCGCGGCTGCCGCTGTCCTCGCGGAAGCCGATCGCCTCCGGTGGCAGGCCGGGAGCCGCCTTGGGAAATACCAGGGTGACGAGAAACGCGTAAAGCGCATAGAGACCGGCCAGCACCAGTCCCGGTACGAAGGCGCCTTCGTACATGTCGCCGACGGACTTGCCGAGCTGGTCGGCCATCACGATCAGGACCAGCGACGGCGGAATGATCTGCGCCAGCGTGCCGGAAGCCGCGATGATGCCGGTGGCCATCCGGCGGTCGTAGCCGTAGCGCAGCATGATCGGCAGCGAGATCAGGCCCATCGAGATCACGGAAGCCGCGACCACGCCGGTGGTGGCCGCCAGCAGCGCGCCGACGAACACGACGGCGTAGGCGAGGCCGCCGCGGATGGTGCCGAACAACTGCCCGATGGTGTCGAGCAGGTCCTCCGCCATGCCGGATCGTTCGAGCACCAGTCCCATGAATGTGAAGAACGGGATCGCCAGCAACGTGTCGTTGTTCATCACGCCATAGACGCGCTCGGGAAGCGCCTGCAGGAAGTCGGGCCGGAATTCTCCGAGCTGGATGCCGACGAAGGCGTAGATCAGTCCGACCGCGCCGAGCGAGAACGCCGCCGGATAACCCAGCAGCAGCACGACGACCAGTGACGCGAACATGATCGGCGCCATATTGGCGATAAGAAACGCAGACATTTATTCCCCCCGCGACCGCGTCCGGCGATCAGTTCTTTTCGATCGACCCGACGAGGTGCTCGACCTCAGCCTCGAGCGCACTCACCTGTGATGCATGTGGATCCGGAATGAGCCCGCGCATCACGGCGATGCGCTTGATCAGTTCGGAAATTCCCTGGACCAGCAGCAACGTGAATCCGATGATGATCAGCGACTTGGCCGGCCATTGCGGCAGGCCGCCCGCGTTGCCCGATTGCTCGTTGATCTCGACCGAGCGCATGAAGAACGGACCGCCGGTGATGATCATGATGACACAAAGCGGCATCAGGAAAGCCACGTGCCCGACGACGTCGATACTGTCTCGCACCCGCTTCGGCAGCATCTGGTTGACGATATCGATGCGGATATGTTCGTTGTCGAGCAGCGTCCATGGCGAGCACAGCAGGAAAACGATGCTGAACAGCACCCATTGAAGCTCGAGCCAGGAGTTGGACGAGCTATCGAAAACCTTGCGCACGATGGCGTTGACCGCGGACACGATCACCGCGAGCAGGATCAGCCAAGCCAACCGCTTGCCGGTCCAGCGTGTAAACGCGTCGATTCCGCGGCTCAATTTAAGGAGCGATTGCAACGATAGTCCTCCCCCGTTACGCCTCTGTCGTCTTGAACTGCGCCGATCGGGCGCAGGGGCCTATCCGGCCGCGCGAGTATGAAGCCGCCGCACCATTCCAGCGCCCGAAGTCCCCGTCAATCGGAAGTTTGTTGATATTGAAAGGGAAATCCGGCCCGCGGATAGCATCACGCAGGCCTCGCTTCAACCCCCGGTGACGCTCATATGGCGGCTGACGCTGGGGCGGTTGTGCCGGCGGTCGATGATGAAGTCGTGCCCCTTCGGCTTCAATCCGATGGCGCGGTCGATCGCTGCGCTGAGCAGATCGTCGTCGGCGGAGGCCCGCAGCGGTTTGCGCAAATCGGAAGCATCCTCATGGCCGAGGCAAGTGTGCAGCGTCCCGGTACAGGTGATCCTCACCCGGTTGCAGGACTCGCAGAAGTTATGGGTCATCGGCGTGATGAAGCCGAGCTTGCCGCCGGTCTCGCTGACGCGAACGTAACGCGCGGGTCCCCCGGTATTATCGTCGAGGTCGACCAGGGTGTATTGCTGGGCGAGGCGGGCGCGAAGCAGCGACAGCGGCACATACTGGTCGATCCGCCCGGCGCCGATGTCGCCCATCGGCATCACCTCGATCAGCGTCAGCGCCATTTCCTTGGCGTGGGCCCATTCCATCAGCGC
>NZ_JADGRI010000195.1 GCF_017881085.1 Bradyrhizobium sp.
CGAGGGCTTCTTTTTCAGCGTGATGTCGGGATTGCAGTTTTGCGGCGATACGAAGCAGGCATGGTCGCCACGCGCCGCATAGGACGGGAGAAAGCCGCCGCCGTGCGCGGCAAGGACTTTCAGACCGGGGAAACGGTCGAGGGTGCCTTCGAAGATCAGGTGCTGCAGCGCAATCGTGGTGTCGAGCGGATTGCCGATCGTATTCGATAGCCAGCCGTTGCCCTTGAAGCGCCTGGCGAGTTCCGGCGTGCTCTGCGGATGGACGAACAGAACCGCGCCGAGTTCTTCGGCCTTGGCCCAAACGGGATGAAATTTGGGGTCGGAAAAATCCTCTCCCTGCACGCTGGCGCCGATCGCGGCGCCGCGCAGGCCCTGCTTTTTGATCGCGGTCTCCAGCTGTTGCACGGCGAGGTCGGGAAACTGCAGGGTCAGTGAGGCGAACGCCCCGAAACGTTCCGGCCGCGATGCGCACAGCTCGGCCAGCTTGTCGTTTTGAACCTTGACGATGTCAGCCGCGGTATCGCGGTCCTTGCCGTACCAGAACGGATTGATCGACAGGATCTCCATGTCGATCGCCATCGCGTCCATTTCCTTGAGGCGCTGCTCGATGACGATGAAGTGCTCCGGCACGCCCTTCACCGGCGGCAGCACCTTGTCGGCCGCTTCCCCCATCAGACTGAGGGCCTCATGGAAATAGCAGTGCGAGTGAACATCGACGGTGAGGATTCGCTTGCCGCCAATCCTGACCGGGAGGCGCGGCGGTCTTGGTTGGGCGCGGACTGCGTCCCCCATGCCGCAACCGCAAAAGGCGATCCCGGTCGCCGCCGCGCGCTTCAAAAAGCTTCTGCGGGTGGTCATCGATGCCTCCCTTGGCGGCCGGAAACCGGCATTCCCTCTCGACCGGTCGATTGAACCGCCGCCCTGATCTTGATTTCTTTGCCGGACAGATTGCCAAGCCGGGAGCGGGAGGGCAATCATTCTCGAAGAGGTCGCGGCCGCTCACTCGGAAAACGTGATCCAATTCGAAGGGGAAATTCAAGGATGCGCCTGTTTCATGCGCTGGTGGCGGCGGCTGCGCTGCTGGTCGGTTCCAATGCGGTGGCGCAGACCGCCTATCCCGAACGACCGATCAAGATGATCGTGCCCTTGGCGGCGGCGAGCGCCGTGGATGTCGCGGCGCGGATCGTGACGCAGAAGATGGCCGAGAATATGGGCCAGCAGATCGTCATCCTAAACCAGGCCGGTGCGTCCGGGTTGATCGGTGCCGAGCAGCTCGCGAGAGCCGCGCCGGACGGCTACACGATTGGCGGGTTCAACGACAGCGTCATGACCATGGTGCCCAACCTGCATGCGAAGATGCCGTGGGACATCTTGAAGGATTTCGAGCCGGTATCGCTGGTGGCGACGGTGGAGTGGGGGCTGATCGCCGGCAACAATACCGGCTACAAGACCGCCGCCGACCTGATTGCCGCCGCCAAGGCCGCTCCCGGAAAGATCAACTACAGCTCCGGCGGTCCGGGCAGCCCGCAGCATCTGGCGATGGCGATGTTTGCATCCAACGCCGGCATCTCGCTGACCCATGTGCCCTACAAGGGCGCGACGCAGGCGGCGACCGACGTCGCGTCCGGCCAGATTCCCGTCGGCTTCCAGGGGCTGGGAACGGTCGCTGCGCTGGTGCGCGGCGGTCAGCTCAGGCTGATCGGGGTCACCACGGAGAAGCGACTGCCGCAATTCCCGGATGTACCCACGGTTTCGGAGTCCGGTCTACCCGGGTTCTTCTTCAATTCCTGGTTCGCGATCCTGGCGCCGGCCGGCACCCCGAATGACATCATCGCGAGGCTGAACGCCGAAGTCCTCAAGGCGGTTGGCGATCCCGAGGTGCGCCACAAGCTTGAGGATCTAGGCTTTACGGTGCGAGGCACGTCGCCCGGGGAACTTGGCGTCCTCACGCGCGAACAGCTCGCCAAATATGCGCGCGTGATGAAGGAGATGGGAATCGCCAATGAATAGAGCGCCTATGACCGAAATGTTCACGGCGGCGGCCTCTCCAAGGTGGAAGGCCGTGGGCGGCTAACCCATCGCGTTTGTTGTCCTAAAATTGTCGTCTAATCCTCTGCGCTCGCGAATCCTCCTGTGTGACACCTCCCATGTTCGAGCAATTGTCGCTCGCAAACGCTTGTTCTGTCGCGATCTTTCGTTAATCTGAAGTAGTGGATGAAGGAGCCGTGGGTGTCTTGTCAGGTCTGTCTCTCGACCCTGAAGGCAGGCGATTTGTTTTGCTCGTCGTGCGGGGCGGCGGTCCCGCAGCAGGCCGCAAGGCCGCAGGTCGTCGAAGTCCGCGGCCGCATCGCCGGCGAGCGGAAGTACCTCACGGTCCTCTGCGCCGATCTGCAGCGTTCGACCGACCTGATCTCGGAACTGGATCCCGAGGCCGCGATTTCGCGGCTCGAGCCGGCCTTGGCGGCCATGCGCATCGCGGTTCGCCGCAACCGCGGAATCGTCAGCAAGGAAGGCGGCGACGGGCTGATCGCGCTCTTTGGTGCGCCGCGCGCGGATGACAATCATGCCGTCATGGCCTGTCATGCGGCGGTCGAACTGGTTCATCGCGTCAAGCTCTTGAACGACCCGGCGCTTCGGGTCCGGGTTGGCGTTCATTCCGGCTACGTCGTCGCCCACGTCATCGAGGCCGATCTCTCCTCGATCTATGAAGCCGGCGGTCCGGCAGTCCATCTGGTCAAGCGGCTCGAGGGCGCGGCGCAGGCCGGTCAGATCCTGGTGTCGGAGTCCTGCCAAAGCCTGGCCGCGGGGCTCGTGACGTTCAACGCGCTGATTCCAAGACGGCTGGAAGGATTTTCTGCGCCGGTTCCCCATTACGAGCTCGTCGAAATCAGCGGGCTGAGCCGCTGGCGGGCCCGTTCGACCAAGGGGCTGTCGTCGTTTGTCGGACGCGGGGAAGAGATTTCCCTGCTCGAGCAGGCGGCTGGCGAGGTCGCTGCGGCCGGGCAGGTCATTGCGCTCGTCGGAACGGCCGGTATTGGAAAATCCCGAATAGTCCACGAATTTGTCGGCGCGCAACGGCAGAAGAACTGGCAGGTCCTGGAAGCGGAGGGCAACCCGCTGGAACAGGCCGTTCCCTATGCCCTGGTGAAGACGCTGCTCCAGGGCGCGCTACGGGTAGGCAACATCGCGCCGGAGGACAAGCCTCAGCTACCCGAGGGGTCGCCGCCGGCGCATTCCGACCTCTGGCCCGCGGCCCTTTGCGCCGTCCTCGACCAGCCGGTCAGCGACCCGCGCTGGAACGATCTCGAACCCCTGCTGCGGCGTCGCGTGATCACCGACGCCGTATGCAACACCATCGACAGGGTGGTTGCGACGCGCCCGACGGTCCTGCTGCTGGAGGACCTTCACTGGAGCGATGGACAGAGCGAAAACGTCGTCGAAGCCCTGATGTCGCTCGCGGCAAGCCGCCCGCTGCTGATCCTGCTGACATGGCGGACCGAAGACACGCCGGGATGGCTGGCGCGGCTCGACGTTCGCAGGATCTGGCTGCGATCCCTCGATATCGCCTCGGCGAATGCGCTGCTCGGCGATCTCCTGGGCACGGCGCCCAATCTCGACGCCCTCAAGGCTCACATTCTTCGCCACACCGGCCAGGTTCCGCTCTTCATCGAAGAGGTCGCCCGGCAGCTCGTCAGTCGCGGCGTCCCCGATGGCGACGCCAGCCGGTTTGCCGCCAAAGCTCCCTGGGACGCGCTTGGAATTCCTCCCACCATACAAGGGGTCATCGCCTCCCGAATCGATCGGCTGCCGAAAGAGGACAAGTCCCTGCTCCAGCTCGCTTCCGTCGTCGGGCCGCGAATTTCGCCGGCCTTGCTGGCGGCTGTGACCGGCATGCCGGCGGCTCAATTGCAAAGCCGCCTCTGGTCGCTGGAGATTCTGGATTTCCTTGTCGAGTCGCAATGGCCGGCCGCGGCGGAATACGAATTTGCCCACGATCTGATCCGCGAGGTTGCCTACGATTCGATCCTGCGGCCGCAACGCGAGGAGTTGCACCGACGGATTTTGACGGCCATGGAGGCAATTTCCCAGGGGCGCGAACAGGAGGTCGCAGAAGCGCTTTGTCATCACGCGGTCCAGTCGCGGGACTGGGCGAAGGCTGCCCGCTATGGCCAACTCGCGGCGCGGAAGGCGCTAGCCAGATCGGCGTTCCGGGACGCTACCGGTTACTTCGAGTCCGCGATCCATGCGGTCGACACGCTGCCCGAGTCGCTCGAGCGCGAACGACACGCGATCGATCTGCGCATCGAGGCCCGGCTTGCATATGCACCCCTCGGAAATATCGAGCAGTGGTTCGGTCTTTGCCGCGACGCCGAGGCGCGCTCCGCGAAGATCGGCGACGAATCGAGACGGCTTGCATCTATCGCCGTCATGGCGCAGGCGCTGAATTTCTCCGGGACGCCTTATGAGGCTATTACTGCGGGAGAGCAGGCCGTCGCCTTGGCGCATCAGCTGAAGGACATGACCTGGCTTGGCTTCACCGAATATGGCCTCGGGCAGTCCTATTTCCTGGCGGGCAGATACCGCGATGCGGAAGCGCAGCTTGCGCAAGCAACGGCGCGGCTTGAGAACGCGCCGGAAAACTTGCCACCCGACACGACCGGGCCGAGCCTGCTCGTGCTCTGTTACATGATGGGGGCGATGGTTCACGCATGGCTGGGCGAGTTCGATGTGTCCGAACGATGTGTGGGGCAGGCGACAGTCCTCGCCGACCAGGACGGCCGGCCGTACGACGTGATCGCGGCCGACTATGCTCGCGGCCTGGTGCAGTTGATGCGCGGCAATCTCGAGGAAGCCGAGGCCGCTTTCGATCGGGCGTCGTTGCTGTCGAAGGAGAACGAAGTCCGTCTGTTCCTTCCCCTCGTGATGCTGGCGCTCGGGAACCTCTATACCCAGCAGGGCCGCGCCGCGCGGGCCCGCGACATCCTGCTTGAGGCCAAAGCCGAAGCCGAAGCAGCCGGTCATGCCACCAGCGTGATTGCGGCGTCGGCGTATCTGGGCAGGGCGTATTGCCAACTCGGCGACATGCAGCAAGGGTTGGACTTGGTGCGGGCCTCCCAGGCCAGTGCCAAGCAGAAGGGCTACGGAGGTGTCGAGGCGCTGGCGGTGATGGCCGAAGCCAATATCCTGGCATCGCAGGGAGCGCCGGCGGCGGCCGAGGCGATCGGGTGCATGACGCGGGCAATTGAAATCGCGGTCCGGCTGGAGGCGCGGCCCATGCAGGGCGCCGCGAGGGGATTGCTGGCCCGCCTGCTGGCTGCTTCGGGCAGGGCGGCAGAAGCACGAGACGAACTGGTTCAGGCCATCGCCCTTTTCGACCGGTCCCAAATGACTGTCCCGCTGGAACGTGCTAAGGCAGCGCTCTCTCAGTTCTGAAATTTATGAAGTATTGCACCCGCGGCAAATCGCGCCGCTTCTTTTGAGGGGGGAGAACATGGCCGGATTCACCTACGGCGGAAAATTCGAAAAGCACATCAACGAATTGTACAGCCCGAAGAATATTCACAAGACCGCGAAGAAATTCGCGGAGTATGAGAAGAAGCACGGGCCTTATAAATTTGGTCAGAGCTATACCAAGGTTTTGGTCCCCAAGACCGAACACTGGCAGGATGAAAAGGGATCGACCAAGGGACACAGCAGGTGGGAGAAACACTCCGGCGATATCCCCGCGAAGATCCGCGACAAGCTTACCAAGGTCATCCGGACCAATATGCGATCGAAAAAACCGAAGCCGATGGTCCTGAAGGTCGGCGAGAATGTCGACGCAAGCCACGATCTGCATGTCAAGACGTTCAAGCATAAGGGCCACGACCACATCGGCCTGCACATGCTTTGCCCGAATTCGTCACTGAAAAAATGATCTGACGATCCGGCAAGACGACGCAGCCGGAAAGACGACACAGCCAGCAAGACGATCAGCCAGCAAGACCTGCCCGGTCTTGCTGGCTGATCGTTTCGCTCCGCTGGACTCGTCGCGCCGCCGGGACTCGTGAAGCCAGACGAGTGACTTCTCGCGCGGCTCCGGGTTGGCCGCGGACTTGAGGCGGGGTTCGGACAGAGCAAAGGAGTACTGTTCAGGCTTTCCGGGTGCAGAACCCGGGTGGGAGATATTGTTTCATCAACAACGTCAGTCCTGGAGATGCCCGGCTGCGCTTATTGAAGTGCCTCATGATGAAACCCAGGGACGCTTCGTCCAGTTCACGGCGGACAACGAAACCGAGATTGACGCCGTCCTCGGCAAGGCCGGAACCGGACAGATTTGACGAAACCTCGGGCGGTCGCCTTGCGGATCGTTTTCCGTGTATGCGAGGCTATTTGCGCGTTTGGCTGCCAAATTGCAACGAAAGTTGCTTTCCAGTTGAAAATACCGCCAGCCTTGACTACGGAAGGAACGGCGCCTTCCAGAGCCCTCCCGGAGTTCAATCCACCGTGTCTCAGGACAATAAAGGTGAAGCTCGGCCGTTTTCGAGCAGCAAGCTTTCGGTCCTGCGCAAGCATCCGTATTTTTGCGATCTTGATCCGGAGGCGTTCGAGCAGCTCTGCCGTTATGCCAAGCATTCCACACTGAAGCGGGGAACCACGATCGTCTCCAAGGGAGACCCCGGCAACAGTCTGATCGCGGTGATCAGCGGCACGGTGAAAATCAGCGTCTCCTCCGCCGACGGCCGCAGCGCGATATTGAATCTGATCGGCCCCGGCGAAATCTTCGGGGAGATGTCGGTGCTCGACGGGCAGCCGCGGTCCGCCGACGCCACCGCCAATACCAATTGCGAGATTTTCGTCATCGACCGCCGCGAATTTCTGCCCTTCGTGCGAAGCCAGCCGGCGCTGGCGATGAAATTCATCGAGCTGTTGTGCGCGCGGCTGCGCTGGACCAGCGACCAGGTCGAACAGGTCATTCTCCAGAACCTGCCGGGACGGCTGGCCAGCGCGCTCCTTCGTCTGACCGAAAAACACAAACAGGAGCCCAAGGGTCGAACCATCGCCGTTACCCAGCAGGAAATCAGCGAGATGGTAGGCATGACCCGCGAGAGCATCAACAAGCAGTTGCGGGCCTGGGCCGCGCGCGACTGGGTGCGGCTGGAGCATGGTGCCATCGTCGTGCTGGATGTCGACGCGCTTCGGGAGCTTGCCGAAGCCGGCGGCGGCGAAGACGCCTAGAGCATGATTCAACTTGAATCATGCGTCGTTCATCTTGTTTGAGCAGGAACTTTTTCGGAAAACCGGCTGCCACTTTTTGGGTTCATGCTCGCATGACCCCGAAACACTAATCGCCTCCAGTGTGAAGCAGTTCACATCGGTCTTGCGGGCCGTGAGCTAAGCCATGGCGGGGACGTCCTTACACAGGAGGCGTCAATGCACGGCAGGTTCGACGGATCAGACGAGACGACCCAGAAGAGCCTCTATCGAAGCTGGGGTATTGGAATTTTCGTTCTGCCCGTACTATTGGTGGCCTTTCTTGTCGGACTGGCGATCACCAAGCCGAATGTTTCCGCCTGGATATCAGAAGCGGAACAGGCGGAGCTGGTGGGCTCCGGTCAGGCGGTGGGGGGAATTCCGGCGGAAGCCGCACCGCCAGCCGGGGAAGTACGCACCGTCAAGGCTTATTGAGGCGGGCCTGATCGACCGGATCCACTCCCGGTCGTCGTGTTTCGTTGCTCGCGGATCGATCCGATCGGGTCGACCGCGCGGGCGGTAGCGCCGACATTACCGCCGCCGCCCTGACTCAGGACCACTAGGCCTTCCGGTTCTTCTCGACGATTTCGCGGAGTTTCTTGACGTTGTTCTCGCCGGCATAGTCGGCGATCCGCTTGTCGGCCGGGTCCGTGTTCAGGAACGAATGCTAACGAAAGCCCGCGCGCTCGCGCCGCGCGCGCTGATCAGGGGCCGTCAGCAAGCCGATCAGGCTTTGAGCCGGCTTTGCGTAGGCGGCTTTCGTAGTCACCGCCGCCGTATACATGGTCGAAAGCTCGCAGCCCGGCGGCAGCGAACCCGACAGCACCACGCCCGGCGTGCTGATGATCTCGGTCGATTGGGTGCAGCCGATCGGCCGGACGGCATCGGAGGTGGCCAGATAGCGCATCGCAGTGGCGCCATTGGGATAAATCTTGAGCCGGGCAGCCACTTCGTCGGCGATGCCGAGTTGCTGCAGAACCTTTGCCACATGAATCCCGGCCGTCGAGACCTTGGGATCGGGAACGAAGATCGCATCCGCGGCAAGCAACGCGGCGCGCAAGCTCGCGCCATCCTTGACACCGACTTGCGGATCGCCGGCGCGAACCGCGAGCGCGGTTTCGACCAGGCCGATTTCGGCGATCGAGGCGGGGACGACAAGATTCTCTTCCACCAGTGTTGCGACGATGGCCGCGGTCAAAATGACGATGTCGGTGGGCGTACCCTGGCGCAGTTTCTCGGCCATGGCGCCGACCGCGCCGAATTCGCCAGATATGTCGAACCCGGTCATTTCCTTGAATTGCGGCGCAAGGCTCGCGACCAGGCCCTGGGCCGCGCCGCCGCTGAGAATGTTCAGGCTTGTCATGAACTCAATTCCATCGCCGCGATCAGGCTGTCGCGGGTGATCGGGAGGCTGCGGACGCGCAACTCCAGCGCATCGTAGACGGCGTTGGCGATCGCGGCCGTGACCGGGCCGTGGGCGGCTTCGCCGGCGCCGAGCGGCTCGCTGTCGGGCCTCTTGATCAGCTCGACGTCGACCTCCGGCACCTCGCTGAAGCGAAGGATCGGGTACTCGGTCCAGCTGTTGCTGGTGATGCGCTTGTCGTCGAAACGAACCCGCTCCTTCAGCACCCAGCTGGTGGCCTGGATCGCGCCGCCTTCGATCTGGTTGATCACGCCGTCGGGATTGATGGCCTCTCCGACATCGACCGCGATGGTCAGCCGCTTGACGCTGATTTCCTCGGCGCCTTCGATTTCGGCTACAACCGCACAATAGGCGCCGGTGTTCTTGTAGCGCGCAAAGCCGACGCCGTAGCCGCGGCCGCTGGGTCTGTCCGGCTTCCACCTGGCGCGCTTTGCCACCGACCGGATGACGTCTTTTGCCCGTTCATCGCTCAGATGCCGCAGCCGGAACGCGACCGGATCCTCGCCGCGCTCGGCGGCGAGCTCGTCGAGAAAGGATTCGATCGCAAACACATTGCCCTGCGCGCCCAGCGTCCGCAGCGCCGAGGTGCGGATCGGCATGGTCAGCAGGCGATGGCATTCGATCTGCCACGACGGAAAGTCATAGAGCGGCACCGAGTTGCGATCGGCGCCGCCGCCATTGGCCTGCGGTGGATTGGTGGCAATGTAGCGCGGGAAAGGAATTTCCAGTTCGGTCGCCGCGAGCAGCGCCGGTTGCGCCGCGCGCCCCGGCCGCGCGGTATGACCGTTGCCCCAGATGGAATGCCGCCAGTCGACGATCTCGCCTTGCGCATCGAGATCGGCCTCGATCTCGATCGCCATCGCCGCCCCGAACGGCGCATGCGACAGCTCGTCCGCGCGCGACCACAGCACGCGCACCGGCCGGCCGCCGGCGGCCTTCGCCAGCAGCACCGCATCGAGCGCGACGTCGTCGGCGGCGTTGTGCCCGTAGCAGCCGGCGCCCTCCATATGTTCGACCGTGATGGCCTCGAGCGGCAGCTTCAAAACCATCGCGAGGTCGGCGCGCAGAAAATAGACGCCCTGGCTGTGGGTCCAGACATGGACCCGGTCGCCGCTCCATTGCGCCATGGCGCAGGACGGCGCGATCGAGGCATGCGCGATATAGGGACGGGTATATTGCCGCCGGATGGTGCGCGCCTTTCCGCCAGCCGCGGATGCCGTTCTCCTGTCGATCACGCTCAGCTCCGACGGCTGGGCTTTCAGCCATTGCGCGAGCCCGTTTTCGTCGGGCAGCGTTTCGCCGGGCGCCCAGCTCGCGCCCTTGCGCAACGCCGTCAGCGCAACCTCGGCGCCATCCTCGGTTTCGCTGACCACGCCTGCGAAATTGCCGTCACGCACGATGGCGACAAGGCCGGGAACCGCGCGTGCGGCATCTTCCTTCAAACTAGCCAGCTTGGCCGCCGCCATCTCCGACCGTAGCACGCGGCCGTGCAGCATTCCCGGCAGCGCAGAATCGTGGATGAATCGCGGATGGGCGAAAACCTTGTCGGGAATATCCAGCCGCTGAACCGAATTGCCGGCCACCGCG
>NZ_JADGRI010000423.1 GCF_017881085.1 Bradyrhizobium sp.
GCGCGCGAGATAATACAGCGCCGCATCCGGATCGGAGCCGCGCACCGACTTATGCAGCGCCGAGATCAGGTTGTAATGGCCGTCGGCGGACTTGTCGTAAATCGGCGCACGGCGCTGCAGGATGTCCTGCAGCTGCGCGGCATTGAAGGTTTCCCCTTCGCGCGCGGCGCGCCAGACCTCTTCGGCCAGCGTCAGCGCGGCGCGGCCGTCGCCGTCGGCCATGCGCACCAGCACCGCGCGGGCTTCCGCGTCCAGCGGCAGCTTCTTGCCCTCGATGGTCTCGGCATGGGCGTACAGCTTTTCGATTGCCGCCGGATCGAGCGAATGAAACACCAGCACGCGCGCCCGCGACAACAAAGCGGCGTTGAGCTCGAACGAGGGATTTTCGGTGGTGGCGCCGACCAGCACCACGGTGCCGTCTTCCATCACGGGCAGAAACGAATCCTGCTGCGCGCGATTGAAGCGGTGCACCTCGTCGACGAACAACAGCGTGCCCTTGCCGGTCTCGCGCCTTGCGCGCGCCGCGTCGAACGCCTTTTTCAGATCGGCGACGCCGGAAAATACCGCCGAGAGCTGTTCGAAATGCAGGTCGGTGGCATCCGCCAGAAGCCGCGCCACCGTGGTCTTGCCGGTGCCCGGCGGTCCCCAGAAGATCAGCGACCCCAGCGTCCGCGTGGCCAGCATGCGCGTCAGTGCGCCGTCGGGTCCCAGGATGTGATCCTGTCCGACGACTTCCGACAGCGCGCGCGGGCGCAACCGGTCCGGCAGCGGATGCGGCGCATCCGCCTCCATCCCCGCGGCGGCGAACAGGTTGGCGGCTTCGCGTGGGCGCTTCGGGCTCATCCGCCGAGCGTAACGTTGATCTGCTGGCCGCCGCGGACCAGCGTGATGCGCCAGACCCTGGCGGACTCGCGGGCTGCCTTCTCGAGATCGGCGGTCCTGGCGATCTTCTGATTGTTGACGGCCACGATGATGTCGCCCTTCTGGAATCCGACGCTGGCGGCGGTTCCTCCATCGGCCAGGTCGGTAATCACGACGCCTGCGGTGTCGGAATCCAGATGCAGTTCGTCGGCGACCGCAGGCGAGATGTTCGCAACCTTGGCGCCCTGGAACGGCGAGCGCGTCGTCAGGACGATTTCGTCGCGGCCGGTATCGGGCGCGGTTTCCAGCGCCACCGTCAGCTTGATCGTCTTGCCAGCGCGCAGCACGTTGATCTGCGCGGTACCGCCGAGCGGACGCGTCGCAAAGTGGTAATCGAACGCATTGGGATCCTCGACCTCATGGCTGTCGATTGCGACGATCAGATCGGACGGCTTCAGCCCCGCCCGCGCCGCCGGGCTGTTTGCAACCACATTGGCGACCAGAGCGCCGGTTGGAAGCCGCAGCCCAAGGCTTTCGGCGATCTCCGGCGTCACCGCCTGCAGCTTGGCGCCGAGCCAAGGTCGCTTGACGGCCTTGCCGCCGCTCTTGGCGGACGCGACGACCACGCGCACCATGTTGGCCGGGATCGCAAAGCCGATGCCCTGCGATCCCCCCGAACGCGAGAAGATCGCGGTATTGATCCCGGCGAGCTTGCCGGTCATGTCGACCAGCGCGCCGCCCGAATTGCCCGGATTGATCGCGGCATCGGTCTGGATGAAGAACTGGTAGTCGGTGATGCCGACCTGCGTGCGCGCGAGCGCCGAGATGATGCCGTGGGTGACGGTTTGTCCGACGCCGAAGGGGTTGCCCATCGCCAGCACGACGTCGCCGACCTGCAATTCGTCGGAATTGGCGAAATCCAGCGTCGGGAAGCGCTCATGCGCGCCTTTCAGCCGCAATACCGCCAGGTCGCTGCGGGGGTCCTTGAGAACGATCTCGGCCTCGAATTCCCGCTTGTCGGAAAGCGATACCTTGACCTCGTCGGCGCCTTCAATGACGTGGACGTTGGTCACCACCAGGCCCGACGGGTCGACCATGACGCCCGACCCCAGCGAACGCTGCATCTGCTCGGGCTGCTGGCCGGGCACGCCGAAGAAGCGGCGGAAGATCGGGTCATCGAGCAACGGATTGTGATCGCGCACGACCTTGGCGGCATAGACGTTGACCACGGCCGGCTGCACGCGCTGGACGATCGGCGCGTAGGAGAGCATGACCTCCGCCGGCGAGGCCGGCACGCGCCGGTCCTGGGCAAGCGCAGGATGAAGACCTCCAAACAGGGTCAAGAACGACAATGCAGTCATCGTGGCGCGGACAGATCGGAGCATTCCTACCTCTCGAAGAACAAGCCTGAAATATAGGCGCGTTCGGCTGCTAATAGAAGGGTGCTTTGCCCGGTATCCAGGCATCCGAGGCGGCTTCCTTCGGGATGTTGAAATTGCTCGGAACTGCACCGCAGAACCCCTCGCATTGAATCCTGAAAGATGACAACCCTTAACAGTATCGAATGTGGACGTTCAACGAAGCGACTTAGGACAAGCACTTGGGACAAGCACTTGGGACAAGCAAACAGGGTATGGGCAAGCTTCAAACCTTACAGACAGCACCTCCAATTCGCCAAGCCACGGATGCAATTCTGGCCGAAATCAGGGTCGCGCTTGAGGCGTTAAATGCCGGGAAGCCGGGCGGCGCCGTTCATGATTATCGTGTCGCGCTCAAACGATGGCGTGCTCTGTTGCGATTATTGCACGGCCAGATCGGTGACGAGGCCATCGCTCTGCGGCGAGAAGCGAGCCTGCTCAGCCGAACATTTAACCGCAGCCGTGACGCTCAGGCCGCCCTCGACGCACTGACCGACATTGTCGGCTCGAAGGAAAATGCTGCGCCTTCGATATCACAACGAACTCAGGCAACCATTGCCGATCGAATGGAAGGGATCCGAAAGACGTCCGAAACCAGCGCGCTTGATGCAGAGGCTCTCCAGCGCATGCATGCCGGTCTTACGCGGGCCCTGGCCTGCGCGTCAGCCTGGCCGCTTGAACGGATGACTTTTGAGGACGTCGCAAAAGCTCTCGCACAGTCCTATCGCCGCGCCCGTCGCCGTCTTCCATGCAATTGGGAAACCGCCAGTGCAGACGACATCCATGAGTTTCGAAAAGCTGTCGTGACGTTTCGCTACCAGATTGAGCTCGTCGAACCGCTTTGGCCGAAGATGTGGCAAACCTTCACTGACGAGGTGCAAAAGTTGCGCGTGCGACTCGGCAAGAGCAACGATCTCGTCGTATTGGGTAAATTGATTCAAGCGAAGCAACCGCTGGCCCACTGGCGATCGCGGCTGACGCTGCCGATCGAAGATCGGCGGCAGTTCCATCTCAATCGGGCCAGGACCGCATCCAGCCGCATGTTTGCGGAGGCGCCGCGATCGTTCCAAAAGCGGATAGAAGCGATGTGGAAAGCGGTAGCCACCGCTGGCACCGGGTCCGGTTAGCCCTCATCAGCCGAAGCGCTGGACGAAATGGCAAGTCCGCTTTGAGCCGGTGCCAGACCTCACCTATCGCTGGAGAACAACTCTTCCTGGCGCGAGACGAATTGGCGTGATGCCGATCAAGCGCCGACCTCTTGCTTGCGTCGCTCTGACCGCAACTGCCAAGCGTCAATGGTCGTCGTGTGATGTCGTCACCAAAAGCAGATACGCTCCGCAACGAGCGAGAAAATGACAATGCGATGACGATCTCATTACAGATCTTCACGCGATTCCTGCGTTTCCATCGCTGCACTCACGAT
>NZ_JADGRI010000424.1 GCF_017881085.1 Bradyrhizobium sp.
GCGCTTTCTTCCCCTTCTCCCCTTGTGGGAGAAGGTGGCGCGGACGAAGTCCGTGCCGGATGAGGGGTCTGCATCCGCGGAGAGAACCCCTCACCCGCCTTCGCTTCGCTCAGGCACCCTCTCCCACAAGGGGAGAGGGGAACAGCGCCCAGCCGATTTGCCTGTCAGGTTGTTTTGCGAGCATGCCGTCCAGCCCCTTTTTCAAAAATTTTTCCTCTTCCCGTTTCATGCAAATCACCTTCCTGATCCTCGTCGTCCCGCCCGATGAGAGGGGCGTTTCGCGATCGTCACGAACGTGCGGCGGGATGCGGTGGACGCGGATGGCGCTTCAGACGAGGGCGCCGGACGCGGACGGCGAAGTCGTGTGGTCCTGACGTCTCGACGCTGGCGTCAAGCCGGCAGCCAACGCTGCCGGTGAGGGTGACAAAAAAGCCCGATCGCCCGGGAGAGCACGAAATAAGCCGTAAAACCATTGCGCGGGGAATGCCGGGTGATTCCGGTGTGACCTGACAACGCGTGTGCGCTTACACCCACTATCTCTGCACACGCGGCTATCGGGCGCATCGGGCGCCCGGCATTCCCTGCGCCTTCTTTCGAAGGGGGCGGAACGCAAGGGCCAAAACTCGCGCATGACATGCGGCGAGATAGCGGAGCTGTGCACGGTGATCTCCCCTCCCTCCACGCGCTCTTGCGCGTGGCGGGGAGGGGTCGGGGGTGGGGGGTCTATCAGTTTGCTCCGCGGGCAGCGAATTTGCCGAGGTACCCCCCACCCCCACCCCCGACCCCTCCCCGCCGCTTCGCGGGGGGAGGGGAGCGACGAAGCACTCCAGTTTTCCCGCACGGTGATATGGATTGCTTCGCTTCACTCGGAATGACGAGAAGAAAATCATTTGCTGGGTCACGTTGAAAATCCATCCACGTCGTCCCGGGCAAGCGAAGCGCGACCCGGGACCCATAACCACCGATGTCGATGTTGCGCGACGCTGGGGCAACAGCTTTGTTGACAACAGGCATCGGTGGCTATGGGTCCCGGCTTTCGCCGGGACGACGAGAGAGGAGAGCACGACGTCGTTTACGCCCTTGCCGTCTTTTTCCGGTACGCCAGATGCACCGCGCAATTGCAGCCCGGCGGATGCGCCGCCAATTCGGGGGACGCGATATCGTTGGCGGGTGTCGAAGCCGGCGCCCGCGTCGGCATCGCCTGCTTGACGCGGCGGTCCTGCGCGGACTGGTCCTGCGTCGGGATGTAGTTCAAGACCGGCGCCAGCCAGCGCTCGGTTTCCGCCACGCTCCAGCCCTTGCGCGACGCGTAGTCCTCGACCTGGTCGCGCTCGATCTTGCCGACGCCAAAGTAAAAGCTTTCGGCGTTGCTGAAATAGAGACCCGACACCGACGAGCCCGGCCACATCGCAAAGCTTTCCGTCAGTTTCACGCCTGCGGTGTTCTCCGCATCGAGCAGCGAAAACAGCGTCGCCTTTTCGGTGTGATCGGGCTGCGCGGGATAGCCCGGCGCGGGGCGGATGCCCTTGTATTGTTCGAGGATGAGCTGATCCGGCGCAAGCGCCTCGTCCGGCGCATAGCCCCAGAATTCGCGGCGCACCCGCGCGTGCATCCGCTCGGCAAAGGCTTCCGCCAGACGATCCGCGAGCGCCTTGCACAGGATCGAGGAGTAATCGTCATTGGCATTTTTAAAACGGTCGGCGACGATGTCCTCGCCGATCCCAGCGGTGACCACGAAGGCGCCGATATAATCCGGCACGCCGCTGGCAACGGGTGCAATGAAATCCGACAGCGCCGCGTTGAAGCGGCCTTCGCGCTTTTCCAGCTGCTGGCGCAGCGTGTGGAAGGTGGCAATCTGCTTGCTGCGCGTATCGTCGGCATAGACGACGATGTCGTCGCCTTGCGTGTTGGCCGGCCAGAAGCCGATGGTCGCCTGCGCCTTGAACCAGTTTTCCCTGATGATGCGATCGAGCATCTTGCGCGCGTCGTCATAGAGCGAGCGCGCGACTTCGCCGACCTTGGGATCGCTAAGAATGGCGGGAAAGCGCCCGGTCAATTCCCAGGTCTGGAAGAACGGCGTCCAGTCGATGTAATTTGCCAGCTCGGCGAGGTCGTAATCCCGGAACGATTTGATGCCCAGGAACGCCGGCTTCTTCGGCGGCGTTTTCGCGAAGTCGATCGTCACCGCGTTGGCGCGGGCGTCGGCGAGCTTCAGGCGCTTCTTGTCGGCCTGCGCGCGGAAATGCGCCGCGGAGATTTTCGCGTAGTCGGCGCGCACCTCGGCCGCATAGGCCTCGCGCCGCTCCGGCGACAGCAGCGCCGAGGCCACGCCGACCGCGCGGCTGGCATCATTGACATGGACTACCGGCCCGCTGCGGTAGTTCGGGTCGATCTTCACGGCGGTATGCACGCGGCTGGTGGTGGCGCCGCCGATCAAGAGCGGCACGTTCATGCCCTGGCGTTCCAGCTCGCCGGCGAGAAAGCTCATCTCGTCGAGCGAGGGCGTGATCAGGCCGGAGAGGCCGATGATGTCGGCGCCTTCGGCCTTCGCGGTTTCGATGATCTTGGACGCCGGCACCATCACGCCGAGGTCGATGACTTCGAAATTGTTACATTGCAGCACGATGCCGACGATGTTCTTGCCGATGTCGTGGACGTCGCCCTTGACGGTGGCGAGCACGATCTTGCCGGCGTTTTTGCGGCCGTCGCCGGTAATGCCGTTGGCGAGGTTGCGCGCCTTTTCCTCTTCCATGAACGGCATCAGATAGGCCACCGCCTGCTTCATGACGCGCGCGCTCTTCACCACCTGCGGCAAGAACATCTTGCCGTCGCCGAAGAGGTCGCCGACGATGTTCATGCCGGCCATCAGCGGGCCTTCGATGACGTTGAGCGGGCGCTCGACGGTCAGCCGCACGGCCTCGGTATCTGCCTCGATGAATTCGGTGATGCCGTGCACCAGCGCGTGGCTGAGCCGTTTTTCGACCGGCCATTCGCGCCAGGCGAGATCCTGCTCCTTTGTCTGTTTCTCCTTGCCGCGGAATTTTTCCGCCAGCGCCAGCAGCCGCTCGGAGGCGCCGGGGTCGCGGTTGAGGATGACGTCCTCGCAGGTCTGGCGCAGTTCGGGATCGATGTCGTCATAGACGATCATCTGCCCGGCATTGACGATGCCCATGTCCATGCCGGCCTTGATGGCGTGATACAGGAAAACCGAATGCATGGCCTCGCGCACCGGCTCGTTGCCGCGGAACGAGAACGACAGGTTCGACACGCCGCCGGAGATATGCGCATGCGGCAGGTTGTTCCGGATCCAGCGCGTCGCCTCGATGAAGTCGACGCCGTAATTATTGTGCTCCTCGAGGCCGGTCGCGATCGCGAAGATGTTGGGGTCGAAGATGATGTCTTCCGGCGGAAAATTCAGTTGCCCGACCAGGATGTCGTAGGCGCGCTTGCAGATTTCGGTCTTGCGCGCGAAGGTATCGGCCTGGCCGGCTTCATCGAACGCCATCACCACCACGGCCGCACCATGGCGCCGCGCGATTTTGGCCTCGTGGATGAATTTTTCCTCGCCCTCCTTCATCGAGATCGAGTTCACCACCGGCTTGCCCTGGATGCATTTCAGGCCGGCCTCGATCACGGCGAATTTCGAGGAATCGACCATCACGGGCACGCGGGCGATGTCGGGCTCGGCGGCGACGAGGT
>NZ_JADGRI010000001.1 GCF_017881085.1 Bradyrhizobium sp.
GGGAACTGTCCCTGGCCGGGTCCGTGGATCCGGTCATATGGTGCCCACCTACTTTCGTAGGGAACTCCGGGATCGAGCGCTCCAACGGCCATCGCGGCTTCGCACTTTTGTTTCTTTGTTTGCTGCAAACACCATCCGTCATACCCCGCGAAGGCGGGGTATCCAGTACGCCGCGGCTTCTCGACTTTATCACCAGCGCCTCTGGGATACTGGATCGCCCGCCTTCGCGGGCGATGACAGCGAGGAGGGCGGGACAGCGAAGCGCGCGGTGACAGCGAAATGTGACCTCGCATGTCGGATCCCCCATCGAAAGCCGATCTCCGCGCCGCCGCGCTCGCGAACCGCGACGCGTTGAGCGAGGCGCAGCGCGCCGTCGCGGCGCAGGCGATCGCGCGGCGCGGATTGCCGGTTGAAATGAGGCCCGGCGCGGTCGTGGCCGGCTATTCGCCGATCCGCAGCGAACTCGACCCGACCCCCCTGATGCAATCGCTCGCGGCACAGGGTGCCCGGCTGGCGTTGCCGGTCATCACGCAACGCGGCCAGTCGCTCCGATTCCGGGTCTGGCATGCCGGCGACCGGTTGCTGCCGGGATCGCTCGGGATTCTCGAGCCGTCGCCCGCCGCGGCCGAGATCGTGCCCGACATCGTGTTGGTGCCGCTGGCGGCCTTCGACCGGATCGGGCACCGCATCGGCTATGGCGCCGGGCATTATGACCGCACGCTGGCGCAGCTGCACAAATCGAAGGGTTTTGCAGCAATCGGCCTCGCCTTTGCGGCGCAGGAAGTTAAGGCCGTGCCGGCACTGCAGCACGACGTGCCCCTGGATTATGTGCTAACGGAAACGAAAGCATTCGATTTCCGGAGTTCATGAGTTGCGCATTCTTTTCGTAGGCGACGTCGTCGGCAGGGCCGGACGCACGGCCATCGCCGAGTACCTGCCCGGCATGATCCGCGACTGGGCGCTCGATCTCGTCGTCGTCAATGGCGAGAACGCGGCCGGCGGCTTCGGCATCACCGAGGCAATCTACCAGGAATTCATCGATGCCGGCGCCGACGCTGTCACGCTCGGCAACCATGCCTGGGACCAGCGCGAGGCGCTGGTGTTCATCGAGCGCGCGCCGCGGCTGGTTCGCCCGGCGAACTTTCCGAGGGGCACGCCGGGCCGCGGCGCCGCGCTGGTCGACACCAAGAACGGCAAGCGCGCACTCGTCATCAACGCCATCGGCCGCGTCTTCATGACGCCGTTCGACGATCCCTTCGCCGTCATCAACCGCGAACTCGAAGCCTGCCCGCTGCGCATCGCGGCCGACGCCATCGTGGTCGATTTCCATTGCGAGGCCTCGAGCGAAAAGCAGGCCATCGGCTTCTTCTGCGACGGCCGCGCCTCTCTCGTCGTCGGCACCCACACCCATGTGCCGACCGCCGATCACCAGATACTGCCGAGCGGCACCGCCTACATGACCGACGCCGGCATGACCGGCGACTACGATTCGATCATCGGCATGCAGAAGGAAGAGCCGTTGCGACGGTTCACGTCGGGCATTCCCTCGGGACGGTTCGAACCGGCACTCGGCGCGGCGACGCTCAGCGGCGTCGCGGTCGAGACCGACGATGCGACCGGACTGGCGCGCAAGGTCGCGCCGGTGCGCATCGGCGGAAGGCTGGAGCCGACGCAGCCGGGATTCTGGGTGATGGTGCCGGCGGCCTGACAGGGATCGGATGACTGCCAATAGCCTTTAATACCAGGCGTCCGGAAGCTAGGATGAGCTTCACGATCCTTGCACGATCCTTGGTCGGGGGCGGTCATGAGACGGCGGCAGTTTATCGGCCTTGTCGGCGGTGTGGCGGTTGTGCCGGCCTTGCGGCCATCGCCGGTTCGGGCGCAGCAGGCGGGGAGGCCATACCGGATTGCTTACCTCGCTCTGCTGTCCGGCGAGAACGCCACCTTCGCGAAGCCGCTTCTGCAGCGACTGGAGGAGCTCGGTTACCGCGAAGGCAAGAACTTGATCTGGGACTACCGCTCGGCCGAGGGGCGCGCGGAACGGTTGCCGCAACTTGCCGCAGAACTCGTCGGCACCGGCGCGGACGTTTTGGTTGCGGGATTTGGAACGCTGGCGCCGAAGGCCGCGATGGCCGCAACCCGCAGCATACCGATCGTCTTCACGTCGGTCGGGGACCCCGTTGGCGCCGGCCTCGTCGCGAGTCTGGGTCAGCCCGGCGGAAACGTCACCGGCATGAGCGGGCAGGCGAGCGACATTGCCGCCAAGAAGTTGCAGTTGCTTGACGACCTCCTCCCCGGGAAGAAACTCGTTGCGGTACTGGGAAATCCCGACACCCCTTACACCGCGCTGGCGCTGAAGCAGGTCAAGACCGCCGCCACAGCCATCCGGGTGCCGCTCGAAGTCCTCGAAGCAAGAACGGTCGATCAGATCCCCGCGGCCGTCGACCAGGCGATCAGATCCGGGGCAGCCAGCATGCTGGTGCTTGAGGATCCCGTGCTGTTGAGTGCCATCCAGCAAACCACCGACCTCGCTGCCAAGCGACGGTTGCCCGCCATCTACGGGCCGAGAGAATATGCCCAGGCCGGCGGATTGATTTCATATGGAACGGACCAGAGTCAGTTGAGCCGCCGGGCCGCCGAGTATGTCGACAGGATTCTCAGGGGCGCGTCCCCTGCCAGCCTTCCGGTCGAGCAGCCCACCAAATTCGAACTCGTCATCAACCTCCGGACTGCCAAGGCGCTGGATCTGGAGATTCCGACAGATCTGTTATCGCTTGCCGACGAGCTGATCGAATAGGCGGTCTTTCGTGCCCGGGACGGTTTGTCAGAGTCCGCTATGCCCCGATAGCGATCAAATCTTGCCAGCAGCGAAACGATGCGATGTGCCGTAGCCGCCGACCGCACACGCCTTCAGGCGCGGCCGAGCTGCACCTGGCGGTCCACCGCAATCCACGTCGCTCGAGCCACGGCCAGCAACGTTCCGGCTTCACCATAGGCCGCGGCCTCGGCAACGCGTTTGCGGCCGTCGCGGCCGGCCTCCCAGGCGGTGATGACGCAGCGTTCTCCCGGGCGCGGCCGTGTCTCTATCCGTGCCGACATCCGACCCAACAGGATCGGCGTCCGGTCGAAGCTGCCGCTCTCCCCGTCGTGAGAGGAAGCGTAGCCCGTGGGACAATCGAGCGCCGACCAGAGAAACTCTGGCGCGACGAGGCCGTCCTCCGCCGTCAGGGTCGGATCCGGTGTCCAGGTCGCCGCGAGCACGGCCGAAGCATTCCGGGATTGACGCAGGAGCGGTCCGGCAAAAATGCGCAGGCCATCTCCCTGCGCCCTTGCAGGACCGCAAACGAAACACGTCGGCAGCAGATGCTCGTGCGGCTTGACCGGCGTCCGCAGCTCGGCTGCGCATGCCTCCTCGAAGCTTGCCTTCTCCAGGCGTGCAAGTTCAAGACTTGCCGGTCGTCCGGTGGCGACGACCGTGGCGCCATCGCGAAGCTCCCATGAACCGTCGTCCGTCGCCATGACATCGAGCTGCTTTTCCAGGGGAGGCGGTGCGCGTAGCGTTACCTCCGCGCCGCCGGGAATGTGCCGGGCCAGCCGGCCGCAGACATATCCGCCGTTCCCGGAGTTCGGAGGACCGCAGTAGCGCCTGTCGATGATGATCGATGTCATCGATTCCTTCCTCTCTTGCCGCCGCTAGAGCATTATCGGTTCTGATTGAATCAGAACGAAAGCTCTAGATTGTTGTCTTGACGCGCTTTCTTTACGCGAACCGGCTTCCACGTCGCTCGAAAACGCTCTCGCGCGCGCTACCTCATCTTGAGGACGATTCTTCCCTGAACCGTCCGATTGGCCACGGCGCGCATCGCTTCCTTGACCTGTTCCAGGGGAAGGACGCGATCGATGTGGGGGCGAATCTTTCCCTCGGCCAACAATTGCGCCAGGGTGTCATTCATGCGCGCAGCCTGCTCGGGGAATTTCTCTGCCCAGGCGCCGGTAAAGACACCAACAATGGAATAGTTCTTCAAGAGCGGGAGGTTCATCGGCACCGAAGGAATCTGGCCGCTGGTGAAGCCGATCGGCATCAGCCGTCCGCCCCACCTCATCAGCCGTGCCATTTGCTCGAAAATCGTTCCGCCGATGTTGTCGAAGCCAACATCGACGCCTTCTCCACCGGTTATCGACTTGATCCGCTCGCGCAGGTCTTCGCTCCGATAGTTGATGACATCGCAGGCACCGTAACTGCGCACCAGACCTGCCTTGTCGTCGGAGCCGACACCGGCGATGACGCGCAGGCCAAAATGGCCGGCAAGGTCGACGGCGGCGAGGCCGACCCCGCCTGCGGCTCCAGTGACAAACACCGTTTCACCGCGTTGCGCGCGTGCTCCTTCGACCAGGGCGTAATACGCCGTGCCGTAGTTGTGCCAGACCGTGGCCGCCGTTTCGAAACCGACGCCGGCTGGCAACCGTACACTCTTCCATTCCTTGGCGATCATCCGCTCGGCGTAGCCGCCCGTCCAGCTCGCGCACGCCACGCGATCGCCCGGCTGAAATCTCGTGACCTTGTCGCCAACCGCGATGACGACGCCGGACGCTTCCGTGCCAGGCACGAATGGCGTCGGTGGTCGCATCTGGTAAAGGCCCGAGACCAAGAGATGGTCCATGAAACTCACGGAGGCCGCACATACGTCGATCAGAATCTCGTCGCTGGCCGGCTTTGGCTCGTCGATCGCGCCGATGCGCAAGTCCTCCGGACCAGTGAACGCGTTGCATATCACGGCTCTCATCGGGGTGCTCCCGCCCGGCGACGGCCGAAAATGCGCGGCATCAGCATGGGCACGCGGCGGCGATACTCCTGGTAGGTTGCGCCGAACTGAGCGATCAAATCCCGCTCCTCGAACTGCAGGCCGACCAGGATGTAGGCCGTGGTCATGACCGCGAACAGCAGATGGCCCGCGGTCATGTCAGGCGTGGCCCAAAATGCGATCACAAAGCCGAGCATGAGCGGATGCCGCACGAACTTGTAGAGCAGCGGCATCTTGAGCGATTGACCCGGCATCTCCGCCCCGCGTAGCGGGAAGAAAGCCTGCCGCAGGCCGAACAGATCGAAATGATCGATCATGAATGTCGACGAGAACGCGATGATCCAGCCGAGCCAATAGACGCCGATCAGCAGCCCGGCCGCAACTCCGTCGATCCGCCAGATGGACATCGGGATTGGCCGCCACTGCCAGAATATCAGCAGAAGGATCAGGCTGGATAGCAACACATAGGTGCTGCGCTCGCAGGTCACCGGAATGACCTTTGTCCACCATCGCTTGAAGGCCGGGCGCGCCATGACAGTGTGCTGGACTGCAAATAGGCCGAGCAGCAGCAGGTCGACGACGATCGCCTCGCTCACATTCGTCGGGCCGCCGCCAACGTCGATCGACTTTGGCACGAGAAAATTGCCGACGAAGCCCATCGCGTAGAAGGTTGAAACAGTGAAGACGGCATAGCTCACGATGGCGTAGAACAGGATCGGGAGACGTGCGAACATGAATGTTTTACCCTATTGTGCCGGCGACCGCGGTGCGGAATCCGAGAACCTGGACCGTTCGACGGAGAGCGGCTCGCTGATGCCTGACGGTTATCACTGGACCGTCCCCTGCGCGTCCCCCGGAGCTACGATAGGGCAAGGCAGAATTTAATGACTGGGTTCTCGCTTCAGACGCTCGGGTTCCCGGAGATCCATGGTGACGACCGCCCGATCAAGCTGAACCTGCGCAAGGGTCTTGCGCTGCTGATCTATCTCGCGGAGGCCCGAGGCGCCGTTGCGCGGGATGTCATCGCCACGTTGCTGTGGCCCGAGAGTCCCCGCGAGACCGCCCGCGCGCGACTGCGGCGCATGCTTCATCGCATCGAGCTTGTACTCGGCCAGCATATTTTCGAGACCGACCGCACCAGTGTGCGGTGGTCGCCGGCGGTTGAACTGAAGGTCGACTCGCATCTGTTCGAGACCGCCTGCGACGGCGGCGCTTTCGAGGAAGCCTGCCTGGGCTATCGGGGCGACTTCCTCGCGGGCTTCTCGCTGCCCGATTGTCCCGAGTTCGACGATTGGGCGTTCTATCGCCGCGAGGCGCTCAGGGGGCGGCTGATGCATGGGCTGGAACGCCTCGTGCAGGACAAGAATGCCGCCGGCGAACATTTTGCCGCCACTGCTCACGCGGGACGCCTTGTCGAGCTCGATCCGCTGAGCGAGGTGTATGGTCGGCATTTGATCCGCAGCCTCCTGCTTGCCGGCGATCGAAGTTCGGCAGAACGGCACCACGCCGCACTGACACAGCGGCTGCGTGACGAACTCGGGGTTGCGCCCGAAGCCGCGACCGAAGCGCTCATGGACCCCACCACGGCGCCGCTGTTCCATGCCGTTCCGACAACACTCTATGTGGAGAGCGCCGGCGTACATCTGGCCTATCAGACATACGGAAGCGGCGAGCTTGATATCCTGATCATGCCTGGCTTCGTGTCACACGTGGAACGCGTTTGGGAGCATCCCTCGTGCCGGGCATTTCTGGTTTCTTTGATGGCGCTTGGGCGACTCATCTTGTTCGATCGTCGCGGGATCGGGCTGTCGGACCGGGTCGGATCAGCCCCGAGTGTCGAAGTCACGGCCGAGGATATCGGCACCGTGCTGAGGGCGGCGCGCACGCGTCGCGTCGTCCTGTTTGGGGCGTCGGAATGCGGGCCGGCATGCATCAAGTTTGCGGTCGATGAATCCCGTCTCGTGCATGGCCTCATTCTGTTCGGCTCATTGGCCAAGGGCTGTTGGGCGCCCGACTATCCGTACGCGTTGCGGGCAAGCCAATATGATACCTGGCGCCAGCAGCTCGTCGCCGAATGGGGTGGCCCGGCCGGGATCGAAACCTTCGGGCCGAGCCTTGCTCGTGATCCCCAAGCCAGGGCCTGGTGGGCCGGGCTGCTGCGCGCGGCCTCCAGTCCAGGCGGCATTTGGGCCGTGCTCAAGGCGTTGCGCGACACCGACGTGAGAGACCTCCTGCCACGGGTTTCCGTGCCCACGCTGGTCCTGCACCGCCGGAACGACCGGGCCGTGCGAAGTGCGGCGGGCCGCGATATGGCCAGCCAAATCACTGGCGCTCAATTCGTCGAGCTCGACGGCAATGATCATTGGTTCTTTGCGGGTGCTCAGCAACCGGTGCTCGAGGCGATCAAGCAATTCGTCAACGCTCTGCCGCGCGGCAGGAGGCCAGCGCGGTAGGCCAGGTCAGCGGTGGCTCAAGCCAACGATTTGCGAAAGACCGGACCTCCCGGCGCCAAGGCCGAGAAGCCCGGCGCCGCGGATTGAAGTCACAAACGGACGTCGCAACCGCAAGAATTGATTTCTCGGACTTGTGCGAGCCGACATCTCGCAGCCGCGTCTTGACGCCAGCTATTCGTTCGTCCTGACGTTCAGGTGCGGCGTGTGACCGTTGTTCACCGGGACAAGTGGCGGTGACCATGGTGCCGGATCGGCAATGCGGGGCCGGCGCTGGTCGGTCCTGCGTAGGCACCGCTAGGCGTAGAAGCACCGGCAGCGCCGAACGGCTGCACCAGCCCCTGTCTCGCTGCGGGAGTGAGCGCGCCGCCATTCAGGATGTCCCGATCCGGATATTGCGCCTGAAAGGCGTCAGGGTCGTCGGCAAATGCGGCCGTTGCCGAGAGGGTCGATAGCAGCGCCGCCGCGGCGAGCGTCTTGAGTCCCGTCATAATGATCCTCCATCACCATTTTTCGCGAGAAGTTGCGCTGGCGAGTGCCGCTCCCCGGGCCGCGCGCCCCCGGATTTTTCCAAACAGGGAGGATGTAGGCGTCGCCGGTGAAAAAGCGCGCGGCATGCCGATCACTATTCCGCGAAGGCGCGAAATGGCTCCCGGGCACCGCGCGTCACATGACCTGAATGGGCCGCACAGCGGAATTCGCAGCGGGAAGGGCCGCCGAATTGGCATAACGCGACCTTGCAGGAAGCTGGCGAAAATGACACGCTATGCAACCTTAAATGTTATTCAGAAAATGAGGGGCTTGAGGCGTTTTCCGGCAATCGGGAGATACGGCGATGGACCAGGATAATTTTGTACAAGAGGAAGCCCGGCAAAAAATCGATCAGGATATCGACGAGCGCATCCGGGTTCACCAGGCCAACATTGCGAGGTTGGCCTCGGCCCAACAAAGTGCCCAAACGCTCGGGGTCGCGATCAAGAATCGACCTCTGGTCATGCTGGCGCAAGGCGATTCCTGGTTCGACTATCCGCTGACCGGAAATGGATTTCCGCTTGTCGATACCGATGTGATTGCGCAGCTGCGTCGCATCGGTGGAATGCCGCCGACGATCCTCAATCTCGCTCATCATGGCGAGGCCGCCATCGACGAGATGTCGTTGACCAAGCAGGAACGGATGATCACCGTTCTGCGCGACCCCTCGAACTGGATCAACGGCAAGCCCGACGCCATCCTGTTCTCGGCGGGCGGAAACGATATTGCCGGTGACCAGTTTTGTATTTTCCTGGACTTCAACGACGGACATTCGCCCGGCCTGAATCAGGACCGCTTCAGCAAGGCGCTTGGTTCGATCGAGGCCTGCTATCTCGAATTATTCACCTTGCGCGATCGAATCGCTCCGGGCGTTCCGATCTTCGGCCATTGCTATGATTTTCCGATTCCCAACGGCGCACATCCCGCCTGCGCCGGACCGTGGCTGAAGCCGTCGCTCGATTTTTGCAACTGGCCGGTCGCTGCGGGCAGGCTGATCGTTCATGACGCGTTGGCGGCTTTTCGCGCGATGCTGGTGCGCCTGGCGAGCAACGCCGGCAACAAATTTCACTTGGTGGATACCCAGGGCGTTCTGGCGGATGCGGAGTGGGCCAACGAACTCCATCCTCAGCCCGGGGGCTTTGCAAAAATCGCCCAAAAGTTCGCGGATGCGCTCTCGGCCAATTTCGTTGCGCAGGGCTAGCTTTCGATCATCCGGGCAGCGGGATTTTCCGCGCTTGGTCCCCGCCTGCGGGCTGCATGCAATCTATTTCGGCAGCGAATGACCTGAAGCATCCCGCAATCTTTTTCGACCGGCTCATCCCCCCGATCTGCCCGCCGGGCAAACCACCGCATACCCTGTCCAGCCCCTTTCGCAAAAATATTCCTGTTCACTTCCGACCCAAATCACCTCTCTATCCGCCGCTATCCCGTGCCCTTGAGAGGGGCGTATCGCGATCGTCACGGACGTTGGGTGCGGGATGCGGTGGACGCGACGGCGGCAGGCGCGATCTTGATCGCGCGGACGAATGACGCTTTCGCGGACGGCGAAGTCGTGTGGTCCTGACGCCCCGACGCTGGCGTCAAGTCTGCGGAGCGATTCGCAGGCGACGGTGGCAAGAAAGCCCGGTCACCGGGGAGAGCGCGTTATAAGCCGTAAAACCATTGCGCAGGGAAGGCCGGATTGCCTCCGCTGAACCTGTATGCTCGTGTGCACTTTTTTGACTACACTTTGCACGCGAGACCGCGGGTGCAGCGCGCACCCGGCTTTCCCTGCGCCCTCTTGTTTTCGAGGGGCAACGTTTAAGGCATAGCCCGGGCGCATCGCGCCGCGAGATCGCGGACGCTTGTCTTAGACGTCATTGCGAGGAGCGGGCTTGTCCGCCGTAGCTCGACGAGCGAAGGCGGAAGCGCCGAAGCAATCCAGCTTTCTTTGCGGATCGATGGATTGCTTCGCCGGCGCTCGCAATGACGGACAGGGCTGTTTGAAAACCGGATCGGCTTCGATGATGGTTCGCGCTTCAGGACGGCCGGAATCCCATGCGGAATGCGCCCCAATGGCGGCCGCGGACATGGATCGGCGAGGAGACATCCTTCATCAGGACGAAATTGCCGCCGCCCATGTCGCGCCGGTAGGTCTGCAGCAGAAACGGCTTTGTATTCGCCGCCACCTTCTTCACCGCGCGATCGCTGAACAGCCGGCGGTTACGGCAATTGGCGTTGTTCCAGACCGGGTCCTTGCCCTGCGGCAGCCGATAGTTCGGATTGTGGGTCGGAAGGTACCCGCCCTTGGCCCATGCGACGCAGAACACGATCCGCGGATCGATCTTCTGGATCGGGTCCTGGATGGCGGGGAGGATGCGGTCGGTGAACTCGACATAGTCGGTGAGATATTGCTTGGGGTTGGTGCCCGGGATTTCGCGGTAATTCTCGTCCATCAATTGATCGAGACGAATATCGCCGCGCTCGATTGCGCTCTCGAACGCCGCGGAAATCTGTTTTGCGGCGTCGCTCACGACCCGGATCAATGGCGCATCCGACGTCTCCACGCCACTGGTGGCGATCAGTTCGATCAGCCCTTCCGAAAGGTCGAGCAGCTTGGCGACCCTTTCGTCGGCGCTCCGCAAATCGGTCGACGACAGATCGACGCCCTTGGCGAGGTTATCGAGTTCGTCGATCACCATGTCGCAATGGGCGAGATTGGAGGTGGCCGCCTTCGCCACTCCGCCGATCTCGCGGCCTACCGCCGTAAAACCGTCCTGCACGCGGACGATGATGCCCTGTATCTGTTGGGCGCCTTCGCCGGCGTTCTTGGCCCGCAGCGAGGCGTCGCCGCTTTCGCCGATCAGGCTGCCAACCTGGCCGTCGAGATCGCGAACGGTATCGCCGATCAAGTGCGTGGCCTGGCGGGTAGCTTCCGCAAGGCTCTTCACTTCGCTCGCGACCACCGCGAAACCGCGGCCGGCGGTTCCGGCGCGGGCGGCCTCGATGGTGGCGTTCAGCGCCAAGAGATTGGTTTGCTTCGCGATCGCCTCGATCGATCCGGATACCTTGGCCACCTGCGCGAGCGCGGTGCCGACCGCGCCGAGACGGCGTTCGATGCGCCCCACTGCCTCGATCAGTTCGGCGATGTGCTGGACCGCGGTTTCAACCGCGGCGCGCGACTGGGTGATTTCATTGACGGCGGAGGTCGTGGCTGTTTGCACTGCCTGCGACGCGCTCGCAATATCGTGGTTGGCGGAAACCATGGTTTCGGCGGTCTTCTGCAGATGCCCAAACCGGTCGGACTGGTTGGAGACCCGCCCCGCGACCTCCTGCAGGTTTCCGGCCACATCGGCAAGCTCGACTCCGAGGCCGCCGATCCGGTTCGCAAGCTGATCGACCAGACGTTCGCTGTCCGAAGGGACGGCTGCGGCAGGTTCCAACTTCAGGGGCGCAACCGACATCGCTGCATTCCTCTCGCTACGTGAATTCGAAAGCGGGTCAAATCTCTCGAGATCTCTTGGGCGCTTGTATTTCTCAAAGCTTGTACGCGGTGCGGAAGCCGCCCCAGTGGCGCCCCTGGACGCGGATCGGGACGTCGATCTCACGCATCATGACGGTTTTGCCGTTGCCCATGTCGCGGGCGTAGCTCTGGATCAGATAGGAGCGCTGATTGCGGCCGGCAGCGAGGCCGGCGGGATCGTTGAAGATACGGCGGTTGCGGCTATTGGCGGTGTTCCAGGCCACATCGCCCGGGCGTTGCGGATGCGAATAGACCTTGTTGTGGACCGGCAAATAGCCGTTGCGGTCGATCATCACGCAGAACGCCATGTGCGGATCCTTGGCGAGGAACATTTCCTGGAACGGCGGCAAGGCGCGATCGGCCCAGTCGAGAATCCGGGTGCGGTGCTGCAGCGGGTTGGTGCCGGGAATTTCGACGTAGTTCTCGTCGAACACGTCGTCGACGGAGATGGCGCCGCTTTTGACCGCATCCTCGAAAATCCTGGTCAGCGCGGTACCGGCCTCCATGGCGCGGGTGACGAATTCGGTGTTCTCGTCGCGGATCGCCCACAGCCTGTCTTCGATCCTTTCGCTCAAGGCGGCATCCGGCGCCTCGAACCGCGCCAGCGTGCCGGCCTTCGCGTGCTCGGTAATGCGGATCCGGCAACTGCCGATGCCCTCGATTTCGGTGTCGAGCCTCTGGTTCAGTGGCAGCTGCTCGGCGTCCGCGCCGGCGATCAGGATGCCTTCCATGGAAAGCTCGTAGACCGCCGCAATGACCGGGCCGCGCGGGGTCTGGAGTTCGATTCTGAGGTTGCAGGGCAGCCGTTCGTGCTTGCGGCGGTCCTCGCGACCGTCCTGGCCCAGCAGCACCGCGCAGCGGGTTTTGAGCTTATGGGCGAATGTCGTGACGGCCTTGCCGGCGGAGGCGACCCGCTCGCCATGGGCCTCGGCCTCCCTGGCGGCGCTGTCGATCTCGGCGGCGCTGTCGCCGACCGAAATGATGAAGTGCGATGCGGTGGCGACGTTTTCACTCATCGCGTGGGTGGTTTCGTTCTGCTCGGCCACCGCGCCGTTGACGTTTTCGAACACCGGGCGGATCGCTTCGATCGCCAGCGCAATCCGGTGCACCGCCTCGACCGAACCCGCGGCATCCTTCTGCAGGGCGTCTATCTTCTTGGTGATTTCTTCAGTGGCGTGCTGGGTCTGCACCGCCAGCGCCTTGACCTCGGTGGCGACGACCGCAAAGCCACGTCCGGCGGCGCCGGCGCGCGCCGCCTCGATGGTGGAGTTGAGCGCCAGCAGCGTGGTCTGCCGGGCGATCTGAGCGATCAGGTTGACGACATTGCCGATGGCGGCCGAGGATTCGCGCAGCCGATCCACATTGGCGCTGGCTTCACGCGCGGCGGCGCTGGCCTGATCGGCGAGCTGGCTCGCGTCGCGGACCTGGGAGCCGATGCCTTGGGCCGAATGGGTGAACTTGTCGGCTGCCTGCGAGAAGGTGGTCGCGGTCGACTGTGCGGCGCTGGTGCGCCCGGTGAGGGCGTCGGTGCGCTGGCGAATGGTGGAGAGCGTCGCTGCCGTTGCTTCGGCGCCGCCGGCGACCGAATGGGCCGCGCGGTCGAGCTGGCGGATCATCCCGCCCAGTTCGAGTTCGAGCAGTTCGAGAATTTCCCTGGCCGAATCGGTTTCCAAAACGTCGGCGGAACCGGCTACCGCCGCCGGCGTGGCAGCCTGCGGCGCGAGCACCGGCGCAGCCGGTCCCAGTGGACGCTTTCGAAAAAAACCGAACGCCATTGGATATCCCGCGGGGCTTGTAATGAGGCCGTCATCTTGGCATTTGGGCGTGAAATCAGGGTTAACAATTGCCTCATATCGAGGCAGGGGGCAGTACCATCATACCGAAAATGCCTGCAAATCTTTGATTTTAGCGAATCGGCGGCCTATAAGGCCGCGCCTTCCACCGAAGACATCCTGGACGAATCGCTGAAAGAAACCGCATGGCCGGACATTCCCAATTCAAGAACATCATGCACCGCAAGGGGCGGCAGGACGCCCAGAAGTCGAAACTGTTCGGCAAGCTGGCCCGCGAAATCACGGTCGCGGCCAAGATGGGCCAGCCCGACCCCAGCATGAATGCGCGGCTGCGCGCCGCGATCACCTCCGCCCGCCAGGAGAACATGTCGAAAGACTCGATCGAGCGCGCGGTGAAGAAGGCTTCCGGCGGCGATGCGGAAAACTACGACGAGATTCGCTACGAGGGCTATGGTCCGGGCGGCGTCGCTGTCATCGTCGAGGCGCTGACGGACAACCGCAACCGCGCGGCGTCCGACATCCGATCCTATTTCACCAAGTCGGGCGGCAATCTCGGCGAAACCGGTTCGGTGGCCTTCCTGTTCGATCGCATCGGCGTCATCGAATATGATGCCAGCGTTGCTTCCGATGATGCGATGCTGGATGCGGCGATCGAGGCAGGTGCCGACGACGTGTCGTCGAGCGAAAGCGGACATGAGATTTACGCCTCGCAGGAGACTTTTCGCGACGTGGCAAAGGCGCTGGAGGCAAACTTCGGCGAGCCGCGCAAGGCGGCGCTGACCTGGAAGCCGCACAATACAGTGGCGGTGGATGACGAGACCGGCGAGAAGCTGTTGAAGCTGATCGACTTCCTCAACGAGCACGACGACGTCCAGAACGTCTACGCCAATTTCGAGGTGTCGGACGCGCTGATGGCGAAGATGGGCGGGTAGGGCGCCGCTTCCGCTTCGCTCGCAATGGCGGGAGGAGCGTCGTTCGGGCCGCTTTCGCGGGGTATGACTACAGGGTGCGCTAGGCTTGGGAGTTCCGCCTGGAGTATAAAATGCGCCATGACATCTCCGCCGATTCGCCACCCTGTCCGTATCCTCGGCATCGATCCGGGCCTGCGCCGCACCGGGTGGGGCGTGATCGAGGTCGACGGCAACCGGCTGGTGTTCGTCGGCTGCGGTTCGGTGGAGCCGCCCGACAGCCTGCCGCTGGCGAGCCGTTTGTTGGCGATTCATGAGGGGCTTGCCGCCGTGCTCGGCGATTTCAAGCCGGCGGAAGCCGCGGTCGAACAGACCTTTGTCAACAAGGACGGCGTCGCCACCCTGAAACTCGGCCAGGCGCGCGGGGTCGCCATGCTGGCGCCTGCGATGTTCGGCCTCTCGGTCGCGGAATACGCCCCGAACCAAGTGAAGAAGACCGTGGTCGGCGCCGGCCACGCCGACAAGAACCAGATTCTGGTGATGCTGAAGATCCTGCTGCCGAAGGCCGAGCCGAAATCCGCTGACGCCGCCGACGCGCTGGCGGTCGCCATTACGCATGCTCATCATCGCAACAGCACCGCCCTGCGGCTGAGGGTGGTCGGGGTATGATCGGCAAGCTCAAGGGCCTGATCGACTCCTATGGCGAGGATTTCGTCATCCTCGATGTCGGCGGCGTCGGCTATCAGGTGCATTGTTCGACGCGCACGCTGCAGGCGCTGCCGGCGCCCGGCGAGGCCGCGGTGCTGTCGATCGAGACTTACGTCCGCGAGGACCAGATAAAATTGTTCGGCTTTCGCAGCGACGTCGAGCGCGAATGGTTCCGTCTGCTGCAGACGGTGCAGGGCGTCGGCGCCAAAGTGGCGCTGGCGGTGCTCTCTACCTTGCCGCCGGCAGATCTGGCGAACGCGATTGCGCTGCGCGACAAGGCGGCGGTGACGCGCACGCCGGGAGTTGGCCCGAAAGTCGCCGAACGCATCGTCACCGAATTGAAGGACAAGGCGCCGGCCTTCGCCACTGTCGATCCGGCGCTGGTGCACCTTTCCGGTGCGATCGACGACCAACGCGCGCCGCGTCCGGTCAGCGACGCGATCTCGGCGCTGGTCAATCTCGGTTACGGCCAGCCGCAGGCCGCCGCCGCGATCGCCTCGGCCTCGCGCAGCGCCGGTGAAAACGCCGAAACCGCGCAGCTCATTCGGCTGGGGCTGAAGGAGCTGGCGAAGTGAACCCGCCCTCCCGCATCGTCACCCCCGAGCGCCGCAGCGACGATGTCGGCGATACCGCGCTGCGCCCGCAATTGTTGTCGGAATTCGTCGGCCAGGCGCAGGCGCGCGCCAATCTCTCGATCTTCATCGAGGCCGCGCGCAAGCGCGGCGAGGCGCTGGATCACGTGCTGTTCGTCGGTCCCCCCGGCCTCGGCAAGACCACGCTGGCGCAGATCGTGGCGCGCGAACTCGGCGTCGGCTTCCGTGCCACCTCCGGGCCGGTCATTGCAAAAGCCGGCGATCTCGCCGCACTGCTGACCAATCTCGAAGAGCGCGATGTCTTGTTCATCGACGAAATCCATCGCCTCAGTCCGGCGGTCGAGGAAGTGCTGTATCCGGCGATGGAGGATTTTCAGCTCGACCTTATCATCGGCGAAGGACCGGCGGCGCGCTCGGTCAAGATCGAGCTTGCAAAATTTACCCTGGTCGGTGCGACCACGCGCGCAGGCCTGCTGACCAATCCGCTGCGCGACCGTTTTGGCATCCCGGTGCGGCTGAATTTCTACACCGTGGAAGAGCTGGAAAAGATCGTCACGCGCGGCGCCCGCGTGCTCAAGATCGGCATGACACCCGACGGCGCCAACGAGATCGCGCGCCGCGCCCGCGGCACGCCGCGCATCGCTGGAAGGCTGCTGCGGCGGGTGCGCGACTTTGCCTCCGCGGCGGATGCCGCCTCGATCGACCGCAAGATCGCCGACAATGCGCTGAGCGCGCTGGAAGTCGACGCCGCCGGCCTCGACGCCATGGATCGCCGCTATCTCACCACCATTGCCATGAACTACGGCGGCGGCCCCGTCGGCGTTGAAACCATGGCGGCGGCGCTGTCGGAGCCGCGCGACGCCATCGAGGACATCATCGAGCCGTTTCTGATCCAGTGCGGCTATCTGCAGCGCACCCCGCGCGGAAGGCTTCTGACCTCGCACGCCTTCCGCCATCTCGGCCTCGCCGAGCCCGCGCGCGATCCGGCGCAGTTCGGATTGTTCGGGCAGGGCGGCGAGGAAGAGCCGTGATCGATGCCGGTCCGCCGATGACAGCTCATCTCGATGGCGCGATCCGCGACGGCCGCCATCACATGCAGATCCGGGTCTATTACGAGGACACAGATTTTTCCGGCATCGTCTATCACGCCAATTATCTGCGCTTCATGGAGCGCGGCCGCACCAATCATCTGCGGCTGATGGGCGCCGAGCAGCATGCGCTGTTCGCGGAAGCGCAGGCGGAAACCCCGGGTTTCGCCTTCGTGGTGCGGTCGATGCATCTCGATTACCTCAAGCCCGCGCGGATGGACGATGTGCTCGACGTCGTGACCTGGCCGATCGCGGTGAAGGGCGCTTCGATCACGCTGGCGCAGGAGGTCAGGCGCGGCCACGACCTCCTGGTCAAGGCCGAGGTGCGCGTCGCCTTCATCAGCGAGGGGCGGGCGCAGCCGATCCCGAAAGCGCTGCGCACGCTGTTGAAGGCCGATCTGTAGAGCCGATCTGCTTTCCCAATTGCTCGACCGGATTTGTGATCGCAACGATTGGCCAATCGACTTGGCCAGCCGTGCCGATAGAGTGTCTTCTTCACAAGCTCCGAGGCTTTCATGTCGCGTCCCCCGCTTCCGCCGTTTACCCGAGAAACCGCTGCCCAGAAGGCCCGGATGGCCGAGGATGCCTGGAATTCCAGGGATCCCGAACGCGTGTCGCTGGCCTATACCGAGGACAGCCGCTGGCGCAACCGCTCGGAATTTTTCGAAGGCCGCGCCGCGATCGTCAAATTCCTCACCCGCAAATGGGAGAAGGAGCTCGACTATCGTCTGATCAAGGATCTCTGGGCCTTCGACGGCAACCACATCGCGGTGCGGTTTCAATACGAATGGCACGATGCCGCCGGGCGGTGGTATCGCTCCTACGGCAACGAACAGTGGGAGTTCGACGAGCACGGCCTGATGCGCCGTCGCGAAGCCAGCATCAACGATTTCGAAATCGCCGAAAAAGACCGCCGCTTTCACTGGGCAGCACCGGGCCCGCGGCCGGCGGATGTTCCGGGATTGGGCGAGAGCCCGTTCTGAACAGCCCGCGACCCTGGCGTCGTCCCGGCGAAAGCCGGGACCCACACGCCGAGGCCCACGATTCAAGCACCGTGTGCGACGGCTTCCTAAATCACGAACGCCGGTGGTTATGGGTCCGGGGGTTCGCCGGGACGACCATCGAGTTACGCCGCCGCCTTGTGGCGCGCGAGTTCGGCCTGGTACAGCTTGAACTCTTCCGCCACGGCCTTTGCGATGCTGGGGCGTGCGCGCAGGCGCTCGTAATAGGCCTTCACGGTCGGCCACTTTGCGAGTTCGATCGGCGGTGTCGCCATGGTCCAGTTGATGACGGTGACGAGATAGGCGTCGGCAACGCTGAAATGGTCGAGCAGGAATTCGCGGCCTTTCAGATAGTTCTCTAGATAGTCGAGCCGCGACAGGCCCTTGCCGAGGACGTAGGTTTTCATTTCGGGCGGCGAATTCTTGTCGAGCACCGGCACGAACAACCCCTTGTGCAGTTCGGTGCCGATGAAGCAGAGCCATTGATGCAGGCGGCTGCGCTCGATGCCGGGCCCCGTGGCGATGCCGGCCTGCGGAAAACGGTCCGCGACATATTGCAGGATCGCCGCATTCTCCGTCAGCACCAGCCCGTCGTCGGTACGCAGCGTCGGCACCAGCCCGAGCGGGTTGACCTCGCGAAAATTCGAGCCGTCGTTCTGCACGACTTTCGTTTTGGGATCGACCTCGAGATAGTTGGCTTCGGCACCGGCCTCGTAGAGCGCGATGCGGGTCGCCAGTGAGCAAGCGAGGGGAGAGAAGTACAGGTCCATCGGTGCCTCCTTGGTTGATTTTCATACTGTTCCGCATAATATAAACGGGGTCAAGGAATAATTTGCGAAATGGTACAAAAAAGAAAGAAGCCGGCGGCGAAGGCCGATGGCGTCGCGCCCAAACGCCGCGGCCGGCCGCGCGCCTATCAGCCCGAAATCGCGCTCGGCAAGGCGCTCGATCTGTTCCGCAAGGACGGATTTGCCGCGACCTCGCTCGACGATCTCAGCGCCGCCACCGGCATGAACCGGCCGAGCCTCTATGGCGCGTTCGGCGACAAGCGCGAGCTCTACATCAAGAGCTATGCGCGCTATCGCGCCGACGCACGTGCGGCGATGCAGGAGATTTTCCGGGACGAAATGCCGATCCGCCAACGGCTGGCGCGCATCTACGCGGTGGCGCTCGACATCTATCTTTCCGGCGACGCCGGCCCGCGCGGCTGCTTCACGGTGATGACAGCGGGTTCCGAGGCGGTGGCCGATCCGGAAATCCGCGCCATGGTGCTGGAAGGACTGTCCGAACTCGACAAGGCATTTGCCGCCTGCTTCCGGCTTGCCAAAGAAAAGGGCGAACTGCCGGCGTCAGCCGATCCCGTGGTGCTGGCACAGTTGGCCTCGGCCACCATCCACACCATTGCGATCCGCGCCCGCGCGCGGGTGCCGCGCAAGGAGCTGGAGGCCATCGTGAAGGGCGCTATCGATGTGATGGTGGCCGCGGCTTAAGCGTCATGCCACCTCGTCATGGCGAGGAGCGCAAGCGACGTAGCAATCCATTCGCCGCTGGATTGCTTCGCTGCGCTCGCAATGACGGCGAAGAACCCCTAATACCCGCGCGCGGGATCGACGACGTTTTCGAGGCCGCCGCCGGCTTCGAAGCGCTCGATCTGGCGCGCGACGTATTTCGAGATCTCGTCGGGATCGGTGTCGGCGGCGTTGTGCGGCGTCAGCACGACTTTCGGATGGGACCAGAACGGACTGGCCCCGGGCAGCGGCTCCTGGACGAAGACGTCCAATGATGCCGCGCCGAGCGTGCCGTCATCGAGGCAAGCGAGAATGTCGGCCTCGTTCTGCAGGCCGCCGCGCCCGGCATTGATCAGGACCGGCGCGCCCATCGGACTGTTGCGGTTGAGTTTTGCGAATGATCCGCGGTTGAGAATGTCGCGCGTATCCGGCGTCAGCGGCAGCAGGCAGACCAGGATATCGGTCTGCCCGAGAAACGCATCAAGCTGCGCGCTGCCGTGAAAGCACTTGATGCCGTCGATCTCCTTTGGATTTCGGCTCCAGCCCGACACGCGAAAGCCGAGATGCCGGAGTGCATGGGCGGCGTTCACACCCAGCGTGCCGAGCCCCATGATGCCGACCGAAACAGCACTCGCCGGCCACTGAAATTTCGGCGCCCAGCGCTTCTCGCGCTGGCTGGCGCGCAAATAGAGCTCCTGCCGGTGATGCATCAACACGTGCAGGACGACATATTCGGACATGCGACCGGTCAGGTCGCCAACCGCGACGCGAACCAGCGGTACTTTCGGCACTCCCGGATCCGCCATCAGCGCGTCGACGCCGGCGCCCAGATTGAAGATCACCCGCAGGTTCGGGAACCCCGCCAGTTCGCCCGGCCTGGGTTTCCAGACCGCGGCGTAATGGACATCGGCGGGATCGAACCCCGCATCGGGCAATTGCAGGACGCGCCGGTCTCCGCACACTTCATCGAACCGCTGCTTCCATCGCTGCGGCGACCAGTTTTCGGTGCCGCCGTGAATCAGCAGAGCGAGCGTGCCTTTATTCATCGAATATCTTGACCCTAGCCGTTGGGAATCGCAGGAAACACTACTGGCTTACGTTTGCCGCGCAAAATACTTCCGCTATCCTGTCGGAAACACCGGCGCCCATTCGTCCTTCGATCAAACAGGAGCCCCTTTCGCATGCTCTACGCCATTCTTTGCTACCATGATGAGGATTTGGTCGGTTCCTGGACCAAGGAGCAGGACGCCGCGGTCCTGAAGAAGCTCGCCGTGGTGCAGGACAAATTGGCAAAACAGGGCCGGCTCGGACCGGTGGCGCGGCTGCTGCCGACGACGTCGGCGACCACGCTGCGCAAGGACGATCCGCCGGTCGTGCTCGACGGTCCCTATGCCGAGACTAAGGAACAGCTGCTCGGGTTCTACCTCGTCGACTGCAACAATCTCGACGAGGCGGTCGATGTTGCGCGTGATCTCGGCGCGGCCAATCCCGGCGGCGCCTACGAGATCCGTCCCGTCGGCCTGTTCCAGCCCGGAGAAGTGACGAAATGACCGACACCGCCTGGATCGATGCCGCGCTGACCTCGGCGCGTCCCCAGGCGGTCGGCGCGCTGTTGCGCTATTTCCGCAACCTCGATACCGCCGAGGAAGCGTTCCAGAATGCCTGCTTGCGGGCGCTGAAGAGCTGGCCGGAGAACGGCCCGCCGCGCGACCCCGCGGCCTGGCTGATCATGGTCGGGCGCAACGTCGCGATCGACGAGGTGCGGCGCAGCCGCAGGCAGCAGCCGCTGCCCGAGGACGAGGCGATCTCCGATCTCGACGACGCCGAGGAACAGCTTGCCGAACGGCTCGACGGCTCGCACTATCGCGACGACATCCTGCGACTGTTGTTCATCTGCTGCCATCCCGAGTTGCCGGCGACGCAGCAGATCGCGCTCGCACTGCGCATCGTCTCCGGCCTGAGCGTGAAACAGATTGCGCGCGCGTTTCTCGTCAGCGAGGCGGCGATGGAGCAGCGCATCACCCGCGCGAAAGCCCGCGTCGCCGACGCCGACGTGCCGTTCGAGACCCCGGGCGCGGTGGACCGCTCCGAGCGGCTCTCGGCGGTTGCCGCGATGATCTATCTGATTTTCAACGAGGGCTATTCGGCCGGCGGCGACACCGCCGAAATCCGCGGGCCGCTGTGCGAGGAAGCCATTCGGCTGGCGCGGCTGTTGCTGCGGCTGTTCCAGAGCGAGCCCGAGATCATGGGACTGACCGCGCTGCTGTTGCTGCAGCATGCCCGCGCGGCGGCGCGCTTCGATGCCGACGGCGCGCTGGTGCTGCTGGACGATCAGGATCGCAGTCTTTGGAACCGGCAGCTGATCGCGGAGGGGCTGGCGCTGATAGACAAGGCGATGCGCCATCGCCGCAGCGGGCCCTATCAGGTCCAGGCGGCGATCGCGGCGCTGCATGCCCGCGCCGCCAAACCCGATGAGACCGACTGGACCCAGATCGATCTGCTCTACGGCGCGCTCGAGATCATGCAGCCGTCGCCGGTGGTGACGCTCAATCGCGCGGTCGCGGTGTCCAAGGTGCGCGGGCCCGAAGCGGCACTGGAAATGATCGAGCCGCTTTCGTCGCGGCTGTCGAACTACTTCCATTACTACGGCGTGCGCGGCGCCTTCCTGATGCAGCTCGCCCGCAATGATGAGGCCCGAATCGCATTCGACCGCGCCATTGCGCTCGCCAACACCTCGGCCGAAGCCGCCCATATCCGCATGCATCTCGACCGCCTGATGCGCGACAGCGCGCCGCGCAACACGAAGGCAGTGAAATAGCGGCGCAAAGCCTGTCCAGCCGCACAGCATCGCTGCCCGGCCTTACGACATTTGCATGAGCGGCTGTCAGCGATGCGGCATCAGCCGCGTTCGGCGACGCTTTTCAGCACGAGACCGGTCAACCTGACCACCAGCGCCCGCAATCGCGCGTTTTCCTCCAGCAGCGACGTCACGCCGTCCGAATGGTCGTCGTCTGCGCAGTCTTCGTCGTGGAGCGGTGATTCGTTCAAATATTCCAGTTCATCGCGAAATTCTTGTTTGCGATCCGGCGGATATGCGGGTCCCATGACTAATCCCCTAATTAACTTCGCCGAACGTACCCCTCGTTCTGTCGTGGAGAGTGAATTGAGTCGGGGGCGAATTTGAGACGGAATTTAGGACGCGCGGCGACACAACTTTTTTTCCGCGCCGGCAAACGCAGTACAGCCCCAGCGTGAAATGCAGAAGAAATCATCATCGCAGTTGTCGAAAGACGCGCTTCCCGTTCGTCTTCTGATCAGTCATTCGAACGCAGGAGACGTGCGATGAATATGCAGGGCGGCAACGCCGGCGGTAATGCCATGCCGACAATGGCGGAGCAGCCGGCAGTTTCAAGGTCGGCGCGCTGGCTGGGCCGCGGTCTCAGCGGTCTCGTCATCCTGTTTCTGCTGTTCGACGGCGCCATCAAGCTGGTGCCATGGCCGGTTGTCACGGAAACGATGGACCGGATCGGCTATGGTTCGAGCGAAACGCTGGCGCGGACCCTGGGCGTCATCACGGTCGCCTGCACGGTCCTCTACGCCATCCCGCCGACGTCGATCCTGGGCGCGATCCTGTTGACCGGATATCTCGGCGGCGCGATAGCCTCGCATCTGCGGATCGGCAACCCGCTGTTCACCCACATCCTGTTCGGGTTCTATCTCGGGCTGATGGTGTGGGGCGGCCTGTGGTTGCGCGACCGGAAATTGCGGGCGTTGATGCCCTGGCGGCACTGATTGAAATATCTTCGCGGCCTTGTCGGATCGCGTCGGCGCCGTTCGTCCTCGGGATAATTATTGAAATGCCATAGCGGAGCCAGCCATGTTCGAGATTATTGCCGTCATCGCGGTCATACTGGCAGTCGCCATTGCGGTCATATTGATCCTCGCCGCCACCAAGCCGGATACTTTCAGCGTGCAGCGCGCCACAAACGTGAGGGCGCCGCCGGAAAAAATATTTCCTCTGATCAACGACTTCCATCGGTGGGGAAGCTGGTCGCCTTACGAACACAAGGACCCCGCGATGAAGCGCACTTACAGCGGGGCTGCGAGCGGCAAAGGTGCGGTCTACGCGTGGGACGGCAACAAGAATGTCGGCTCCGGGCGCATGGAAATTCTCGACGCGTCGGCGCCGGCGAAGATTGTGATCAAGCTCGACTTCTTCACGCCGTTCGAGGGCCACAACACCGCGGAATTCACAATGCTGCCGCAGGGCGATGGCACCAGCCTGACGTGGCTGATGCACGGCCCGGCGCCGTTCATGGCGAAGATCATGCATGTGTTCATGAACATCGACCGCATGGTCGGCAAGGATTTTGAGATCGGTCTCGCCAACTTGAAACGGCTTACCGAGAAATAACCGAACCTTCGAAGCACAGTCCCAGAGGAGCAAGCGATGCAGGTCAATCCCTATCTGTTCTACGACGGCAATTGCGAAGCGGCGTTCAAGTTCTACGAAAAGGTGCTGGGCGCCAGGATCGAGGTGATGCTGAGAAATGAGGAGGCGCCCGAGTCGATGCCGACGCCGCCGGACCGGAAGAAGAAAATCATGCACGGCCGGATTTCGATTGACGGTGAAGTGCTGATGGCGTCCGATGCGCCTCCTGAGCATTTCCACAAGCCGCAGGGATTTTCGGTTTCGCTGACGGTGGGGGATCCCGCCGATGCCGAGCGCAAGTTCAAGGCGCTGTCGGAAGGCGGCAACGTCAACATGCCCTTTGGCAAGACCTTCTTCTCCAAGGGATTCGGAATGTGCCTCGATCAGTTCGGCATTCCCTGGATGGTGAACTGCCCGCTGGAGGATTAGTCAGCGGCATCGTGGATAGATCGCTGCGAGTTCGCGCCCGCGCAGCAACAACAGGCGCGAACTCAATCCGCCGCGGCGGGCGATCCAGCCGCGCACCGCCTCGGGATAGGCTTGCAGCACCGCTGCGGATGCTTCCGGCTCGGCATACATCCGGCCCCGCTGGTCGACCGAACGGGCGGCGTGAAACCCGAGGATCGCGCGGCGAGTGACACAGATGCGGTCGCGCGGCACCACGTCCAGCACCAGCGTGCAGGCCGACAGGCACGGCCCGTCGATCACGACGCGCTCGCCCATCTCGCGCACGCGCTCGAACAGATTGAGGAACGGGCCGACTTCGCCGCCGGTACTGGCGAGGATGCGGATCTCGGCGTTTGCAAAACGCGGCACGACCGCGCACAGCATGCTTGCGAGAAAGATGGCTTTCAAGGCCGCCTTTGCCATGAGCGTACTCCTGCTTGCGGTGAGCTGATGAATTAATCACCGGCAGTTCGTGCGGCAAGGTTCCGTCATTCGTCCGCGCCGGAGACCCCGGCCTCGGCGAAGGTGGCCATCCCGGCATGGCAGGCGAGCGCCGCGCGCAGCAGGAGGATGGCAACGCCGGCGCCGGAGGCTTCGCCGAGCCGCATGTCGAGATCGAGCAGCGGGTCGAGGCCTAGTTCAGCCAGCAAGGCGCGGTGAGCGGATTCCGCGGAGACATGTCCCGCGCGGCAGTGATCGAGCATGCCTGCGCGGAGACGTGCCAGCGGAACGACCGCCGCGGTCGCCACAAAACCGTCGAGCAGCACGGGGATTTGATGGCGCCGCGCCGCCAGGACCGCACCGGCGATGGCGGCCAGTTCGCGCCCGCCCAAAGCTGTCGCGACGCCGAGCGGATCGCTTGATATCGCGCGATGGAAGTCGAGCGCCGTTTCGACCGCCGCGCGCTTGCGCGCCAATCCGGCATCGTCGACGCCGGTGCCGCGGCCGGCCCAGCGCGCCGCGCCGCCCCCTAGCAACGCCGCGCACAGCATCGCCGCTGTCGTGGTGTTGGCGATGCCCATCTCGCCGACCACAAGCAGGTCGGCATCTTCCGGCACGGTCCGATAGCCGACATCGACGGCGCGCAGGAATTCATCGGCATCCATCGCGGGCGCGACGGTGAAGTCGCGCGTCGGGCGGTCGAGTTCGATCGGCACCACCTTCAGCTCGGCGCCGGCAAGTCTGGCGATCTGGTTGATGGCCGCGCCGCCGGCCGCAAAATTCGCGACCATCTGTTCGGTGACCGCTTGCGGGTAAGCCGAAACGCCGCGCGCGGCCACGCCATGATTGCCGGCAAAGACAGCTATCGTGACACGATCGAGCCGTGGAATTTCGCAGGCCTGCCAGCGCGCCAGCCAGATCGCCAGTTCTTCGAGGCGGCCAAGGCTTCCCGGCGGCTTTGTCAGCATTTGCTGCCGCCGCGCAGCGGCGTCAGCCGAATGCGCGTCGCCGGTGGGCAGGTCGCGACAGAAGCCGCTTATATCGTCTAGACTATCGAACTGCATGCGGTCCCTTTGTCGAGCGAACTGATTCTCACGGATTCTCTATCATGAATGAATGGCTCGACGATCTCAGAACCGCGGTCGCCTTTCTGACGCGCCTGCCGATGCCGCATCCGCAAGGTGCGAGTCCCGAAAATTTCGTCCGCGCGCACCGGCTGTTTCCGGTCGTGGGAGCGGCCATCGGCTCCGCCGTGGGCCTGTTCTGTCTTGCTCTGCGCGCCATCGGTCTGCCCGATCTCGCCGCGGCGGCGCTGGCGCTGGGCGCGGGCGCGCTACTGACCGGCGCGCTGCACGAGGACGGCCTTGCCGATGTCGCCGACGGTTTCGGCGGCGGCCGCGATCCCGCGGCGAAGCTCGAGATCATGCGCGACAGCCGGCTCGGCACCTATGGCGCGCTGATGCTGCTGGTGATTTTTGTCGCGAAGGTTTCGGCGCTCGCGACGCTTCCGGATGCATTCGTAGTGCAATGCCTGATCGCCGCGCATGCGCTGGCGCGTGGCGTGTTGCCTTTCATGTCCATGAGCCTGTCTTACGCGCGCAAGGATGGATTGGCTGCCAATGCGGGCCGGCCGGATTCGACCACCGCGGCAACCGCGGGCGCGCTCGCGCTGATCATGGCCTGGCTGGTGCTGCCGTGGCGCGAGGCGTTTTGTGCGGCGCTGGCGGCTGCGGCGTGCGCGGCGGGCATCGCGTGGTTAGCGCAGCGGCAGATCGGCGGCCAGACCGGCGATGTGCTCGGCGGAGCCGAGCAGCTCGGCGAGACCACCATCCTGCTGCTGCTCGCAGCAACGCTGGCCTAGCCCCGGATGAGCGCCGAGACAAATCTCTGGCTGATCCGGCACGCGCCGGTTGATGGCCCCCGCGGCGTCATCCATGGTCCGGACGCACCGGCCGATGTCGGCGATGCTGCAGGCTTCGTGGCGCTGAAGGCGCGACTGCCGCAAAATGCGTTTGCGGTTTGCAGCCCGGCGCGGCGGACGTTTGAAACCGCGCTTACGCTCGGTCTCGATCCGGTCAAGCAGGTCCTGTTTCGCGAGCAGGATTTTGGCGGCTGGACCGGGCGACGGCATGACGACCTCGTCGCCGAACTCGGCGATGCCTACCTGGATTTCTGGAAATCACCGGCCAGCAACGCGCCGCCGGGTGGGGAAAGCTTTGTCGGTCAGATCGGCCGTACGGTTAACGGCCTCGCATCCTTGCCAGCGGGAGATGTCGTCCTCGTTGTGCATTCCGGCACGATCCGCGCGGTGCTCGCCATCGCGCTCGATCTCGCGCCCGACACCGCGCTGCGCTTTGTGGTCGATCCCTTGTCGCTGACGCGGATCGACCGCCTGGAAGATGGCTGGCGGGTCGTTGCGGTGAACCGGCGGGGGTAGGGTTACCCGTTCCGGCGCTGGCCGCGCAATGTCGGCAGGCCGATGCCTGCGGCATCGAAGCCGCCGTCCACGGCCAGGATCTGCCCGGTGATGTAGCTGGCGCGGTCGCTGCACAGGAAGAACACGGCTTCCGCCAGCTCTTCTTCGAGGCCGTAACGGTTGAGCGGAATGGCATCGTGATAGTCGGCGCGGATTTCCGGGGTGTGCACGGCTTTCGCCATCGCGGTCTCGACCGGGCCGGGTGCCACGCCGTTGACACGGATGCCGAGCGAGGCCAGTTCGACCGCGAGCTGCTTGGTCAGATGCGCGAGCCCGGCCTTGCTGGTGCCGTAGGCCGAACGCAGCGTGGAGGCTCGCACCGCTGATATCGAGGTGATGTTCACGATCGCGCCGCCGCCTTGTTCGCGCATCAGCGGCACCGCCGCCTTGGTGCAGAGGAACGGACCGGTCAGGTTGACTTCCAGTACCCGGCGCCAGTCTTCGTTGGACGTCTCGAGCAGCGGTGCGAACACCGCGATCCCCGCATTGTTGACGAGCGCATCGAGCCGGCCGAAGCGCCGCTCGATTTCGGAAAACGCGCCTGCGACCGCGCCGGCGTCGGAGACGTCGCAGTGCAGCCCCAGCGTCTGGCCGGCCGCATTCAGCGCTTCCGCGCTCTTCCACAGCAACTCGCCCTGGATGTCGAGCAGCGCCACCCGCCAGCCCTCGGCAAGAAATTTTCTGGCGACGGCGAGCCCGATGCCGCGCGCGGCGCCGGTCACCAGCGCGACTTTTTGAGGGGCAGGGGTCATGCGTCGATCCATCGTTCAGCCGGTCCTCGGTCTGCGTCGTCCCTAGCACGAAAGCGAAGTGTCTGCTTTGCTATCTGGACCGTATCGGCAAGGCAAAGGGGTCGAATTTCATGAGGGTCAGCGACATCAGGGACGCCTCGCCCGAGCCATGGCGGCCGGGGGTGGAAACGCGCATGCTGGTCTCGGCGCGTAATGGCGCGACGCAACTGTGCGTCTTCGAACAATGGGTCGCGCCGGGAACCGGCGCGCCGACGCATTCGCACCCCGTCGAGGAGGTGCTGACCGTGCGCGATGGTGAGGCCGAGGTGTGCGTCCGTCCTATGCGCGTGTGTTGCAAGAGGCGGAGCCTATTTCGCCATGTTCGCGAGATAGCTGCGAACCGGCCTGCAATGGCCTCGGAAATAATTCCGCAAGTCCTGTCGGTGCCGCAAAACCCTGTTCGTCTTGTTGTTGAGCGCTGGTTCGCAACCGGCCTGCTACAGCTAGATCGAAACGGAGCGTGACCATGCGATTCATGATGTTGATGATCCCGAAAGGCTACGAGACGGCAATCCCCGGCACCATGCCGCCCGCCGAGGCGGTGGCCGCGATGATGAAATACAACGAGGCGCTGAAGGAGGCCGGCGTCCTGATCACGCTCGACGGGCTGCATCCGCCGTCGATGGGGGCGCGGGTTTCCTTCGCCAGCGGCAAGCCTGTGGTCACCGACGGCCCCTTCGCCGAATCCAAGGAGGTGCTCGGCGGCTACTGGATGATCGATGTGAAGTCTCGCGAGGAGGCGATCGCCTGGGCCAAGCGCTGCCCGGCGTCCAATAACGAGATCATCGAGATCCGTCAGGTGCAGGAATTCGAGGATTTCTCCCCCGAGGTGCAGCAGGCCGCGGCTGGATTTGCCGAGATGCAGGCCGGAACCCGGGGTTAACAGACGTTAAGCCCCCTCTGCCCCTAGTGACCTTTGCTGGCCGCTCATGTAAAAGTCTTTCACATGAGCTGGCGCAAGGAACAACGCCGCGCCGAGCGCGGCTATCACCACGGAAACCTGAAAGAGGCGCTGCTGCAGGCAGCCCTCGGGCTGATTGCGGAGAAGGGCGCGGCCGGCTTCACCTTTGCCGATGCCGCGCGGATGGCCGGCGTCAGCCCCGCGGCGCCATACCGGCATTTCCGCGACCGCGACGAGCTCCTGTCCAGTATCGCCCAGCGCGGCTTCGAACAGTTCGAGGCGGCCCTCACCCAAGCCTGGGATGACGGGCGCCCCGACACCGTCACGGCGTTCGAGCGGGTCGGAAAAGCCTACCTCGCGTTCGCCCGCAACGAGCCGGCGTTCTATTCGGCGATGTTCGAATCAGGGCTTCCCGTCGACCTGAACCCCGCCTTGCAGGCGGCCAGCGAGCGCGCTTTCGGCATCATCAGGGCGGCTGCGGAGCGGCTCGCCGCGCTTGCGCCGCCGGGCACGCCGCGCCCGCCGGCGATGATGATGGCGCTGCACATCTGGTCGATGTCGCACGGCGTGGCGTCGCTGTTCGCGCGCGGCGATGCGGCGCGCCGCAAGCTGCCGATGTCGGCGGAGGATCTCCTCGAAGCGGAAGTGCTGATCTATCTGCGCGGTCTCGGCTTCCCCACCGAGCGCCGGCCGCCTCCCCAAAATGGAGCCGCCGAACCAAAACCGGCCGGCCCGCCGCCGGTACCTCCGTCCGGCCCTCCATCAGGCCCTTGGGGCACCCCAAAATAAATTAGCGGGTGCCGCTAGCGCCCGGCTTGACAAAAACCCGGGATGGTTTAGGTATGTAAATGTTATTTACATTCACAACGGCGTGAAGCCGTCATGGAGAGGGAAATGGCCTACACCGCAGATGTCAATCGTTGGCGCGGTCCCGCTGAAGAGCCCTACGAGCGACCGCATATGCTGCAATCTCCCTGGCACCCCGGCTGGATCGCCGTGACCGTGCTCGGTTTCATCATCTGGTGGCCGATCGGCCTTGCCCTTCTCTTTTTCACACTCGGGAGCAGAAAAATGGGTTGCTGGAGTCATCAAGACCGCTGGTCGAACAAGATGGAGCGGATGCAGTACAAGATGGAGCGGATGCGCAACCGGATGGAGAGCCGCGGCTTCCCCTTCGGCCCACCCACGAGCGGCAACCGCGCCTTCGACGAATACCGCATGGAAACCCTGCGGCGCCTGGAGGAAGAGCAGACCGAATTCAAGGAATTCCTGGATCGCCTGCGCCACGCCAAGGACAAGGAAGAGTTCGACCAGTTCATGGCGCAGCACAGACCGCGTCCGACGCCACCCCAGGACGGTCAGCCCCAGGCTTGAGTTTCGAGAGCTGAAAGCCTCAGGCTGAGTGCCCCCATAACGCCTGACGGCGACACGACCGCCCGTTTGCGAAAGCAGACGGGCGGTTTTTTTGCGTTCGGAGGCTAATTCGGGAACAATTCGGCCATCCCGGTGCCTGCATTTCAGGCCGCCAAAATCCCCTTTGGTAACGAGGTATTAACCATGATTAGCGTCTGGTTAGAGGCGAAAGGACGCGCGGACAGCCCTCGTTTTGACATGTTGGCAGGGGAAGCAGGCCCCGGCTTTGGACGGGCCTCTCATGTGACAGAGAACAGGGCTCTCGCGCTGGCATTTACGCCGCGCCCGCCGCGCGGCTGTCGAACCGGCAGCCATTTGCTCCCGGAGATTTTGGGACAATTGCGTTGAGAGGATACCGCTAATGAATCCGGCCGACGTGGCTCAATCAGCGTTGCCGATCGCATCCGCCGACGTATCGCTGATCGCCCTGTTCCTCCAGGCTCACTGGATCGTGAAAGGCGTCATGCTCGGGCTGCTCGCCTGTTCGGTCTGGGTCTGGGCGATCGCGATCGACAAGATGTTCCTGTATTCGCGCACCAAGCGCGCCATGGACCGCTTCGAACAGGCGTTCTGGTCGGGCGAATCGATCGAGGAACTCTACCGCGCGCTCTCGGCCAAGCCGACGCAATCGATGGCCGCCTGCTTCGTCGCCGCGATGCGCGAATGGAAACGCTCGTTCGAGAGCCAGGCGCGGTCCTTCGCCGGGCTGCAGATGCGGATCGAGAAGGTCATGAACGTCTCCATCGCCCGGGAGGTGGAGCGGCTGGAACGCCGGCTCCTGGTGCTGGCGACGGTCGGATCGGCCGGCCCCTTTGTCGGCCTGTTCGGCACGGTCTGGGGCATCATGTCGAGCTTTCAATCGATCGCCGCTTCCAAGAATACCTCGCTGGCGGTGGTGGCCCCCGGTATCGCGGAGGCGCTATTTGCCACAGCCATCGGCCTTATCGCCGCAATTCCGGCGACTATTTTCTACAATAAGTTCACCTCCGAGGTGAACCGGCAGGCCCAGCGGCTGGAGGGGTTCGCCGACGAATTTTCAGCGATCCTGTCGCGTCAGATCGACGAGCGGGCGTAATCGGCGGTATAATGTGAAGCCCATCATGAGCACCCGATCATGGCGATGAACATGGCAGGTTCGTCCGGCGGCGGCCGCCGCGGCCGGCGTCGCCCGGTGATGGCGGAAATCAACGTCACGCCGATGGTGGACGTAATGCTGGTGTTGCTGATCATCTTTATGGTGTCGGCGCCGCTGTTGACGGTCGGCGTGCCGCTCGATCTGCCGCAGACCCAGGCCAAGAGCCTCGATCAGGACAAGAACCCGCTGACGCTGTCGGTCAATCTGAAAGGCCAGGTCTTCCTCAACGAAACCGAGATCGGGCTCGATGATCTGGTGCCCAAGCTGAAGGCGATCACGGATGCCCGCGGCGGACTCGATGAGCGAATTTTTGTCCGGGGCGACAAAAAAGTCGACTACGGTACCGTGATGAAGGTGATGGGACGGCTGTCGCAAGCCGGCTTCAGGCGCGTGGCGCTGGTGACGGAAGTGGATCAGGGGTAGCTTCGAAGGTGAAGGTCGACAGGACACTCATTGCGTCGGTCGCACTCCATGTCCTCGTGATCGGATGGGGGGTGGTTTCCTTTTCGGCGCGCTCGCTCGAAGCGCCGCCGCCGGAGTCGATGCCGGTCGATATCATTTCAGCCGATCAGCTCTCCAAGATCACCGCCGGCATCAAGACCGGTGAAAAAGACAAACCGAAACCCATGGTCGAAAAGGTCGCCGATGCCACGCCGGCCGAGGACGCCGTCGGCAAGATCACCGAAAAGAAGGAAATCGTGACGGCGTCGGCGCCGGAGCCGCCGCCTAAGCCGGTGGAAAAGCCGGTCGAGAAAAAGCCTGAGCCGCCGAAGCCGGTTGCCGAGAACAAGCCGAAAGACGAACCGAAGCCGGTCGAGAAGAAGCCCGACCCGCCCAAGGTCGATCCGATCGCGGAAGCCCTGAAGTCGGAAGAGGCCAAGAAGCCGGTGCCGAAACACGAGGCCAAGGCGACACCGCCGCAGCCACCGAAGCCGAAGCAGGAGCGCACCTTCGATCAGTCGAAGATCGCGGCCCTGCTCGACAAGCGCGATCCGACCCGGCAGGCCATCACCGGGGCGACGCTGAACTCCTCGGCCTCGCTCGGGACCACGCGCGGCACCGCGGCCACCCTGTCGCAGTCCGAATTGGACGCCATGCGCGCGCGGCTCGCGAGCCTGTGGAATGTCCAGCCCGGTGTCGAACATCCCGAAGAACTCTATGTCACCGTGCGGATCCGTCTGAACCCGGATCGCCGCCTCGCAGCACCGCCGCAGGTGGTTTCGACCGGAAGCTCGCCGCGCTACCAAGCCGCGGCGGATGCCGCCGTACGCGCTGTCCTGCAAGGCCAGCCCTACACCATGCTGCGGGACGAGACCTTCGACCAGTGGAAATACATGGACATCGATTTTGATCCCAAACAGATGTTCCACAGCGGATAATTTGATTTTTGGAAATGAGCCAGCAATGCCCGTGACGTCGTTTTCGCTTCCTCCGCTGCCGCTTTCCCGCCGTCACGTCCTGATCGGCGGCGCCGGCGCGGCTGCAGGTATGCTCTTGCCCTCGCTCGCCGGCGCGCAGACCAAATTGCAGATCACCGAAGGCAATGTCGCGCCACTTCCGATCGCAATTCCGGATTTTGTCGCCGGCTCGCCCGCGGACGGCGAAGTCGGCGTCGGCGTGTCCCAGGTCATCACCAACAATTTGAAGCGCAGCGGGCTGTTCGCGCCGATCGATCAGGCGGCCTTCATCGAGAAGATCGTCAACATCGACGCCGCGCCGCAATTCCAGAACTGGAAGACCATCAACGCCCAGGCGCTCGTCACCGGCCGTATGACGAAACAGGGCGACGGGCGTCTGAAGGCCGAATTTCGCCTCTGGGACGTCGCCTCCGGCCAGCAGCTCGCGGGCCAGCAATATTTCACCTCGCCCGAATACTGGCGCCGGATCGCGCACATCATCTCCGACCAGATCTACGAGCGCCTGACCGGAGAGAAGGGCTATTTCGACAGCCGCGTGGTGTTCGTCGACGAAAGCGGCCCCGCGGAACGGCGCATCAAGCGGCTGGCGCTGATGGACCAGGACGGCGCCAATGTGCGCTATTTGACGCGCGGCAGCGATCTCGTGCTGACGCCACGCTTCTCGCCGTCAACCCAGGAAATCACCTATATGGAGTTCGGCCAGGGCGACCCGAAGGTCTATCTGCGCAATATCGAGACCGGACAGACCGAGATCGTCGGCAATTTTCCCGGCATGTCGTTCTCGCCGCGCTTCTCGCCGGACGGCCAGCGCGTGATCATGAGCCTACAGCAGGGCGGCAATTCGAACCTGTTCGTGATGGATCTGCGCTCGAAGTCGACCACGCGTCTCACCGATACGCCGGCGATCGATACCTCGCCGTCCTATTCGCCCGACGGCAGCCGCATCTGCTTCGAGTCCGACCGCGGCGGCAAGCCGCAGATCTACGTGATGCCGGCGGCCGGCGGACCCGCGCAACGCATCTCCTTCAGCAAGGATGACACCAACGGCAGCTATTCGACCCCGGTCTGGTCGCCGCGCGGCGACTATATCGCTTTCACCAAGCAGGGTGGCGGTCAGTTTTCCATCGGTATCATGAAGCCCGATGGCTCGGGCGAGCGGATCCTCACGTCCGGGTTTCACAACGAGGGGCCGACCTTCGCGCCGAACGGCCGGGTGGTCATGTTCTTCCGCGATCCCGGCGGCAGTGGCGGCCCTTCGCTGTTCACCGTGGACATCTCGGGACGCAACGAACTGAAGGTGCCGACCCCCGGCTTCGCGTCCGACCCGGCGTGGTCGCCGCTGCTTTCGTGACATCGGCCGATCGACAGGCGCTTCCCGTCGATCCCGGCCTGCGTGGCCTATAACGTCGACGCTGCGGTTTCGATTTCAATGTGTCGAACCGACGCGCAATCCCACAGCAACCCGCTGAAATAGCCGTATGTCACGTGCGCGATTTGCGGATAGGGATCCCGCGTCATCAACAGCCGGTGAAGCTCCGCAAGCCGGAAGCAGGGCACGCCGGGGAATAGATGGTGTTCGATATGATAGTTCAGTCCCCAAGGGGCGATCAGCCAGCGCTCCCAGAACGGAGCCACGACGGTACGGCTTTCGTTGAGCACGTTCTCGTGCTCTACGGCATAGTGCTCGGCGACGCTGCGGATATATCGAATGGCCAGGAAGACCGTCATAAGAGGGACGATCCAGTAAAGCAGGATGAACTTCCAGAAGCCCAGCACGATCGATGAAACCAAGAGCGCTGCAAAGAAGAACAATCGCGCACGGGCCACAGCAACCGCAATGTCGCGGGTATCCTTGTTCTTGTGAAATCCCGTCACGGCGGTAACGGTCTTCAGACCCAATAGATACTGCAAGGTGCGCATCAGCACGCTGGTCCGCGGCGCCGGAAATTCGTATTCCTTCAGTCCCAGGTTTCGTTGCCAGTCGGGATCGTTCTCGCTGTTCAACTCGCGGTGATGTGCGAAATGACTGTTTCGATAGCCGGCCATCGATGTCGATGTCGGCAGTGCAAGAATTTCTCCGACGAAGTCGTTGAGCTGTCGGTTGGCGTAGCCGCGATAATGGGCGGCGTCGTGCATCAGTGCCCCGAGTCCATTGATTCGCGAGCCAATGACGATGACGGCGAGCGCATATGTCAAAGGGTTCCACCAAGTCTCGCTCATCCAGACAGCGGCCGCAACCAGGCCGAATTCAAGCACGGCCGCTGCGGTGAATTTTACGCTGTCGATTTCCGAGAAATTGCGGATTTCCTCCTTGGAGAGGAGACGCGGAATGTTCTGCAGACAGGAATCACCCAGTTTCGCCGAGCGAGCTACAACCGTATCGGTCATCCGGTACTCCTGAACCCAATTTTTCGGCCAGAAAGTACCTTTTATTGATCGCTTTACCAAGAAGGTTAACCCGAAATTAAGCTCAAATCTTAAGGCGTGGTTAAGATTTTCCGTCGGGCCCGCGCCCTGCGCCGGCCCTTTCCGATGTCGTTCGGCGACCCGAAGGCAACCCCGACGCTATCTGTTCATCGTCGACGCTCGGGGGCACCCTTGGGGGTGCAATGAATGGCGCTGCGACGAACTGGTTCCACCTTCAACACGCGGCAACGCCGAGGTCGGCAAGCCTTGCCTAGGCTGCTGATTTATCGAGCGGATCGTTACGTTGTCGCGGGAAAAACAATGCCTCGGTAACGATGTTCCCTCAGAAAGACTTCACCTGCGATAGGTAAGACTACCTACCGAACAGGACCCGCGCACTCCCAATGCAGCTTGCAAATCCGACCGGAGACCTCGATCAGCAGATGCCGCCGTCGGTTTACGCGGCGATGGTGGATTCTCTGTTCATGAATCCCGCGCCGATGATCTTTGGCACCTTCGGCCCCGCCATCGCTTGCGCCGTGATCGCAAGCGTCACCGGCGATTTCCTGGGCTGGCTATGTGTACCGCTCTTCGTGATAGTGGGACTGGCGCGCGCGCTCCAGATGTACCGCTACAAGCAGCGGAATTCTCCGTTGACCGCGGCCGAAGCGGTACTTTGGGAAAAGCGATACCAGCGCGGTGCAGTCGCTTACGGAATCGCGCTCGGTATTTGGTCTCTCGCCGTTTTGCTGCGGACCGACGATGCCGCCGCCCACATGCTCTGCGCCACGACGGTGGTTGCATGCACCTCGGGAGGCGTCGGCCGTGCATTTGGCCGGCCTCGAATTTTTCATTTGCAGGTCCTGCTGGCCTGCGGGCCCCTGATCGCCGCGCTGATGTTTATCGGCGGAGCCTATCACATCGCGCTTGCTCTCCTGAGCTTCGTTTTCTTCATCGCAATCCAGCGTCTCACCTCCAGCCTCCAGCGCATCTACCTGAACGCATGGGTCGCCAGAGAACGCGAGGCGGCTCTGGCCGGTCAGTTCGACACGGCTCTGAACAACATGCCGCACGGCCTTTGCATGTTCGCGGCCGACGGGCGGCTTGCGGTCATGAATCATCGATTCAGCGAGATGATGGACCTTGCCGACGATGTCGTGAGCGGCGGCGCAGACGCATCCGACGTCATCGCAGCCTGCATCAGCGCCGGCTCGATCTCGGCGTCGAGCGGCAAAATGATCCTCGCGGAAATAGAGCATACCCAGACCCGCGATATGATCACGACCGATCCCGATGCGACCCGCGGCCGGTCACTGTCATGGACATTCCAGCCGATGAACGGCGGCGGCGCCGTCGTGCTTCTGGAAGACATCACCGAACGGCGTAACGCCGAAGCCAGGATTACCCATCTGGCCCGTTACGACGAACTGACCACGCTTCCCAACCGGGTCAATTTCCGGGACGAGATCGAGCGCCTGCTGGCGGTGCCGCATGACGCCGAGCAATTGTCGGCGCTGTTGTTCATCGACCTCGATCAGTTCAAGCAGGTCAACGATACTCTGGGGCATCCCTGCGGCGACCAGCTGTTGTGCGCTGTCGCCGACCGACTGCGCAACATGCTGCGCCCGGAGGATTTTGTGGCGCGGTTCGGCGGCGACGAATTCGTCGTGTTTCAGCAAAACATCAGATCGAACGAAGACGCCGCCCACCTGGCGCGACGAATCGTCGACCACCTGAGCGAACGGTATCAGATCGACAATCATCTGGTTGAAATCGGCGCCAGCGTCGGCATCGCGATGACGTCGCCGCACATCAGCGCCGATACGCTGTTGAAGAACGCGGACATGGCGCTGTATCGCGCCAAGGCGGACGGCCGCGGCACCTACTGTTTCTTCCGCGACGAGATGGCGCAGACCGTCGAGGCGCGCCGCATCCTGGAACTGGATCTGCGCAAGGCGCTCGCCAACGAGGAATTCGAGCTATTCTATCAGCCGCTGGTCAATCTCAAGTCCGGGCGGATCGCGACCTGCGAGGCGTTGCTGCGGTGGAATCATCCGGTGCGCGGCACGGTTTCCCCGGTCGACATCATTCCGGTCGCCGAAGACATGGGCCTGATCGTCGATCTCGGCCGCTGGATCCTGCGCAGGGCCTGCATGGAATGCATGAAATGGCCGGAAGGCGTCAGCGTTGCGGTGAATTTCTCGCCGCAGCAGTTCCATCAGCGCGACGTGCTGAGTGAGGTGCGCTACGCGCTCGAGGTCTCCGGGCTGCCGGCGCACCGTCTCGAAATCGAAATCACCGAATCCTCGCTGTTGCGCAATACCCAGCTGACCCACGACGTATTGTCGCAACTGCGGACCCTCGGGGTGCGGATTTCGCTGGACGATTTCGGCACCGGCTATTCGAGCCTGAGCTATCTGCATAATTTCCCGCTGCAAAAGGTGAAGATCGACCGCTCCTTCCTCGAAGGCATCGACACCGATCGCCCGCTGACGCTGTTGCGCGGCGTGGCGCGGCTGTCAGCCGATCTCGGAATGTCGGTCGTGGTCGAAGGCATCGAGACCAACGAACAGCTGGAACTGATCAGCGCTGACGGCACGGTGACCGAGGCGCAGGGCTATCTGTTCAGCCGGCCGGTGCCGGCGGTGCGGGTCCGCCAGTTGCTGAACGCTTCGCATGGCCGCCGCTCGCCCGACGAGCAAGTGCTCGTGCTTCCCGCCCGATCGATCGCCTAAGGATTCTGGCGGCTCCCCAAAGGGTAACTTCCTTCCTGGTTGGTCTGGTGGCGCGATGCCTGGAACTCCCAGGGGAGTTAACCCTAACAGAGCGATGCGTTTGCATTTCGTTAAGAAGCTGTTAATCTTTTATTATTCGCGTGTAAGTTGCTGGGAAGTCGTATGGAGTATCAGATGAGGTCCGCGGCCCGACCCTCTCTTGCGGCCCGTGTTCAAAATCCGGACCTGCTGGATCAAGTCGATTACCGTCTCGCGGAGACGCCGGCCGAAAAGGAAGAGATCTACAACCTTCGCTATCGGGCCTATCTTCGCGAGGGCGCAGTCCGGCCCTCCGCCGACCAGCGCGTGGTCGATCAATTTGAAGACGCCCCCAACGCCTGGACCTTCGGCGTTTACTTTCATGGCGAGCTTTACAGCTCAATTCGCGTCAGCGTGCTGACGTCGGAGTGGCGGATGTCGCCGTCAGTTGAACTGTTTGGCGACGTGCTCCATCCCCAGCTCGACAAGGGGCTCATCTTCATTGATTCAACGCGCTTTGTCGCCGACCCCGATAAGGCGAGGAATTTCCCGGAACTTCCCTATGTGACGGTCAGGCTGGGTTCGATGGCCGGCGTCTATTTCAAAGCTGACTACGGACTGGCTATCGTTCGTCCCGAGCATCAGGCGTTCTATCGCAAGGTGTTTCTGCAGGAAACCTGGTGTGAGCCGCGATTGTACCCGGGTCTCGTGAAGCCGGTCGGACTGATGGCGGCGCATTTGCCGACGGTGCGTGAAAAAGTGCTGGCCCGCTATCCGTTCCTGCGCTCAAGCGCATTCGAACGGCGGATGTTGTTCCAGCGCGCCAATGAACGCCGTTCATCTTCGCCGGCTGTGGTGGTCTCCCCGTTCGACCATGCCTCGATCGTTCCGCAGCAGTCCTGACGATTCGGCCGGGTTCCCCCAGGGACCTATCGAAGTTGCCCATTTTGCGGACAGATGCGCAGATCGGCTTAGGATCAGCCTCAAAATAGGCGGTCCGGTCTCCGCATCGGCTTGCCTTCACCCTCGCGCCACATTTACAACCCATTAACCATCGCGGTTGCTTTTGGCCGTTCGTCGGCATTTGATCGGGTCTGGCAACGTCCCATCAAGGTTGACGGAACGTTCGCTTAACCATCGCCCTGTAGACCGGATGACAGTCTAGAACGTGAGCGTGGAGGCTCCGGAATGAAACATCAGATGCGTATCCTCCAGGGATTGAAGCTGGCCGCGGTGCTCGCGGTGGCTCTGTCGATGGGCGCCTGCGCCAACAAGAACCTCGGCGCCGATGGCGCGATGGCAAGTGCGGCGACCCCGGGCAGCCAGCAGGATTTCGTGGTCAATGTTGGCGACCGCGTGTTCTTCGAGAGCGACCAGACCGATTTGTCGCCGCAGGCGATCGCGACGCTGGAGAAGCAGGCGCAATGGCTGCAGACCTACAGCCGCTACGCCTTTACCATCGAGGGTCATGCCGACGAGCGCGGCACCCGTGAATACAACATCGCGCTGGGCGCGCGGCGTGCGCAGTCGGTGCGGACCTTCCTCGCCTCGCGCGGCATCGATCCCTCGCGGATGCGGACGATCTCCTACGGCAAGGAGCGTCCGGTCGCGGTCTGTAACGACATCTCCTGCTGGTCGCAGAATCGCCGCGCCGTCACGGTGCTGAACGCCAGTTCCTAACAGCGCGGTGGTCTTTCGCAAAATCTGCCGCCGGCGCCCTCGGGCGCCGGTTTTGCTTTGCTCGGTCTTGCCTCGCGAGCGCGTTTGTTTCAGTCACATTTTTGGCGTACTCGGTCTCTCAAGGTGTTCCGCTTTCGATGTCACGCCGCTTTCGTCGTCAGGCCAAAATGTCATCCAGGTTTCATAGAACTGCACGCGCCGTGGCGTTCGCCGCGACGCTGACGCTTGCGTCACAGGCTTTTGCTCAATCCGACGTCGATCCCGAAATGCGCATTGAGCAACTTGAGAATCAGTTGCGGCAACTCACCGGCCAGAACGAGGAACTGCAATACCGCAACCGGCAGCTCGAAGAGCGCCTGAAGGCGCTTCAGGGCGGCGCGCAAGCCACTCCGGGGGGACCGCCCGCCATCGCCCAGCCCGGCATCGCACAGTCTGGTGCTCCCCAGCCCGGTGTCGCCCAGCCCAGCGTCGCTGCGGCGCCGCCGGTGCAGCTCGCTCCGCCCGGTCGGCAGCCGGCCTATGAGCAGCAGCAGATTGCCGCGCCGGCGCCGATCGTGCAGGAACCTGCCGAGGTGCCGCAGGCCGGCCGGCGGCGCGGCGACGCCTTCGATCCCAGTCAGAATCCCAACGCCCCGGGCGCCCCGCGGGCGCTCGGCGGCGGTCAGCTCCCGATGCCGGCCGAAGGTGCGGTCGGCGCTCCCGGCGGACGTGGCCCCGGCGAGCCGCTTGATCTGGCCAATACCGGCGGTGCGCCGTCCCAGGCGCCGCGCGCGCCCGGCGCGGGCCCCACACTGACCACCCTGCCGCCTTCGGCCACCCCGAAGGACGAGTTCGATCTTGGCATCGGCTATATGCAGCGCAAGGACTATGCGCTGGCCGAAGAGACCATGCGCAACTTCGCGGTGAAATATCCGAGCGATCCGCTGATCGCCGATTCGCAATACTGGCTGGGCGAGAGCTTTTTCCAGCGCCAGAAATATCGCGACGCCGCGGAAGCCTTCCTCGGGGTGACCACCAAATTCGACAAATCGGCGAAAGCCCCGGACGCACTGCTGCGGCTCGGCCAATCGCTGGCGGCCCTTAAAGAGAAAGAGGCCGCCTGCGCCGCCCTGGGTGAGGTGATGCGAAAATATCCACGCGCCTCGGGCGGCGTCAAAGCGGCGGTCGATCGCGAGCAAAAGCGGATCAAGTGCTGACGCTGCGGTGATCGGGGCCGCGTGGCGCATGGCGTTGTGATCGGATCGCCGCTCGCGCATAATAGCGCCCCGACACCAGCCGGCAGCGCCATGCCCAGCGACGAGCAATCCCCGATCTCCGCGAGCGAGGCAAAACGCCTGTTCGCGGACTGGAAGGCGGCGCCCGCGATCGTGCTCGCGGTGTCCGGCGGCCCCGATTCCATCGCGCTGATGTGGCTTGCGGCGCGCTGGCGCCGCGCTTTGGCGCGCGGGCCGCAGCTGATCGCGGTCACCGTCGATCATGGCCTGCGCCCGGAGGCGGCGCGCGAGGCGCGCGAGGTCAAGCGTCTGGCGCAGAGCCTCGATCTGCCGCATCGCACGCTGCGCTGGACCGGCACCAAACCGCAAACCGGATTGCCGGCCGCGGCGCGCGAGGCGCGATACCGTCTGCTGACGCAAGCGGCGCGGCAGAGCCATGCGACCCATATCCTCACCGCGCATACCCGGGACGACCAGGCCGAGACACTGTTGATGCGCTTGTTGCGTGGCAGTGGCATCGCCGGTCTGGCGGCGATGGCGCGCGAGTCCGAGCGCGACGGCCTGCGTCTGGCGCGCCCGTTGCTGGATGTTTCGAAGGCGCAGCTGATCGCGACGCTCAAAAAGGCCGGCATCGACTTCGCCGACGATCCGACCAACCGCGACCTGAGCTTCACCCGTCCCCGTCTTCGTGCGGTCATGCCGGCGCTCGCTGCTGAGGGGGGGGGCCCGCGCAGCCTGGCGCGGCTGGCCTCCAGGCTTGCGCGGGCCAATGCCGCGGTGGAGGTGCTGGCCGAGGGCGCCGAGCGCTATCTCGCGCTGAGGGATCGCCAGGTCGAAACCGACGCCGGGGGCAAGACCTTCGATGTGGCGGCGTTTGCCGCCATGCCGGAGGAAATCCGCCTGCGGCTCTTGCTGCGCGCGATCAATCGGTTCGGCCATGAGAGGCCGGCCGAGCTTGGCAAGGTCGAAGCCTTGCTCGCGGCGCTGGACCGGACCGCCGCCGAAAGCACCAGGAGGAGCCGGCCGAAATCGGACCAACCCAGGCTGAAACAGACCCTCGCGGGCGCGCTGGTCAGCCTGGCCGGTGGCCGAATCCGCATTGAGCCGGCGCCGCCCCGCCGCCACCGGGCGGAGTGATGAGGGACCGAATTACCGGCTTCATCGGGCGGATTCGCTCGGGGACTCTTAACCACCCCCGAAAACCCCAGGAATCAGCGCCATTATTTGAACGGGAATCTCGCTAGGATGGGCTAAATAGTCCCATGTGGTTCCCTTGGCATGGACCGGGGCGGCACCTAGATTGTATTCAGTCCCCGAGGGATTCCCTCGCACTGCCCAAGGAACTACCCAAGGACATAAGGCCGCGATCCGCGCGACCACGAAGGAAGACCGATGAACGCCAATCTGCGCAACTTCGCCCTCTGGGTTATTATCGTTTTGCTGTTGTTGGCTCTCTTCACGCTCTTCCAGAACCCTGGTCAACGCACGTCCTCGCAGGACATCTCGTTCTCGCAGCTCCTGACCGAGGTCGATCAGGGCCACGTTCGCGACGTCGTCATCCAGGGGCCGGACATCCACGGCACCTTCACCAACGGCTCGAGCTTCCAGACCTATTCGCCGAATGACCCGACCCTGGTTTCTCGCCTGTATAACGGCAAGGTTCAGATCACCGCGAAGCCGCCGGGCGACAACGTGCCGTGGTTCGTGTCGCTGCTGGTCTCCTGGTTGCCCTTTATCGCGCTGATCGGCGTCTGGATCTTCCTGTCGCGGCAAATGCAGGGCGGCGCCGGCAAGGCGATGGGTTTCGGCAAGTCGCGCGCCAAGATGCTCACGGAGGCCCATGGCCGCGTGACGTTCGAGGACGTCGCCGGCGTTGACGAGGCCAAGCAGGACCTGCAGGAGATCGTCGAATTCCTGCGCGACCCCGGCAAGTATCAGCGGTTGGGCGGACGGATTCCGCGCGGCGTGCTCTTGGTCGGCCCTCCCGGCACCGGCAAGACGCTGATCGCGCGTGCGGTGGCCGGCGAAGCCAACGTTCCCTTCTTCACCATCTCGGGTTCGGACTTCGTCGAGATGTTCGTCGGCGTCGGCGCCAGCCGCGTCCGCGACATGTTCGAACAGGCCAAGAAGAACGCGCCCTGCATCATCTTCATCGACGAAATCGACGCGGTCGGCCGCCATCGCGGCGCCGGACTCGGCGGCGGCAATGACGAGCGCGAGCAGACGCTGAACCAGTTGCTGGTCGAGATGGACGGCTTCGAGGCCAATGAGGGGGTGATCCTGATCGCCGCCACCAACCGGCCCGACGTGCTCGATCCGGCGCTGCTGCGCCCGGGCCGTTTCGACCGTCAGGTGGTGGTGCCGAACCCGGATGTCGTCGGCCGCGAACAGATCCTCAAGGTTCACGTCCGCAAGGTGCCGCTGGCGCCGGATATCAACCTCAAGACCATCGCCCGCGGCACGCCCGGCTTCTCCGGCGCCGACCTGATGAACCTCGTCAACGAGGCGGCGCTTACCGCCGCGCGCCGCAACAAGCGCATGGTGACCCAGTCCGAGTTCGAGGAAGCCAAAGACAAGGTCATGATGGGCGCCGAGCGCAAGTCGCTGGTGATGACCGAAGAAGAGAAGATGCTGACCGCCTATCACGAAGGCGGCCACGCCATCGTCGGCCTCAACGTGATCGCGACCGATCCGATCCACAAGGCGACCATCATTCCGCGCGGCCGTGCGCTCGGCATGGTGATGCAGCTGCCCGAGCGCGACAAGCTGTCGATGTCGCTCGAGCAGATGACGTCGCGCCTTGCCATCATGATGGGCGGCCGCGTCGCGGAAGAACTGGTGTTCGGCCGCGAGAAGGTCACCTCGGGGGCCTCGTCCGACATCGAGCAGGCCACGCGTCTGGCCCGAATGATGGTGACGCGCTGGGGGCTCTCCGAGGCGCTCGGCACCGTGTCCTATGGCGAAAACCAGGACGAGGTCTTCCTCGGCATGTCGGTGTCCCGTACGCAGAATGCCTCGGAAGCCACGGTTCAGAAGATCGACACCGAGATTCGGCGTTTCGTGGAAGAGGGCTACAACCAGGCAACCAAGATCCTGACCGAGAAGCGCGCCGATCTCGAAGCTCTGGCCAAAGGCCTGCTCGAATACGAGACGCTGAGCGGCGACGAGATTCAGGATCTGCTCAAGGGCAAGAAGCCGAACCGCGAGTCGGTGCTGGAGCCGACCACGCCGCGTGCCTCGGCGGTGCCGCCGGCCGGCAAGCCGCGCCCGCGTCCCGATCCTGATCCCGGGCTGGAGCCGCAGCCGCAGGCGTGATGCGCCAGCCGTTTCCGAATTGAAAACGCGGCGGCAACGCCGCGTTTTTTATGTGCCGAGCGTTTTTGCTTCTAATCCATAATGATTATGATTGGCGTCCATCCGTCCGCCATGGCATGTTTTGGAGAGAGCGCGGGCCGAACCGCGCCTGCCACGGCCGCCATCCGAGCGTGCCGACAAGAAGGGGAGGGGTGTCGATGCGTTTCGTCACGAGATTTGGCGTCGCCGGCGCGCTTGCGCTGCTGGCGTGGCCCGCGGCCTCGATCGCGGCCGACATGCGCGGGGTGACGGCGACCGAAATCAAGATCGGCCAGACCATGCCTTACAGCGGCCCGGTCTCGGCGTTCGGCGCGCTCGGCAAGGGCGAAGTCGCCTATTTCAAGATGCTCAACGAGCGCGGCGGCATCAACGGGCGAAAGATCAATCTGATTTCGCTCGACGACAGCTACGCACCGCCGAAAACGGTGGAGCAGACCCGGCGGCTGGTGGAGAGCGACGAAGTCGCGCTGATCTTCTCCTCGATCGGCACCGCCCATAACACCGCGGTCGCCAAATATCTGCAGGGCAAGAACGTCCCGCAATTGTTCGTCGGTTCCGGCGCCTCGAAATTCGCCGACATCGCGCAATACCCCCAGGCCACGCTGGGCGTGCAGGGGCCGTTCCGCTACGAGGCGCGGCTCTACGCGCGCCATGCGCTCGCCAAGAATCCGGATGCCAGGTTCGCGGTGATATCGCAGAACGACGATTTCGGCCGCGATTATCTTCTGGGATTGAAGGATGTGCTCGGCGATAAATATGATTCTGTGGTCACCGCGGCAACCTACGAAGTCCAGGATCCGACCATCGACTCCCAGATCGTCAAGCTGAAGGCCTCCGGCGCCGACGTGCTCGTGATCGCGGCGACGCCGAAATTCGCCGCGCAATCGATCCGCAAGGTCTATGAGATTGGCTGGAAGCCGATGACGTTTCTGTCCAACGTCGCGGTGTGGATTTCCACTGTCATGCAGCCGGCCGGGCTTGAGGCCGGCATCGGCATTCTCTCCACCGCCTATGTCAAGGATCCAGACGATCCCGCCTGGAAGGACGATGCCGGCGTCAAGGCATGGCGGGAGTTCATGGTCAAATACGCCCCCGACGCCGACCTGCACGACACCAACTACGTCAATTCCTATAACAGCGCGATGGCGCTGGAGCACGTGCTGAGGGCCTGCGGCGACGATCTGTCGACCGAGAATATCCTGCAGCACGCCTATTCCATCCGGAATCTGGAACTGCCGATGCTGCTGCCCGGCATCAAGATCAACACCTCGCCGACCGATCACGTCCCGGTCGACCAGATGCAGTTCATGCGCTTCAACGGCAAGACCTGGGATCGTTTTGGGGAATTGCAGACGGGGAATTGACGCTTCGTCATTCGGGGGCGCCGCGAAGCGGGGAACCGCAGGGTGCAATTGCACTTCGGGGAACACCGAGATTCCTGGTTCGCATCTTCGATGCGCCCCGGAATGAAAGGTGACGGCGTTGATCGAGGTCAACTCCATTCAGGGCCGTCGCATCTAGCTTGCTTCCCAAGTGTATCTTTTCGGGAGCGAGCCGTGAATCGCAGGGCAGTTCTGATCGGCGGTGCGGCAGCGGTTGGCGTTATTGTCCCGGCCGGCATTGGCGGCGTTGCCCTGTGGGCGCGGCAGGACATCGATGCCTGGCGCGACGCTGTTGCTGCGATCCGGCGCCCGCTTGTGCCTGGCCTGTCGGGCCGCGCGGTGCTCACCGAACTTGTCCGCTGTGCCACGCTCGCGGCGAACAGCCACAATACGCAAGCCTGGCGTTTTGCCCTCGGCGAGTCCGCCATCACGCTCGTTCCTGATTTCGCCCGGCGGACGCCGGTCGTCGATCCCGACGACCACCATCTGTTTGCCAGCCTCGGCGCCGCCGTCGAGAACATCGTGCAGGCGGCGCCGATCTTCGGCCTGGCGGCGACGCCGCATTTCGATGCCGGCGGCGACGGCCGTGTCGTCATCGAGTTGCGCGCCGGCGACAGCGCGGTGTCGGAGATGGCCGCGGCGATCGTGAAACGGCAGTGCACGCGCGCGGTGTATGACGGCCGCACCGTTCCGGCTTCCGACCTCCGCACGCTCGCCGCCGCCGGCAGCAGCGAGGGGGTCGATGTCGTGTTGCTGACGGAGCGGCCGGCGATCGATGCCGTCGCGGCGCTCATTATCGACGGCAATACATCGCAACTGCGCGAGCCCGCCTTCAGGAGCGAGTTGCAGCATTGGCTGCGCTTCAGCTACGCCGCGGCGTTGTCGACGGGCGATGGGTTGTTCGCCCCAACGACCGGCAATCCGGCGTTGCCGGATCCGGTCGGCCGAATGCTGTTCGACCTTGTGGTGTCAGCGGATTCCGAGAACAGCAAATGTCTGGCCCAGATCGCAAGTTCGGCGGGCCTCGCCGTGTTCGTCTCCGGGCGCAGCGACAGGCCGCATTGGATCGCAAGCGGCCGCGCCTACCAGCGCTTCGCGCTGCAGGCGACCGCGCTCGGCATCAAGCACGCCTTTCTCAACCAGGCCGTCGAGGTACCGCAGGTGCGGCAGCGGCTGGCCGAGCACCTCGCCCTTGGCGAGCGCCGGCCCGATCTGATCGTCCGCTTCGGCTATGCCGATGCGATGCCATTCTCGTTGCGCCGGCCGGCGTCGGCCGTGCCGATGTGATGGCGCCCTGTAAACCGCCATCGGCGGGCAAACCTTAAGATTTCCTCAAGGCTGTTGGCCTTATGAATTGGGCATCTGCGTCGTCTTCTCGCGACACGCGCAAAGGACCTTGCATGGCCGCGTCCATACCCGCCCCGACGATCCCCGGCGAACACAGCGCGATACCGGCCGCGCTGCTTAATGTCTGCTTCGTGCTGGCCGTCATCAACATCTGCTATTTCCCGGCGGCGTATCTTTCGCATTCCTGGATATGGGATTCGGACGGCCGCGGGATTCCGACCGATTTCGTCAACGTCTGGGCCGCCGGACGCCTCGTGCTTGAGGGCCATCCGGCGCTGGCTTACGATTGGGATATCCAGAGGCAGGTCGAACTTGCGCTGCTGCGCCAGGAATTTCCGGGCTATTTCGCCTGGCACTACCCGCCGCCGTTTTTGTTCCTCGCCTCCCTGCTGGCGCAGTTTCCTTACTCGGTCGCCTTCATCGGCTGGGTCTCGGCGAGCTTCGTGCCATATATCTTTACGATGCGCGCGATTGTCGGGCGCAACTTCGGCTGGCTCCTGGGAATCGCCTTTCCGATGGTGTTCAACAATACGCTGGTCGGGCAGAACGGCTTTCTCACCGCTGCGCTGATTGGCGGCACGCTCTATCTGATACCGGTGCGGCCGATCCTAGCCGGCGTTTGCCTGGGGCTTCTGAGCTACAAGCCGCAATACGGCCTGTTGTTTCCGATCGTGCTGATCGCGGCCTCGCAGTGGACGGTGTTCTTCAGCGCCGCCGTCACCGCGATCGGAATCGCATTCGCATCCTGGCTCGTTTTCGGCACCGAGAGCTGGCAGGCGTTCTTCCACTGGATGCCGATGTTCTCGCAGGCCTTCCTGACCGAGGGCAAAGCCACCTGGTGGAAGCTGCAGAGTCTGTTCTCGCTGGTGCGTTATTTCGGCGGCACCGAGTCATTGGCATGGGCTTTCCAGTGGGTCCTGACCGCGTCCGTAGCGGTGGTGCTGGCGCTGATGTGGCGCAGTCGGATCAGCTATACGTTGAAGGCCGCGGCGCTGGCCTGCGGCACCCTACTGACCACGCCCTACCTCTTCATGTACGACACGATGGTGCTGGCGGTGCCGGTGGCTTTCCTGGTCCGCATGGGGCTGAAAGAGGGCTTCCGCCCCTATGAGCTGCCGGCGCTGGGTTGCGCGCTTGCGCTGTTCTTTGTGTTCACATTTTCGGGGACACCAGTCGGGCTGACCATCATCCTGATCGTGGCAACCCTCATTTTGCGTCGCGCCGGTTCCTGGTGGCGGCGCGAGCCGGCGCCGGGGATGGAAGCCGCCGGCGCGCACGCTTGAGACGCAGTCCTGAATAGCCGTTTTTGCGTCTTGTCATCAGCCCTGAATAGTTGTTCAGTTCTTCAAAGCGATTTTTCCAAAATCGCCTGAAAACACTGAACAAGCGTGCTTGCAGGCCGGGTTCATCGCCCCTGAAGCGCGTCGAGGGACGAGAAACGCGGCCATGGTCTACCGGCGCACCCATCAAGTTGTAAAACGCCTCGCGGCGCGGCGCAGCGCCATTCTGGCGGCGGCGCGGGACGCCGCCGCAGAGGGCGGCATGTCCGCGGTGCAGATTGCTCCGGTCGCGGTCCGGGCCAATGTCGCCGCCGGCACCGTCTATCGCTATTTCCCGTCCAAGGCGGACCTGATCTCCGAACTGATCGCGGAAGTCTCGCGTGACGAGCTGGCCGCGATCCGGCGCGCCGCCGATGCCGCGCCCGGACCGTCGTCGGCGCTGGCCGCCGCCGTCACTACGGTCGCGGTGCATGTGCTGTCACAGCGCAAGCTCGCCTGGGGCATTTTGGCCGAGCCGGTCGATGTCGACGTTACGGCGTCGCGGCTGGCGAGCCGCCGCGAGATCGCCGGCGAGATCGCCGCGCGCATCGACGCCGCGGTCCGCGCCGGGCATCTGCCCCTGCAGGACACGGCGCTCGCCGCGACCGCGCTGCTCGGCGCGCTGCATGAATCGCTGGTCGGACCGCTCGCTCCGGACAATCTGGACGACCAGGCAAAACTGCGCGACTCCGTGCAGACCGTCACGCTGCTGGCGCTGCGCGCCGTCGGCGTCATGGACGCCCGCGCCCGCGGCCTCGTGGTGCAGGCGGTGCTGCCAGCGAAGGCGCTGGTCGGCGCGTAAGAATAATTCAAGTCGCCGTCACGGAGACAAACGCCGTTCCATAGCGCCCTCGTGAATTGACATCTCGCGCCGATTTGGTCGGCTAGGGAACGTTACGTGTGCAATTCATCCCAGGAGAGCCTCGCATGACGACGACGTCAGGATCGGCCAAGTGGCAAGGCGGCATCAAGGACGGCAAGGGCGCCATCTCGACCAAGAGCGGCGCGCTGAAAGACTACCCTTACGGCTTCGCCAGCCGCTTCGAGGGCAAGCCCGGCTCCAACCCGGAAGAGCTGATTGGCGCTGCGCACGCTGCCTGTTTCACCATGGCGCTGTCGCTGATTCTCGGGGAAGCAAAACTCACCGCCGAGCAGATGGAGACAAAAGCCGATGTCACGCTCGAGAAGCAGGGCGACGGTTTTGCCATCACCTCCGTGCATCTGACGCTGAATGCAAAGATCCCCGGCGCCGACAAGGCGAAGTTCGAGGAACTCGCGGGAATGGCGAAGGCCGGCTGCCCGGTCTCGAAACTGCTGAACACCAAGATCACGCTGGACGCGACGCTGCTCTGAGTTCGTCATTGCGGGGCGCGCGATCGCGCGAAGCCGGAATCTCGCGCTGCGATCTCCGGATTCCGGGTTCGCCTCTTCGAGGCGCCCCGGAATGACGATGTTGATATCACATGTCCGCGTCGCTGTCGGACCCGACGGAAGCGATGCGCACCATGTTGGTGGTGCCGGGAATGCCGAGCGGTACGCCGGCGACGATGATGACGCGCTGGCCGGCGCGGGCAAAACCATCGCGGAACGCGATGCTGGCGGCGCGGCTGACCATGTCGTCCTGGTCGTGTGCGTCTTCGGCGACCACGCAGTGCACACCCCAGACCACGGACAGTTTGCGTCCCGTGGTGAGGTTCGGCGTGATCGCGACCACCGGCGGTTTCGGCCGCTCGCGAGCCACCCGCAGCGCGGTCGATCCCGAACTGGTCCAGCAGATGATTGCGGACAGGTCGAGCGTCTCGGCAATCTGGCGCGCGGCATCCGCAATGGCGTCGCCGACGGTCGGCTCGGGTTCGGCGCGCTGCGCGTTGAGCACGCCGCGATAGTTAGGGTCGCGCTCCACTTCCTCGCCGATGCGGTTCATGGTGGAGACCGCTTCGACCGGGAATTTGCCGGCCGCCGATTCCGCCGACAGCATGATGGCGTCGGCGCCTTCATAGACCGCGGTGGCGACGTCGGAGACCTCGGCGCGCGTCGGCACCGGGCTCTGGATCATCGACTCCAGCATTTGGGTTGCGACCACGACCGGCTTGCCGGCGCGCCGCGCCAGCCGCGTCATCTGCTTCTGCAGGCTCGGCACCCGCTCCAGCGGCAGTTCGACGCCGAGATCGCCGCGCGCCACCATCAGGGCGTCGGAGGCTTCGATGATTTCGGGGAGCCGGTCGATCGCCTGCGGCTTCTCGATCTTGGCCATCACCGCGGCACGGCCGCGGATCATCTTCTTGGCCTCGATGACGTCCTCGGCGCGCTGCACGAAGGACAGCGCGATCCAGTCGACACCGGTCACCAGCGCCGCCTCGAGGTCGGCGCGGTCCTTTGGCGTCATCGCCGACACCGGCAGGTCGGTGTCCGGCAGGCTGACGCCCTTGCGGTCCGACATCTTGCCGCCGATCACCACACGGGTGACGGCGCGCTCGGGCGAAGTTTCCTCGGCGATCAGCCGCACCTTGCCGTCGTCGAGCAGGAGCGCATGGCCGGGCCGCAGCGCTGCCAGAATCTCCGGATGCGGAAGCTGGACGCGGGTGTTGTCGCCGGGCGTCTTGTCGGAATCCAGCACGAAGCTCTCGCCGTTGTGGAGCTGGACCGAGCCTTCGGCGAACGAGCCCAGCCGGAGTTTGGGGCCCTGCAGGTCGACCAGAATCCCAATCGGCCGGCCATAGCTGCTCTCGACATTTCGGATGGTCTTGACCAGCTCCCGCATCTTGTCGTGCGAGGTGTGACTCATATTGATGCGGAACACGTCAGCGCCGGCCTCGAACAGGCGGCGGATCATCGCGCTGTCGGAGGAGGCGGGGCCCAGCGTCGCGAGGATCTTGATACGGCGAAGACGTCTCATGGTTTGGGTCCGGGCGCTGCGGCTGGTGGCAGACCAGACGCGCCCGGAGCCGTTCCGGCCGGCGGATTGGTGATGCCCGGGAGGTTCCCGGGGCCCCCGGGACCGACCGTTCCCGGAATGCCCGGTACCCGCTGGGCGGGCTGCGTTTCGTTGGATTCCGTCAGTTGCACCGTCCAGGCGCGCTGCTCGCCGGTATCAACCTCGAAGAAGCCGGTGCGGTCGAAACCGCGCGCCAGGCAATTCTCGGTGCCCTTGATAGTGAATTCCTTGTCGCGCGAGCACATGAAGGCCTGTCCCGACCATTCGCCGCCACGGTCGTAATCAAGCGCGTAGATATAGTAATATCGCGCCACGAGCGTGCCTTTCAGCAGGGTTTCGCAGGCCCGCGACGACACATTCCACCAGCCCTCGGTGGTCCAGCCCTCGGCGTCCTTGTAGCCGAGCGCAATCCCGACCCGGCTCGAGGTGTTGTTGCAGAGACGGAAGTCCGCCGCCGCCGGACTGTTCCACAGGCACAGCAAAATCAGCGCCAGCGCCGGGAGCAAACCGGCGGTCAAGCGTGCAGCGAATCGGTTGGGGCAGTGGAAATTCGTCGGGATCATTCAGTGAAGCTATATCAAATCATTGACGATTTCGCGTGAGCCGGCCGGGACTGTCAACGGCCAAGGCGGCATTTTCGGCCAGTGGGCTGCCGAAATCCCGCTTGATGAGGGCCAATTTGCCCTGCGATATGGCAAATTCTGTGACAACTCCTACCTAATACCCCTTAAGGCTACGCAAAACCGCGAGAGTGCAGTCATGGCGATTGACGACAAGACCAGAACGGAACTTGAAGCCGCCACCTTCCGGCGTTTGGTCGAACATCTGCGCTCCCGGACCGATGTGCAGAATATCGACCTGATGAATCTGGCGGGCTTCTGCCGCAACTGCCTGTCCAACTGGCTCAAGGAAGAGGCCGACACCAGGGGCGCCGACATGTCCAAGGACGAGAGCCGCGAGGCCGTCTACGGCATGCCCTACGAGACCTGGAAGCAGACCTATCAGGGCGCCGCCAGCCCCGAGCAACTGGCCGTGATGAAGAAGGCCCAGAGCGGGCACTGACCGCAACGAATCGCAACTTCCGCTTTCTCCTGTGGGCGCGCTGTGGATGAGCGCGATGTTGCCTTGACGGGAAGCGCGCCACTCTTGAGGGTCGCTTTGGGATGCGGTGCGTGATGAAGCGTGCGGCGCTTCCACTTTCCGCTTCAACCTCAGTTCCATTCAGGAGTACCCGATGGCCACCTCTGCCGCCGCCGTCAAGGAAGAGCCCGCGACGACATTCGCAAAAGACCAGCTCAAGGCCATCATCGAGCGCATCGAGCGGCTGGAAGAAGAAAAGAAGACGATCTCCGACGATATCCGCGACGTCTATGCCGAAGCCAAGGGCAACGGCTTCGACGTCAAGGCGCTGCGCACCATCGTCCGCCTGCGCAAGCAGGACGCCAACGAGCGCGCCGAGGAGGAAACCATCCTGGAAACCTACATGCAGGCGCTGGGGATGCTGTGAGGCACGACTGGCCGCACACACTCGTGACATCCACGCACCGATGTTCGATCGACACGCTGAGGCTCGCCCCGCGCTTCGATCGCGAGGCTTGTGGTTATGGGTGCTCGCTTTCGCGAGGACGACACCGGATTTGTAAAGGCAGTTTGCGTGTCAGGCGCGGCGCTCAGCGCAGCGATGCGGTCCGCGTCACGAAGGACTGCGTCGCGAGCTTCGCGGTGGCCGATCCCGAGAAATGGTCGGTGACCATTCCCATCTGCGGATCGTCCGAGAAGTTCATCGCGATCGCGGCCTGCGGCTTGACGAAGTAGACGCGCATCAAGGTCATGTCGGCGTCGCCGAGCACGGTGGAACTCATCGAACTGCTTGCGCTCGGCGCCAGCATCATCACCCGGATCCAGATGCTGTTGCCCGCGGCCGCGGCGAGCCGGGTTGAGGTCGCAACGACGCTGCCCTGGCCCTGCGGTCCCTTGGCGACGACGGTGTCGATTCCGATGGCGGGCGCGGCATTGCGCGAGGCTGACGGGCGGATGCTGCGCGGGATCGGCGCGCTGGCGGCGACGATGTTGGCGCGGTCGACCGGCGAGGAGGCCGCCGGCGCGTAGGCCAGTGCCTGCAGGGCGGAAACGGTCGCGGTCGGTTGCGGGTCGGCGGCGGCCAGCGCCTGGCGGGCGCTGATGGCGGCGACCTGCGCCGGGGTGGCCTGATTCGGTGTTGCCGGCGCGTCGCCCCAGAAGCCGCGGGCATTGATAATGTCGGCCGGTGTCTGTGGCTTCGCCTCGGCCTGTTGAGCCGGCGCGGCCGGCTTGGCCTTGGCGGGCTGGACGATTTGCGCGTCAGCCGAGGCCAGCTGGAACGTTGCCGCGATTTGCGGTTTTGCGCGGGGCACCGGCACGGGATCGGCGGATTTGGCGGCAGCGGCTGATGCCGGAGCAGGCTTCTCGGTCATCGCGGTGCTCGCGCCTTCGTCCTCCTCGTCGTTCGACCTGCCCTTGAACAAGGACGCGAACAGGCCCGGCTTGCTCACGGTCGCAGCATCGTCGCCGTTACCGCGCTTTTCGATGTCGGCGAGCGCAAGTTCATAGCCTTTGAGCGGCTTGCCGTCCGACGGAACATGCACGGTGCGGCCGTCGGGGAAGACGTGGGCCAACTGGTCGTGGGTCATGCGCGGCCAGTGCCGGATGCTGCCAACATCGAGATGCACGAAGGGCGATCCCGACGTGGGATAGAAGCCGACACCGCCGCGCTGCAGGCGCAGTCCCGCGAAACGGATCTGCTCGAGCGGCACGTCCGGAATGAACATGTCCATGGCGTGGCCGAGCATGTGCTGACTGAAGCGCGCCACGCCCGAGGATCGACGACGCAGCATGGCGTTGGTAGCGGGGGAGCGATAGGCGGAAATGATCTGGATCGGCTTCTTGCCGTCGACGTCGCGGTAGACTTCCCAGAGGACGTCGAACAGATGACGGTCCATCACGGTCTGGTCCTGGCTGCGCCAGTCGCGGAGAAAGTGATTGATCTGCTTCAGCGCTTCTTCGTCATAGCGCCCGTCGCGCTTGAAGGTGACGGTGAGGTCTTCGCCGGAATGGGTGTGGTGGAAGGAAAGCGTGCGGGTTTCGTTCAGCGCGGCCGCGTCATGGACCGATCCCGCTCCCATCAGGAGCAACAGGGAACTCAGGCCGAGATGATACCCGGCCTTGGGCAGCGATAGTGAATTCAAGTGGCGTGCGAGACCAGTCAGCAAGAATGAGCCCACCCAGAGGAGACCGATCGAGGAACTCTTCCACTACCCCGTGTGGCGGAAGAGGGTTAACGCAGTCTTAACGCTGGGTGGGTCACTCGAACTTTAGATCCCACCCCCCAAGTCGGCTTTAACCTAACCCGTCGAGTGTGGCGAAAAAGTGCCCTGGTTAACTTCCGGTGGAGGATGGTTAATGAAAATGGCCCCGCCTTGGTGGCGGAGCCATTGATTTTGCTCTTGAATTCAGCCCGGTCCCGCTGGAATGTGGTCAACGATCAGCGGGTGAAAAGCCGCCGTTGCTGGGGACGGCCGATGGGCGCCGGCGGGGGAGCGGGCGGCCCGCCGAACAGCCGTTCGAAGAAAGAGGGCCCGGAAGAATAGCCGGTGTTGTCGCTGGCGAAGCTGACGCCAGCCGGCAGATTGCCGGTCGGGCGCGAGTAGCTCGGCTGCGAATGCGCAACGACGTTTTCCAGGTCCTTGTTCCTGCCGGTCTTCAACAGCGCTACCATGGTGGCGTCGCGGCCGTAGACGTCTTTGCGAAACTGCAGCTTGCCGCCGTCGTCCACAAACGCTGTCTGGTAGGTGATGTTGACCGGGATCGGCGTGGGGAATTTCAGGTCGATCTCGCTGTGGCCATACATGCTGCGGATTTTTTCCGGCGTGTAATGGTCGTTCGGCATCGTGATGTTGAGCAGGACGGATGCATATTGATCAGGATTCTGAACCCGCATGCAGCCGTGGCTGAAGGCGCGCTCTTCCTTGGCGAATAAATTCTTGTCCGGGGTGTCGTGCTGATACACCAGGAACTTGTTCGGGAAGTTGAAGCGGATGCGGCCGAGCGCATTGGCCTCGCCCGGCGGCTGCGAGATGTGGATGGAGCCGTCACGGGCGCGATCAAGCTTCAGCCCCATGCGTTCCAGCACGGTCGGATCCTGCTGCAGCGCCGGCAGATACTCGTTGTAGATGATCGACGGCGGCACGTTCCAGGTCGGGTTGACCGTGATGAACTTCATCGTCTCGGTCAAAAGCGGCGTCGCATGAACCCCCGGCTTGCCGGTGACCACCTTGGTTGTCCAGACCTGTGCGCCGTTCTGCATCACCTTGAGCGTATAGTCCGGGACGTTGAGAATGACATAGGCGTCGCCGATCGACGCCGCGCCCAGGTCGCGCGGCAGCCAGCGCCAGCGCTCCATGTTGACGATCACGGTGTCGATCTGCTTGTCGCGCTTCGGGCTGTTGATGGCCTTGACGGTCCGCTCGTCCAGCACGCCGGTGGCCTTAAGTTCGGCGCCTTCCTGGAACTTGCGCACGGCGCCGGCGACCTTTTCGTCGTAATGGGCGTCGTCGGCGTTTTCGGCAATGCCGAGCTTGGCGCGCAGTTGAGGCACGCGGGGATCTTCCACAGTGACCGCGGGCTGTTGCTTGCCGCGCGCCGGCGTGAATTTGAGCGTCGGTCCGTCGGGGATCTCGATCGCCGGTCCATCGCCCTGGCCGCGCAGTTCGGCAAGCTTTGCCTTCAATGCGCGATAGAGCTTTTGCGGCGGGTTATAGCTGTCCAGCGCCGCCGAGGCGTCCTTGGCGGTGGTCACGTTGGCCAGCACCTCACTCGGATCAACCGGGTGTTCCGGATACTGGATATCTCCCGAGACCTGGGAATAATGCATCCGGCCGCTCTGCGCCTGGCGCGCATAGTCCATCATGCTGGCGGTCAGTTTCAGATCGGCTTCCGCAAGCGCATCGGGGTTGGAGGCGGCGGCGAAATCCGGCACCGGATAATCAGCGGAATTGAGGCCATCGGAAGCGGCATCCTTCAGCCGCGCAACGACGCCCTTGCCGGTCGGGGTCAGCGCGCCGCCTTGCGTCCACAGCGGGGCGAAGTCACGCGCGGTATAGAACTTCTCGATCGCGGTCCGCTCGGCCTTGCGGTCGAAATAGCGCGCCGATTTAGAGCCCAGCAAATCCCTGAGCCTGTCGGCCACCGGCTGATCAGCGGCCGGAATGTTGCTCGCGGCCTTGACCGGCTCGGCGGCCGGGGTGGCGGCGGCCGGAGCCGGCGCAGGGGTCGCGGTTGCCGCGTCCTTCTTGGGCGTGTCGGCGCTGTTGATGTCGGTGGCTGGAGCCGCGACGACGTTGGAAGGCTTTGCTTCGGGCGCCTTTTCGGCTGCCTTCGGTCCATCTGTCCTTGCTGCTTCGGACGCTGGCGCTGCGCTGTCCAGCTTGAAATCGCTGACGGTCGGGGGCGGAACGTTGGCGGGTTCCGGGCGCGGGATCGCCGCATCGATCGCAAGTTCGGCGGCGCCGTTGCGTGCCGGATCGGCCTGGGCCCAAGCCGAGGTCGCGGACACCGTGAGGAAGGTGGCGGCGACGGCCATCAGCACACGGTCAAATCCGGCACGGTTATTCAAACGGTCTCGCATCGTCACACCCCTTGGGCGAAACTGTCCCGCCATGGAACAGCTCTTGGCTTCGTCCGTACAGCTTGGCTAAAGCGCCGGCCCCGTCGTCTCGAAACACCATTCAGTTAACGTCTGCAGTCGACGTTTGGTTCTTCTGAAAGCGCTCCAAATCTCTCTTGTCACGCCTGCACGCAACGATTCCGACGCAGACGATACACGCGCCTCTGGCGTGCAGCCAGCGCCACGCGGGGCAGCTCACGACAAACTGACTTCAAAGCACCCGCTTTGCAACGGATTGCGCGCTTTTGCCACGCGCTTTTGCTTTTGTCTGTCACCGCAGCGCAACGGTTCATGGGTTCTGGCAAAGGCTACCGAACGGCTATTTATGCATTCCATCTCCGACACCGTAGCGCCACAATCCTCTCCAGTGGCTAGCGCGCGTTCTCCGCGTCGCCGGCCGTTGAATTGTCGTCGGCAGCCTCATCGAGCTTGCGGTAAAGCGTCGACCGGCCGATTTTCAATCGGCGCGCGACCTCGGACATCTGGCCGCGATAGTGCGAGATCGCGAAGCGGATGATCTCGCCCTCCAGCTCTTCGAGCGGGCGCATCTCGCCGGCATGGGTCAGCATCGCCAGGGTCCCCGTCGACGGTAGGGGCGCAATAGGTATTTCGTTACCGGAGACCATGGCCGGCACGGTCGAATGAAACGCCGCAGGCGCGACGACCAGCGGTTCGGCGTGCGCTTCCGGCATCGCTTGCGACTGGGCGGCGGCTTGCGGAAAATCCGACAGCCCAAGCTGGTCGCTCTCGCTCATGACCACGGCGCGATAGACCGTGTTTTCGAGCTGCCGGATGTTGCCGGGCCACTCCAATTGCGACAGGTGCGCCATCGCCTCGCCGCTGATGCCGGCGATGTGGCGGCCTTCCTCGGCGCAGAACCGAGCCAGAAAATGCCGCAGGAGATGGGGGATGTCTTCCCGGCGCAGCCGCAGGGGCGGGATCGTCAGCGGCAGCACGTGCAGGCGATAGAACAGGTCTTCGCGAAACTTTCCGTTCTTGACGTGGTCGAGCAGTTTGCGGTTGGTCGCGGAGATGATGCGGACGTCGACCTTCACCGGCTTGCGCCCGCCGACTGCCTCGACCGAGCCTTCCTGTAGCGCGCGCAGCAATTTCACTTGCGCCGCAAGCGGCAATTCGCCGACCTCGTCGAGGAACAGCGTGCCGCCGGAGGCTTCGACGAACTTTCCCAGGTGGCGCTCGGTGGCGCCGGTGAAAGCGCCCTTCTCGTGGCCGAACAGGATCGACTCCACGAGATTGTCGGGGATCGCGCCGCAATTGACCGCGACGAACGGTTTGGCCTTTCGCTCGCCGCTGCCATGGATGGCGCGCGCGAACAGTTCCTTGCCGACCCCGGATTCGCCCTCGATCAGCACGGGAATGGTGGAGGCGGCCGCCTTGTGAGCGGTGCGCAACACGCCCGCCATGGTCTCGCTGCGAGTGACGATGTCGGTGAAGGTCAAGCGGCCCTCGCGGCTGTGACGGATGCGCTGCAGCTCGCCCTTCAGCGCGCTGGCGTTGAGCGCGTTGCGCAAGCTGACCTGCAGCCGCTCGATGCCGACAGGCTTGACGACGAAATCCTGGGCGCCGGCACGCATCGCCGACACCACATTGTCGATGCCGCCATGGGCGGTCTGCACGATCACGGGAATGTTGAGGCCGGCCTCGCGTATTTTCGCCAGTACGCCCATGCCGTCGAGGCCGGGCATCACCAGATCCAGCACCATGGCGTCGACGACCGGCGCGTCCGGGGCGGTCAGCGTGGCGATCGCGGCGTCGCCGGAATCGACGACAATGGCGTCATAGCCGCATTTCTGCACCATGTTTTCGACCAGACGACGTGCGACGGCGTCGTCGTCGACAATCAAAATGCTGGCAGCCATGGCTTTCCCCGCGCGCTACAACTATCTGTCTCGAATCGGGGCAATCTCGCCGATGCCGATTAACGCACTCTTAAACGTTGCCGTCCCGCCCTTATTTCGCTCACGCAGCCTTAATGACTGAACACAGGTTTCGAACAAGATGACCTCGCGCTCCACATCCGCCCTCCGCAAGCCGGCCGCTCAACGCAAGGCGGCGCCCAAGAAATCCGCGGCGAAACCCGCGGCCAAAACCAAGAACGGCTACAAGCCCGCCAAGCTGCCGGAATGGAACCTGGCCGATCTTTATTCCGGTATCGACGCGCCGGAAGTCACGCGCGACCTCGAGAAGATGGATGCCGATTGCGTCGCGTTTGAGACCGACTACAAGGGCAAACTCGCCGAAAAGACGGCGGAGCAGGGCGGCGGCGCCTGGCTCGCCGAAGCGGTGCGGCGGTACGAAGCGATCGACGATCTCGCCGGCCGTCTCGGCTCCTATGCCGGGCTGGTTCACGCCGGCGACAGCGTCGATCCCGCGATCTCCAAATTCTATGGCGACGTCTCCGAGCGGCTGACCAACGCGTCGGTGCACCTGTTGTTCTTCGGGCTCGAGCTCAACCGGATCGACGATGCCGTGATCGAAGGCGCGATGCAGACCGCCGCGCTGGCTCATTATCGCCCGTGGATCGAGGATCTCCGCAAGGAAAAGCCGTATCAGCTCGAAGATCGCGTCGAGCAGCTGTTTCATGAGAAATCCCAGAGTGGCTATGCCGCCTGGAACCGGCTGTTCGACCAGACGATCTCGGCCCTGCGCTTCAAGGTCGGAGCCAAGGAGCTGGCAATCGAGCCGACGCTGAATTTCTTGCAGGACCGTGACGGCGCAAAGCGAAAGGCAGCCGGGCAGGCGCTGGCCAAGACCTTCAAGGCCAACGAGCGGACCTTTGCGCTCATCACCAATACGCTCGCCAAGGACAAGGAGATTTCCGACCGCTGGCGCGGCTTCCAGGATGTCGCGGATTCGCGCCATCTCAACAACCGCGTCGAGCGCGAGGTCGTCGATGCGCTGGTGAGTTCGGTCCGCGCGGCCTATCCGCGGCTGTCGCATCGCTATTATCAGCTCAAGGCCGGCTGGTTCAAAAAGAAGAAGCTCGCGCATTGGGACCGCAATGCGCCGCTGCCGTTCGCCGCCACCGGCAGCATCGCCTGGCCCGAGGCGAAGAACATGGTGCTGACGGCCTATCGCGGGTTCTCGCCGGAGATGGCCAGCATCGCCGAGCGTTTCTTCAATGATCGCTGGATCGATGCGCCGGTGCGTCCCGGCAAGGCGCCGGGGGCGTTCTCGCATCCGACCACGCCGTCGGCCCACCCCTATGTGCTGATGAACTATCAGGGCAAGCCGCGCGACGTGATGACGCTCGCCCATGAACTCGGCCACGGCGTGCATCAGGTGCTGGCGGCCAAGAACGGCGCGCTGATGGCGCCGACGCCGCTGACGCTTGCCGAGACCGCCAGCGTGTTCGGCGAGATGCTGACCTTCAAGCGGCTGTTGGCGCAGACCAAAAGCACCAAACAGCGCCAGGCGCTGCTCGCCGGCAAGGTCGAGGACATGATCAACACCGTGGTGCGGCAGATCGCGTTCTATACGTTCGAGCGCAAGGTGCACACCGAGCGCAAGAACGGCGAACTGACCGCCGAACGGCTCGGCGAAATCTGGCTCAGCGTGCAGGGCGAGAGCCTCGGTCCGGCGATCGACATCCGTCCGGGTTACGAGAATTTCTGGATGTACATCCCGCACTTCATCCATTCGCCGTTCTACGTCTACGCCTATGCGTTCGGCGATTGCCTGGTGAACTCGCTCTATGCGGTCTACGAAAATGCCGCCGAGGGGTTTGCCGAGCGCTATCTGGCGATGCTGGCGGCCGGCGGCACCAAGCATTATTCCGAACTGCTCAGGCCGTTCGGGCTCGACGCCAAGGATCCCACTTTCTGGGACCGCGGGCTGTCTGTCATCGCGGGCATGATCGACGAGCTGGAGGGGATGGGCTGACGACGGCGGTTGAGCGATAGCGGTGCTCCTTGTACATTCAGCCGCTTGGAGCGTGAATGATGAACGACGCCCGCAGCGAATCCGAGATGGAAAGTGCCGCCCTGCAAGTTTGCGGGATAGCCGACGATATCTAGCCGGGGACGATATATGGCCTCAGTTCTGGTGCCTATCCGGGTCTCGGATCTCCCAATATCGCAATAGAATCCGGCCCACCCGCTGGATCCGGGACAACTGGCCGGCCGAGGTCCGCTAGTCACTCGCAAACGCAGTTGGTGCACAAAAGACCCAGTGCCGTTGCTCTCCCGGTTGGATTGCGGTAATTCCACGGCGAGAGACAAACAATCACCGGGGACACCGATGGCAGAGCATAACGAAGTGGCCTACACGACCGCTGACGGCAACGATTATCCGGCGCATGAGCAGACCTATGAAGGTTTCATCATGCTGGTGAAGTACGGAACCGCCGCCGTCATTTTCATCGTCGCCATGATGGCGATCTTCCTGACCTGATCGTTGCGGCGTTCGCGCCACCTCCCGGCGGCGCGAAGAAACTGGTCCGGTCGCAAAACCGGTATCTATCTCTGCGAAATAAGCGCTAGTTTGCTCGCGCGCGCTGCGCGCCGCCGGAGGCCTTATGAAGATTGCCGTCGCCAAGGAAATCGATCCCTCCGAGCCGCGGGTCGCCGCATCGCCCGACACCATTAAGAAGTTCAAGGCGCTGGGGGTCGATGTCGCCGTCGAGCCGGGCGCCGGTATCAAGTCGGGCCTGCCGGATTCGGAATTCACCGCGGCCGGCGCCACCGTCAGCGCCGATGCGGTCAAGGACGCCGACATCGTCATCAAGGTGAAGCGGCCCGAGGCGTCCGAGCTTGGAAAATACAAGCGCGGCGCGCTGGTCATCGCCATCATGGATCCCTATGGCAACGACGCCGCGCTGAAGGCGATGGCGGATGCCGGCATCTCGGCGTTCGCGATGGAGCTGATGCCGCGCATCACCCGCGCGCAGGTGATGGACGTGTTGTCGAGCCAGGCCAATCTTGCCGGCTACCGCGCGGTGATCGAGGCGGCGGAAGCCTTCGGCCGCGCCTTTCCGATGATGATGACCGCGGCCGGCACCATTCCGGCGGCGAAAGTGTTCGTGATGGGCGTCGGTGTCGCCGGCCTGCAGGCGATCGCGACTGCGCGGCGGCTCGGCGCCGTCGTCACCGCGACCGACGTGCGGCCTGCGACCAAGGAGCAGGTCGAGAGCCTCGGCGCCAAATTCCTCGCGGTCGAGGACGAGGAATTCAAGAACGCCCAGACCGCCGGCGGCTACGCCAAGGAAATGTCGAAGGAGTATCAGGCCAAGCAGGCCGCGCTCACCGCCGATCATGTCAAGAAGCAGGATATCGTGATCACGACGGCGTTGATCCCCGGCCGGCCGGCGCCCAAGCTCGTCAGCGCCGAGATGGTCAAATCGATGAAGCCCGGATCGGTGCTGGTGGACCTCGCCGTCGAGCGCGGCGGCAACGTCGAAGGCGCAAAGCCGGGCGAAGTCGTCGATCTCGATGGCATCAAGATCGTCGGCTACACCAATGTCGCCGGCCGCGTCGCAGCCTCGGCCTCGGGGCTGTACGCGCGCAACCTGTTTTCGTTCATCGAAACCCTGATCGACAAGCCGAACAAGGCGCTCGCGGTGAACTGGGATGACGAGCTGGTCAAGGCCACCGCGCTGACCAAGGACGGCGCCGTCATTCATCCGAACTTCCAGCCGAAGACCTAAGGAGAGCCGCCATGGAACATATCGCGCAGGCCGTCGATCCCTTCGTGTTCCGGCTGTCGATTTTCGTGCTCGCCGTGTTCGTCGGCTATTTCGTGGTGTGGTCGGTGAC
>NZ_JADGRI010000020.1 GCF_017881085.1 Bradyrhizobium sp.
CCAGACCATGCCGACAATGCGGGTGCCGGTTTCGTAGGCGATCTGGCCGCGCTCGCGATAGGGGGCGGGGATCGCGGCGCAGCCGGGCAGGGACATTCCCAGCGCTTCCGCCAGCGAATTCATGGTGGAAGCGGTTCCCATGGTGTTGCAGTGGCCGACCGACGGCGCCGAGGAGGCCACGATATTCATGAACTCCTCGTAGTCGATCTCGCCCGCGGCGAGCTGCTCGCGCGCTTTCCAGACCACGGTTCCCGATCCCGAGCGCTGGCCATTGTGCCAGCCGTTCAGCATCGGACCGCCCGACAGCACGATCGCCGGCAGATTGACCGTCGCCGCGGCCATCAGGCAGGCTGGGGTGGTCTTGTCGCAACCGGTGGTCAGGACCACGCCGTCCAGCGGATAGCCGAACAGGATTTCAACGAGGCCGAGATAAGCGAGGTTGCGATCGAGCGCCGCGGTCGGGCGCTTGCCGGTCTCCTGGATCGGGTGCATCGGAAATTCCATCGCGATGCCGCCGGCGGCGCGGATTCCTTCCCGGACCCGATGCGCCAGTTCCAGATGATGGCGGTTGCACGGCGAAAGATCATTGCCGGTCTGCGCGATGCCGATGATCGGCTTGCCGGCTTGCAGTTCATGGCGGGTCAGGCCGTAATTGAGGTAGCGCTCGAGATAGAGCGCGGTCATCCCGGGGTTATGGGGATTGTTGAACCACTCGCTGGAACGGAGTTTGCGCCTGGTGACGCCGGTAAGCGGCTTGTTCATTGTTGTTTCCTCCGCGAGTAGCATTCTTGGAACGAAGCCTAGCGCGCGGCGGCGGCTTTCACCACGTTCAGAAATGCACCTTCTGCTTGGCCGCGCCGGTTCCGGTCATTGTTCTAGAGATTTAGTATTAGCCTCGCCCAAAAGGTAGCGCTACCATTTTTTTGCTACAATCATTTGATCGGGGCGCGATCCGCGCGGCGGCATCAAAGGCTCCGCGCCGATGAACTTTGGCGGACCATGAGTTCGAAACCGAGATCGACGACAGGATTCGGTGGGCGGTTACCGTCGATCGCGGCCGTCACCATGGAGACGGCGAGCCTGCCCATTTCGTAGCGGTTGGTTCGTACGCTGGTCAGCGAGGGCACGGCCGCGGCCATGAATTCCAGGTCGTTGAAGCCGGCAATCGCCATGTCTTCGGGAACCGATATATGCCGGCGCTGGCATTCGAAGAGAACGCCGAGCGCGAGGTCGTCGTTGACGCAGATCACCGCTTCGACGTCCGGCGTCCGCGAGAGCAGGTCGGCGAACAGCGTCCCGCCCAGCGTCACGGTGGTTGGCACGGGCGTGGTCACGATGGTGCGCGGGTCGAACAGCGACGCGGCCTTCATTGCATCGCGGTAGCCCTGCAGACGCCGCTGCACGCGGGGATCCATTTGCGCGCCGAGAAATCCGATGCGCCGGAAGCCTTGCGCAAGGAGGTGAGAAACCGCTGCAAATGCCGCATCATAGTGCGAAAACCCAACCATCATGTCGACCGGGTCGGGTCCGATTTCCATGATCTGGGCGATCGGGCAATGCATCGTTTCCATGACGGAGCGCGATTCCGCGGTCTGGTCGATGCCGGTCACGATCAACCCCGCCGGCTTCTGTGCCTGAAACAGGCGCAGCAGCTTTTCCTCCTGCAGGATGCTGTAGCGGGTATTGGCGAGCTGGATACTGTAGCGGCTTCCTTCCGACGCGTCGTAGATGCCGCGCAGCACGTCCGAGAACACGTTGTTGGTCAGGGACGGGATCAGGACGCCGATCACCTCGGTGCGCTGCGAAGCGAGTGCGCGCGCCGCCAGGTTCGGCACGTAACCGAGTTCCTTCGCCGCGCTCGCCACCCGTTCCCGTTTGCTCGGGGAGAGCGCTTGCGGATTCCTGAAAAACCGCGATGCGGTGATTGGGCTCACCCCCGCGAGCTTGGCAACCTCGGTGAGCCGGATTTCGCCAGACCTCGCTCTTTTGCGTTCCATGACGCGCTCATATCACAACAATTCCGGCAGTTGAACAAAGATTGACAGCGCTACCACCGGATTGCTAATGATCTTTGAATTGCGGACAATGCTCGGCGAAGATCGACTTCCGCATCGAAACAAAAAACAGAGCAGCGACGGCTTTCGCCGTACGAGGCCGGGAAACGTGGAGGGGAATTAGATGTCGTCTGTGCAGATTCGCGACGTGCGAAAATCGTTTGGCGGCTTTGAAGTGCTGCACGGCGTGTCGATCCCGATCGAGGACGGCGCCTTCGTCGTTCTGGTCGGCCCTTCCGGCTGCGGCAAGTCGACCCTGTTGCGGATGCTCGCCGGGCTCGAAAACATCACCTCCGGGACGATCTCGATCGGCGACCGCGTCGTCAACAATGTGCAGCCCAAAGAGCGCGACATCGCGATGGTGTTCCAGAACTATGCGCTCTATCCGCATATGACGGTCGCCGACAACATGGGATTTTCGCTGAAGCTGCGCGGCGCCAGCGCCGACGAAATCGGCAAGGGCGTCAGGCGCGCCGCGGAAATTCTCGCATTGACGCCGCTGCTCGATCGCTATCCCCGGCAATTGTCGGGCGGCCAGCGCCAGCGTGTGGCGATGGGACGCGCCATCGTGCGCGATCCCCAGGTGTTCCTGTTCGACGAACCGCTGTCGAACCTCGACGCCAAGCTGCGCGTTGCGATGCGCACCGAAATCAAGGAACTGCATCAGCGGCTCAAGACCACGACCGTCTACGTCACCCACGACCAGATCGAGGCCATGACCATGGCCGACAAGATCGTGGTGATGCATGACGGCATCGTGGAGCAGATGGGGTCGCCGCTCGAACTCTACGACAAGCCGGACAACCAGTTCGTCGCGGGTTTTATCGGCTCGCCGGCGATGAACTTCCTCAGCGGCAAGCTCATCGCGAACGGCAGTCTGGGATTTGTGGGGCCGAACGGCATCAAGCTGCCATTGGCGACGGCGCCCGCCAATTCCGATGGCAGGCCAGCGGTCTACGGCATTCGTCCTGAACATTTCACCATCGCGGACGACGGCGCCGAGGCCGAGATCGTGGTGGTCGAGCCGACCGGCTCGGAAACCCAGGTCATCGCCAAACTGGGCGGCGAACAGGTCATCGCCGTGTTTCGCGAGCGTCATCAGTTCAATCCGGGCGACAAGGTCCGGCTGAAACCCGATCCGGCGCTGGTGCATCTGTTCGACGAGACGACGGGGAAACGACTGAACGCCTGAACACAAATCAAAAACGACCAAAGGGAGGATGAACTATGCAGGACTTTACTCGCCGCACGCTTCTGCAGGGCGGCACCGCGCTGGCGGCGGCTGGCGCGCTTACCGGGCCGGCTTTGTTCGACTTTGCCAAGGCCTGGGCGCAGACCGCACCGTGGAAGGCCGAGCCCGGCGCCAAGCTGACCGTGATGCGCTGGAAGCGCTTCGTGCCGGCCGAGGACGACGCGTTCAACGCCATGGTCGCCGCATTCAAGGCCGCCACCGGAACCGAGATGAACGTGTTCAGCGAGTCCTTTGAGGACGTGCAGCCCAAGGCTTCGGTCGCGGCGAACACCGGCTCGGGCCTCGATCTGGCCTGGGGCCTGCACACGCTGCCGCAGTTGTTTCCGACCAAAGTGCTGAAGATGAACGACGTCGCCGATTACCTCGGCAAGAAGTACGGCGGATGGACCGATGCCGCCGCCAAGACCTGCAAGCAGGGCAATGACTGGCTCGGTATTCCCGTCGCGACCATCGGCGGCTATCTGACCTATCGCAAATCGGCCGTGCAGAAGGCGGGCTTCAAGACCATCCCGTCGGACTTCCCGGCCTATCTCGAACTGTGCAAGGCGTTGAAGGCGAACAACACGCCCGCGGGCTTCGCGCTCGGCCATGCGACCGGCGACGCCAATGCCTGGGTGCACAACATCCTCTGGGGCCATAACGCCTGGACCGTCGACAAGGACGACAAGGTCAGCATCAATTCGCCGGAAACGATCAAGGCGCTGGAATACGCCAAGGCGCTGTCGGACACCTTCATTCCCGGCGTCGCCTCCTGGAACGACTCCTCCAACAACAAGGCGTTCCTGTCGGGCGAGTTGTATCTGACCTCGAACGGCATCTCGATCTACGTCGCGGCCAAGGATGATCCGGCCAAGAAGGATCTGGCCGAGGATATCGACCACGCGCTGTGGCCGGTCGGCCCGATCGGCAAGCCGACCGAACTGCAGCTCGCGGTCCCGATCCTGGCGTTCAACTTCACCAAATACCCGAACGCCGCGAAGGCCTTCATCGCCTTCATGCTGGAGAAGGAAAATTTCGAGAAGTGGCTGTCGGGCGCGCGGGGCTATCTCACCCACACGCTCAACGCCTATGACGCGGCGCCGGTGTGGACGGCCGACCCGAAGAACGCGGTGTTCGGCCAGGCCAGCAAGCGGGCGCTGCCGGCTTCCGGCATCGGCACGCCCGGCGAGAAGGCGGCGACTGCGATCGCCGACTTCATCGTCGTCGACATGTTCGCCAATTATTGCACCGGCGCCAAGGATGCCAAGACCTCGGTCGCCGAGGCCGAGCGGCAATTGAAGCGGATCTATCGCTAAGCACAATCGGGCGGACTGCGGCCCAGGCTGCGGTCCGCCCAATTGACGACATGTCGCGATATTCTACTGCGTGCACCGGTAGAGACGGCATCGCTACACCGGAGGGATTTCGTCAATGGCTGACATCGCACTGCAACCCCGCACCGCCAAGGCGCAGATCCGCGAGGCCACCGCGTGGGACCAGCTCAGGACCAACCGGAACTGGCTGGGCTTCTGGTTCATGCTGCCGGCGATGGGGTTTTTGATCTTTTTCCTGGCCTATCCGCTGGGGCTCGGGATCTGGATATCCTTCACCGACGCGCGCATCGGCCGGCCGGGCGTGTTCATCGGCACCGAAAATTACGAATGGCTGTGGGGCGATTCGATCTTCTGGCTCTCGGTGTTCAACACGCTGTTGTACACCTCGGTCGCGAGCGCCATCAAATTCGCGGTCGGTCTTTATCTCGCGCTGCTGCTGAACGAGAACATGCCGTTCAAGGCGATGCTGCGGGCGATGGTGCTGATCCCCTTCATCGTGCCGACGGTGCTGTCGGCGCTGGCGTTCTGGTGGATCTTCGATTCGCAATTCTCGATCATCTCGTGGTCGCTCAAGCATCTCGGCCTGATCACGCACAACATCAACTTCCTCGGCGACACCACCTGGGCGCGGATCTGCGTGATCTTCGCCAACATCTGGCGCGGCGTTCCCTTCGTCGCGATCACGCTGCTGGCGGGCCTGCAGACCGTGCAACCCTCGCTCTACGAGGCCGCGACGCTCGACGGCGCCAGCAAATGGGAGATGTTCCGCTATATCACCTATCCGCTGCTCACCCCGATCATCGCGGTCGTGATGACGTTCTCGGTGCTGTTCACCTTCACCGACTTCCAGCTGATCTGGGCGATGACCCGCGGCGGTCCGGTCAATGCCACGCATCTGATGGCGACCCTGTCGTATCAGCGCGCCATCATCGCCGGACAGCTCGGCGAGGGCGCCGCGATCTCGAGCGCGATGATCCCGTTCCTCTTGGCCGCGATCATGGTTTCCTGGTTCGGGCTGCAGCGGCGCAAGTGGCAGCAGGGAGAGAACAATGACTGAGCCACGGCGCTGCGCTGTTTTGTTTGCGCGAACGGGGCAAGCCCCGCGCGCGCTGCCGTAAGTGGCAGCAGGGAGAGAACCATGACTGATCTTCCGACCTTGCCAGTCGACGTCAAAGCCGTGTTGTCGGGTTCGTCGCCGACGGTGGCGATGGACGATCACAGCGAGGGCATGAGCTATCTGCAGTCGGTGCCGCGCCGTCTCGTGACGTTATATCTGCCCCTGTCGATCATCGTGATCGTGCTGTTGTTTCCGTTCTACTGGATGGGCCTGACCGCGATCAAGCCGGACGATCAGCTGCTCGATCTCGACAAATTCAACCCGTTCTGGACCTGGAATCCGACCTTCAAGCACATCCACAAGCTGCTGTTCGAAAGCTATTATCCGCACTGGCTGTGGAACACGATGTACGTGGCGATCTGCGCGACCGTGCTGTCGATCTTCGCCAGCGTGCTGGCGGCCTACGCGATCGTTCGGCTGCGCTATCGCGGCGCGCATTGGGTCGGCGGCCTGATCTTCCTGTCCTATCTGGTGCCGCCGTCGATCCTGTTCATCCCGCTCGCCACCGTCGTGTTCCAGTACGGCCTGTTCGACTCGCCGATGGCGCTGATCCTGACCTATCCGACCATCCTGATCCCGTTCTCGACCTGGCTGCTGATGGGCTATTTCAAGACCATCCCGTTCGAACTGGAGGAATGCGCGCTGATCGACGGCGCGAGCCGCTGGCAGATCCTGGTCAAGATCGTGCTGCCGCTGGCGATCCCGGGCCTGATCTCGGCCTTTATCTTCTGCTTCACGCTGTGCTGGAACGAGTTCATCTACGCGCTGACCTTCCTGCAATCGACCCAGAACAAGACGGTGCCGGTCGCGATCGTCAACGAGTTCGTCGACGGCGACATCTACCGCTGGGGATCGCTGATGGCCGGCGCGTTGTGCGGCTCGCTGCCGCTGGTGATCCTCTATGCGTTCTTCGTCGAGCACTATGTGTCGGCGATGACCGGAGCCGTGAAAGAGTGAGCGCGCGGCCCCTTTGGGCCGATCCTTTGACCCATTTTCTTGACGCGAACCGGTTCCAACTTCGCGCGAAAACGCTATAGAACAAAAACAACAAGGAGTTGGGTCTTGCACATTCTGGTACTGGGCGCGGCCGGCATGGTCGGCCGCAAATTGTCGGAGCGGCTTTTGGCCGACGGGCGTCTCGGCAAGAACGATATCACGCGCCTGACGCTGCAGGACGTGATCGCCCCGGCGCAGCCGGCCAAATCAGGGTTTCCGGTCGATACCGTGACCTGCGATTTCGCGGTGGCGGGCGCCGCTGAAAAGCTTGTGGCCGACCGTCCCGACGTGATTTTCCATCTGGCGGCGATCGTGTCGGGCGAGGCCGAGCTCGATTTCGACAAGGGTTATCGCATTAACCTCGACGGCACGCGGATGCTGCTCGATGCGATCCGGCTTGTCGGAAACGGCTACAAGCCCCGCATTGTCTTTACGTCCTCGATCGCGGTGTTCGGCGCACCGTTCCCGGACAAGATCGGCGACGAGTTCTTCAATACCCCGCTGTTGAGCTACGGCACCCAGAAAGCGATCGACGAGCTTTTGCTCGCCGATTACACCCGGCGCGGCTTCATGGACGGCATCGGCATCCGCCTGCCGACGATCTGCATCCGCCCCGGCCTTCCCAACAAGGCAGCCTCCGGCTTCTTTTCCAACATCCTGCGCGAGCCGCTGGCCGGCAAGGACGTGGTGCTGCCGGTTTCCGAGGACGTGCGCCACTGGCATGCCACGCCGCGCTCCGCGGTCGGCTTCCTGCTGCATGCCGCGACGCTGGATTCTGCGGTGGTCGGACCGCGCCGCAACCTCACCATGCCCGGCCTGTCCGCGACCGTCGGCGAGCAGATCGCCGCGCTCAAGCGGGTGGCGGGAGACAAGGTCGCAAGCAGGATCAAACGCGAGCCGGATCCCTTCATTGCGGGCATTGTCGGCGGCTGGCCACGCGATTTCGAGCCGAAACGGGCGCTCCAGCTCGGCTTCACCACCGTCGAAAAGACCTTTGACGACATCATCCGGATTCACATCGAGGACGAACTTGGTGGTAAGTTCGTCGCCTGATCTAATTGCCGAAATCTGAGGGAGACTTGCCATGACAGCCAGCATCGTCGGATGGGCGCACACGCCATTCGGCAAATTCGATACCGAGACGGTGGAAAGCCTCGTCGTCAAGGTCGCCAACGAGGCGATCGCTGATGCCGGCATTTCCGCAGGCGATGTCGACGAGATCGTGCTCGGGCATTTCAACGCCGGCTTCTCGCCGCAGGATTTCACGGCTTCGCTGGTGCTGCAGGCCGATCCGGCCTTGCGCTTCAAGCCGGCGACACGGGTCGAGAATGCCTGCGCGACGGGTTCCGCGGCCGTGCATCAGGGTATCCGCGCCATCGCGGCCGGTGCCGCGAAGATCGTGCTGGTGGTCGGCGTCGAGCAGATGACGCGGACGCCGCCGGCCGAGATCGGCAAGAATTTGCTCAAGGCGTCGTATCTGCCGGAGGACGGCGACACCCCCGGCGGTTTCGCCGGCGTGTTCGGCAAGATCGCGCAGGCCTATTTCCAGAAATATGGCGACCAGTCCGATGCGCTGGCGATGATCGCCGCCAAGAACCACAAGAACGGCGTCGCCAATCCCTATGCGCAGATGCGCAAGGATTTTGGTTATGAATTCTGCCGCTCGGAGAGCGAGAAGAACCCGTTCGTGGCGGGGCCACTGAAGCGTACCGATTGCTCGCTGGTTTCGGACGGTGCGGCAGCGTTGGTCCTGACCGACGCCGAGACCGCAAAAACCATGGGCAAGGCCGTCAATATCCGCGCCACCGCCCATGCCCAGGATTTCCTGCCGATGTCGAAGCGCGACATTTTGCAGTTCGAAGGCTGCACCGTGGCCTGGCAGCGTGCGCTGCAATCGGCTGGCGTGCAGCTTTCCGATCTGTCCTTTGTCGAAACCCACGACTGCTTCACCGTCGCCGAACTGATCGAGTACGAAGCGATGGGCCTGACGCCGCGTGGGCAGGGCGCTCGCGCCATCAAGGAAGGCTGGACCCAGAAAGATGGCAAGCTGCCGATCAATCCCTCCGGCGGCCTGAAGGCCAAGGGACATCCGATCGGCGCCACCGGCGTCTCCATGCACGTGATGACCGCGATGCAGCTGTTGGGTCAGGCGCCCGAGGGCATGCAGATCAAGGACGCAAAACTCGCGGGCATCTTCAACATGGGCGGGGCGGCGGTCGCGAATTACGTTTCGCTGCTGGAGCCGACGAAATAGCCTCGACGTCGTCCCGGGTGAAGGTCGGGACGACGTCGAGGCGCATACCCCCATACACCTGGCGCCCTTGATCTTGGCTTCGTGCTGCCGTTACTAGGTCCGATAAAACGGCGCGAACCAGCGCGCCCGATATCGCCGGGAGCGAAACTTGGCCATGGGACCACTTCAGGGCATCAAGGTCATCGACATGACGACCGTGCTGATGGGGCCCTATGCCACCCAGATGCTCGGCGATTACGGCGCGGATGTCATCAAGATCGAGTCGCTCGAGGGCGACGTCACCCGCCTGATCGGCCCGACCCGGCATCCCGGCATGGGTCCGGTTTTCCTCAACACCAACCGCAGCAAGCGCTCGATCTGCCTCGATCTGAAAAAGCCGGCGGGCCGCGAGGCGGTGCTGCGGCTGATCGCCTCCGCCGACGTGCTGGTCTACAACGTGCGGCCGCAGGCGATGGCGCGGCTGCAGCTTGGCTACGACGTCGTCTCGAAGGTCAATCCACGCCTGATCTATGCCGGTGTGTTCGGCTTCGGCCAGGATGGCCCCTATGCCGCAAAGCCCGCCTATGACGATCTGATCCAGGGCGCCACCGCGTTGCCGGCGCTGATGGCGCAGACCGGCGACGGCGTGCCGCGCTATGTCCCGAATGCGCTGGTCGACCGCATCGTAGGTCTCACGGCGGTGGGCGCAATCTGCGCCAGCCTCGTACATCGCGACCGCACCGGGCGCGGCCAGCGCGTGGATATTCCGATGTTCGAGACCATGGCCGGCTTTGTCATGGGCGACCACATGGGCGGCCTGACTTACGAGCCGCCGCTCGACAAGGGCGGTTACGCGCGGCACCTGTCGCGCGACCGGCGGCCGTACAAGACCTCGGACGGCTACATCTGCGTGATCGTCTACAACGACAAGCAGTGGGAGAACTTCTTCGAGGCCACCGGCCGCGACGACCTGCGCGGCGATCCCCGATTTGCGACCTTCGCCGGTCGCTCCGTCAATATCGACATGGTCTATGCGGAACTCGCCCGCATCTTCGAGACGCGGACCACCGCCGAATGGACCGAACTGCTCGACAAGGCCGACGTCCCCGTGATGCCGATGCACGATCTCGAGAGCATGCTCAGGGATCCGCATCTGGTCGCGACCGATTTCTTTCCGGTGGTCGATCATCCCACTGAAGGTCCGATCCGCAACATGAAGGTGTCCGCCACCTGGTCGGAGACATCGGTGGAGCCGACGCGGCTGGCGCCGCGCCTCAATGAGCACGGCGCGGAAATTCTGCGCGAGGCGGGTTATTCCGCCGACGAGATCGCAACGCTGGTGCGCGACGGCGTCACCCGGGCGCCGCCCGACAGCAAGAGGGATTGAGACGCATGGATTTTGCCCTGTCAGCCAACCAGGAATCGATCCGCGACGCGATCGGAAAAATCTGTTCGCGCTTTGACGACGCCTATTGGCTGAAGAAGGACAGGGAGGGCGGTTATCCCGCCGACTTCCACCGCGCGCTGGCGGACGCCGGCTGGCTCGGCATCTGCATTCCCGAGGAATTCGGAGGCTCCGGTCTGGGCATTACCGACGCCGCGATCATGATGCGGACCATCGCGGAATCCGGCGCCGGCATGTCCGGCGCCTCGGCCGTGCATATGAACGTGTTCGGGCTCAATCCCGTCGTCGTGTTCGGCACCAAGGAACAGTGCCGGCGCATGCTGCCGCCGATCATTTCCGGCGCGGACAAATCCTGCTTCGCCGTCACCGAGCCGAATACCGGGCTCAACACCACGCAGCTGAAAACCCGCGCGGTTCGCCAGGGTGACAAATACATCGTCAACGGCCAGAAGGTCTGGATTTCCACCGCCCAGGTCGCCAACAAGATCCTGCTATTGGCGCGCACCACGCCACTGGAACAGGTGAGGACCCCGACCCAGGGCCTCAGTCTGTTCTACACCGACTTCGACAAGAAGCGCGTCGCGGTGCATGAAATCGAGAAGATGGGCCGCAAGCCCGTCGACTCCAACGAACTGTTCTTCGAGAACTTTGAAATTCCGGTGGAGGATCGTCTCGGCGAGGAGGGCCGCGGCTTCGAATACATCCTGCACGGCATGAATCCGGAGCGCATTTTGATCGCGGCCGAAGCGGTCGGGCTCGGCAAGATCGCGCTGTCGCGCGCTTCAGCCTATGCGAAAAGCCGCATCGTGTTCAACCGGCCGATCGGCATGAACCAGGGCATCCAGCATCCGCTGGCGAAAAACTGGATGGAGCTGGAAGCTGCCTGGCTGATGGTGCTGTCCGCGGGGTGGCAATACGACCAGGGCCTGCCGTGCGGGCCCGCCGCCAATGCCGCAAAATATCTCGCCGCCGAAGCCGGCTTCCACGCCTGCGAGCAGGCGGTCATGACCCATGGCGGTTTCGGCTACGCCAAGGAATATCACGTCGAGCGCTATTTGCGGGAATCGCTGATCCCGCGCATCGCCCCGATCAGCCCGCAGCTCATTCTCAGTTTTATCGCCGAGAAAGTGCTGGGCCTGCCGAAGTCGTACTGACATGAGTTTTATCACCGGCGTTGGCCTCACCTCTTACGGCAAGCATGAAGGCTCGTCCTCGCTCGACCTCATGAGCAAGGCCGCGGAGCTGGCGATCGCCGACGCAGGGCTGAAGCGCGCCGACATCGACGGTGTACTCTGCGGTTATTCCACCGTCTCGCCGCACATCATGCTGGCGACGGTATTCGCAGAACATTTCGGCATCCGCCCGGCTTATGCCCACGCGGTGCAGGTCGGCGGCGCCACCGGCCTCGCGATGACCATGCTGGCGCATCATCTGGTCGAGGCGGGTGTCGCCAGGCATGTGCTGGTCGTGGCCGGCGAGAACCGTCTGACCGGGCAGAGCCGCGACGCCTCGATCCTGGCGCTGGCGCAGGTCGGGCATGTCACATATGAAGTTCCGCTGGGGCCGACGATCCCGGCCTATTATGGCCTGGTCGCCTCGCGCTACATGCACGAATATGGCGTCACGCAGGAAGATCTCGCCGAATTCGCGGTATTGATGCGCGCCCACGCGTGCATGCATCCCGGCGCGCAGTTTCACGACCCGATCACGGTCGCCGACGTGATGGCCTCGAAGCCGGTGGCGCTGCCGCTGAAGCTTCTGGATTGCTGTCCGGTGTCGGACGGCGGCGCGGCGTTCGTGGTCAGCCGCGAGCGGACCGGCGAGACCGGCGTGCGCGTGCGCGGCTGCGCGCAGGCGCATACCCACCAGCATGTCACGGCGGCACCGCGCTTGAGCCAGCTTGGCGCCGAGATCGCCATTGCGCGCGCGAAAGAATCCGCCGGCGTCGCGCTCTCCGACGTGCGCTACGCCGCGATCTATGACAGTTTTACCATCACGCTGGCGATGCTGCTGGAAGACCTCGGCCTTGCCGGGCGCGGCGAGGCGGCGGCGCGGGTGCGATCCGGCTATTTCGGCCGTGACGGCGCAATGCCGCTCAACACCCATGGCGGATTGTTGAGCTACGGCCATTGCGGGGTCGGCGGCGCCATGGCGCATCTGGTCGAAACCCATCTGCAGATGACGGGACGCGCGCAAAATCGCCAGGTGCGCGACGCCTCGATGGCGCTGCTGCACGGCGACGGCGGCGTATTGTCGTCGCATGTCAGCATGTTTCTGGAGCGGGTGCGATGAGCGGAAGCGGGCGGCTTGGGGACTGGACCACCGGCACGGAAGCGATCGTCTATCAAGCCTGCGGATCGTGCGGGAATTTGCAGTATTTCCGCCGCAGCTTCTGCGCCGCCTGCGGCGCGCCGGACCCGGTCGAGAAGCGCGCCAGCGGCGAAGGCACGGTCTACGCGACCTCGCTGGTCTGCCGCGCCGCCACGCCGGAAACCCGCGCGCATATTCCCTACAACATTGTCCTGATCGATGCGTCGGAGGGCTTCCGCATGATGGCCCATGGCGACAACGATCTTGCCATTGACGATCGCGTCACCGCGCGGTTCGCGCCGTTCGCCGGCCGCCTCGTTCCATACTTTGCAAAAGCGCAGTCGTGAGTGGCACCAGCGCCGCGCTCAATCCGCGGTTCACGGCAATCGCCGGGGTGGGGTGATACTCAAACCTGCCCTTCACCCCACCCCGTCTCGGATCGCATGATGCGTGATGCTTCGCGACCCGAGAACAACCGCCGCTCGTCTCGTCTCACCCGGGCGGGAGGACGAACGGTCTTTATCGCCAGTAGAACACGAAGCTGGCGATGACGAGCATCGCCGTCACCGCCAGCGTCTGCGCAAGTGCCTCCGAGGCCGCCCTCTTTGTGGCCACCTTCATGCCAATCTCCCTAGACTTGGACATGACTCATCGTTGCGCGAACGCGCATTTCGACGGTCAGATTTTCTACTCGGAACGCCCCACGACGAAAATTCGCTTTTACTGAGTCCCCACTCGGCGAATATCGACGGTCTCAAGTTCCACCAGTAATGCGGCGGCATTTTGGCCCGGGTGCAGCCGGTTTGTGCGCGCGAGATGGAATCTTCGAAGCGTATTTTTGGCATACGCACGCTCAGCGCGAGCGCCGCGGGCGGTTGCCCGGGCGCAAGGGGCCAGATAGTGTTTGCGCGAAACCTGCTGAAAGCAGTCTGTCACAAGCCAAAAACCGCCGGGGAGAACCATGGCCCGTATCGACTATTGCGATACTTCGAAATCCAACGAACGCACCCGGGAAATCCTCGGCAAGAACCGCAACGCCAACATCTTCCGCATGATGGCGCACTCCCCGAGCTATTTCGAACAATATTGCCGGCTCGGCGGCGCCATCCGCCACAAGGGCGAACTCGATCCGGTGGTGCGCGAGCTCGCGATCACGCGCACGGGGATTTTGTGCGAGGCTCCCTATGAGGTGGTCGCGCACAAGCGGATCGGCAAGAATGTCGGCGTTACCGACGAGCAGAACGAAGCCCTGGAGGACTGGAAGTCCGCGACCTGTTTCAACGAGCTGCAGCGCGCCGCGCTCGCCTTCGCCGACGAGATCGTGCGGCTGAGCCGGCCGACCGACGCGACGTTCAACGCCATCGCGTCGAAACTGACGCCGGCCGCGCTGGTCGAGCTGCAACTCTCGGTCGGATTCTACATCATGACATCGAAGTTTCTGGAGACGTTCGCGATCGACATGCAGCCGGTATCGGAAGTGGTGTAACGGACAGCGCGTCATAGCGTTTTCGAGCGAAGTGGATACCGGTTCGCGTGAAGAAAACGCGTCAAAACAAGAATCCGGAGCTTCGATTCCGATTCAACCAGAACCGAAGCTCTACGTCGGGGTCAGCAGATCGACCTTGGTGTTGGCGACGATCAGGCGATCGGCCAGGAGCTGCGCCAGATTGCGCATGATGCGCTCGCCGATCCGCGGATGCTGCTCGCGAAAGCGCTCGAACTCGCTTAAGGGTATTTCGAGCGCGGTGGCGGACATGTCGGCGAGCACGTTGGCGGCGCGGTGGGTTTCCAACAGTGCCATTTCTCCGAACGCCGTTCCGGCCGTCAGCGTCGCCAGCCGGACGCCGTCGGGCAGGGTGACGTGGACCACGCCGCTGACCAGGAAAAACAGCGATGTCGAGGGATCGCCGGCGGCGACGATCCGCTCGCCCGATCGATAGCTTCGCATCGTGCCCAACGCGGCGATGTCCTCGATGTCCTTCGCGGAAAGCCCCGCCAGCAGCGGTTGTTCGGAGAGCGCCGATGTCTCGTGGAAGTCGATGGCGCCCCCGTGGCGATAGACCACCTGGTCCTCGGCCCATTCGATGGCGGTGTCGAGCAGATAGAAGTCACGCAAGTTCGAGAGGTCACCGGCCGCTTGCCGGATCGTTTTCCAATCCGCGGAGGAACGCCGGACGCCGGACAGGATCACCGTGACATGGAAGTCCGCCAATTCCCGGAATTCCTCGGCGAGCAGGCGGACCCCTGCGCGCGTCATGGCGGCGACGCGACGCAGGTCGAAGATGACGAATTGCGGGCGCGGCTTGGCAGCCAGCTGCCGCGAGATGTAATCGACATTGGAGAATGTCAGCGGCCCAACCAGTTCGATGATGCGGACGGCCTGGGGATGGGCGGCGAGAATCTTCCGTTCATGCGGCCGACGGCTGCGCCGCGACGGGCTCTTGCCGATATTGTAATCGGCGATGATGCTGTTGCGCGCGTCGTCGCTGCGGTTGAGCATGTGCAGGTCGTAGTGCGCCGACAGCGCCTCGCACACCTTGATGCCGCGTACGCTGTTGCCGTGGCTGTCCAGCGGTGGCGAATAGCTGCCGAGCCCGAGCCGGGCCGGCAGCGCCGCCAGGATGCCGCCGCCGACGCCGCTCTTGGCGGGAATGCCGACGCGATAGATCCATTCGCCGGCGTAGTCATACATGCCGGACGAGGTCATCACCGAGAGCGTCCGCGAGATGGCGTAGGGGGTCATCACCTGCTCACCCGTCACGGGATTGGTGCCGCGATTCGCCAGCGTCGCGGCCATGACGGCGATGTCGCGCGCGGTCACCAGGATGGCGCATTGCCGGAAATAGACCTCCAGCACCTTGCTGACGTCGTCCTTGATAACGCTGGAGTTGCGCAGGAGATAGGCGATCGAACGGTTACGGTCGCCGGTGACGCTCTCCGAGGCATAGACCGACTCGTCGATACCGAGTTCGCGCCCGGCGAAGCGGCCGAGGGCCCAGCGGACATATTCGAACGCGTCGTCGCCCTTGGCCTCGCGGATCAGGCCGGAACAGGTGATCGCGCCGGCGTTGACCATCGGATTGAACGGATGGTTGTCGGCGTTGAGCCGGATCGAGTTGAAGGGATCGCCGGACGGTTCGACCCCGATCGCGCTTTCGACCCGCGCTGCCCCCAGCGTGTCCAGCGCCAGCGCGAACACGAAGGGTTTTGACATCGATTGAATGGTGAAAGGGATTCGGCTGTCGCCGACTTCATAGACGTGCCCGTCGAGGGTGGCGAGGCTGATGCCGAAATCATCGGGGTCGGCCTTGCCGAGTTCGGGGATATAGTCGGCGACATGGCCGCCGGTCTCGCTGGAGAAATCCGCGTGGCAGGCGGTGAGGAACCGCAGCAAGGGCGGCTTCAGGGCAGCCCATTCCTTGGCGCGCAAATCATTCATGTCGTGTCGTTTACGTTGTCTTGCCGCGCGAACTGCTCGCGCGTCCCGACATTACGTTGCATCGGCGGGAGCCGAAACCGGCCCGATGGCCTTTTATCAGGCAGGCTGCGCGCGGCGATTGCGCATCACGTCTCGATGATCGCCAGGACCTGTCCTTCGGCGACGACGTCGTCGATGCTGACCAGAACTGATTTAAGTGTTCCGGCGGCGGGCGCCGCAACCGGGATTTCCATCTTCATTGCTTCGACGAATGCGATGTCGTCGCCATCGCCGATGCGCACCCCGATTTCGACGGGAAGCGCGCAGACGCGACCGGCCACCTCGGTCACAACCTTGATATCTGGCATACCACACTCCGGGGACAGCCGCCGCGCGCACTGCAATCGAGATGCGCGCATCGTGAAGGGCGGACGCCCTCGGCTTTTTGTTGTGGGCGCAGATTGCCTGAGGTAGCTTGATCTGCAAGTGGAATTTTATTCCGCGCAGCGGAATGAATGGGCAGGGAACCACATGGGACGACGCTCGGAGCGGCTCAGCAAGCAGGGAATGCTCGCCAGCGATCTCTCAGGTGAGGGGGACGTGATCCAGGTGGTGTCGCGCGCCTTCGACGTGTTGCGCTGCTTCGAGAGCCATGAGGCGCGGCTCGGCAATCTTGAGATTTCCAATCGCTGCGGTCTGCCGCGATCGACGGTATCGCGCCTGACGCACACGCTGACCCGGTTGGGCCAGCTCGTCTATCTGCCGCGCGACCAGAAATACCGCATCGGCCCCAGCGCGGTGGCGATGAGCACCTCGATGTTACGCGGGGTACAGCTGCGCAATTTGATACGGCTGCGGCTGCAGGACGTCGCCGAGCAATTTCCCGGTACCGTCGGCTTCGTCGTTCCGGATCGCTTCCACCTTGTCTATCTCGTCGTTGGCCGTGCGGCCAACGCGCTCGGCCTGAATTCCACGGCCGGCAGTCGCATCGCGATGGCGAGTACGGCGGCAGGTCATGCCTATACGGCGGCGCTTGATCCCGATGTCGGCGACGCCTTGCTCGCGGAAATGGAGCGCGAAATCCCTGATGGCGCCGACCTGCTGCGGCCGCGTCTCGAGCAAAATCGCAGCTTCCTGCGCGAACATGGCTATGTCGTCGCCTGCGGCCTGTGGAGCCAGCATATCAACGGCCTCGCCGTGCCGTTGTGGTCGCCGCAGTATCAGACATTCGTCGTCGTCACGATCGGTCTCCTGTCCGCGATGTACGATGAGAAGCGGCTGCACAAGGAGGTCGCGCCGCGGATTCTCGAATTGGGCGCAGCGATCGGCGGCCTGCTTGAAGGCGCCGACGGCGAACTATTCAACGATCGCACGCAGAACAAGCCGGTTCCGGTACCGACCCACAATAAGAAAATCATCAAGACGGAGGATGCGAATGACCTGGAAGCCGGAGCTCGACGATCTCGCGCGGCGCGAAGCGTTCGCGCGCGAGATGGGCGGCGCTGACAAGGTCAAGCGGCAGCGCGACCAGGGCCGGCTTACCGTTCGCGATCGCATCGACGGCCTGGTCGATCAGAACAGCTTCCACGAGATTGGCGCGGTTTCCGGCACGGCGGAATATGACGAGCACGGCGAACTGCGGAATCTGACGCCGGCGAACTGCGTGTTCGGCCGCGGCAAGATCGACGGGCGCACCGTGGTCGTGGTCGGCGACGATTTCACGGTGCGCGGCGGCTCCGCCGATGCCTCGATCTCCGCAAAGCCGCTGATGGCCGAAGAGATGGCGCACGACTTCCGGCTGCCGATCATCCGGATGATCGAAGGCTCCGGCGGCGGCGGCTCGGTAAAAACCATCGAAACCAAGGGCGCGGCCAATCTGCCGGGCGGCGTCGGCGGCACGCGCTGGTACTGGTATACGATCGCCAACCTGGCCCGCGTGCCGGTGGTGGGCCTGGGGCTCGGATCGGTCGCGGGGCTGGGCGCCGCGCGGCTTGCCGCCAGCCATTATTCTGTCATGACGAAGAACTCCGCGATGTTCGTCGCGGGTCCGCCGGTCGTCAAACGGCTCGGCCAGGACCTCACCAAGCAGGAACTCGGCGGCGCCGATATCCAGACCCGCGCCGGCGGTGTCGATGACGCCGTCGAGACCGAGGAGGAGGCGTTCGAGCGCGCCAGGCGGTTCCTGTCTTATCTGCCGTCGTCGGTCTTTGGGCTGCCGCCGACGGTACCTGGCGATGACGATCCGGAGCGCGCGGAGGAATCGCTGATGAAGGCGGTGCCGCGCAACCGCCGCCAGGTCTACAAGATGCGGCCGATCATCAATGCGGTGGTCGACAAGGGCTCGTTCTTCGAGATGGCCGCGAATTTCGGCCGTCCGGTCATCACCGGCTTCGCCCGGCTGGAAGGCCGCGCGGTGCTGCTGCTCGCCAGCGATCCCTTCCATTACGGCGGGTCATGGACGGCGGAAGCCTGCCAGAAGGTGGTGCGGTTCGTCGATCTCGCCGAAACCTTCCATCTCCCGGTGGTCTATCTGATGGATTGCCCGGGCTTCATGATCGGGCTCGAGGCCGAGAAGTCCGCTACCATCCGCCACGGCGTGCGCGCCATGGCCGCGGTCAACCAGTCCACCGTGCCCTGGTGCACCATCATCGTGCGCAATGCCTTTGGCGTGGCCGGCGTCGTGCATCAGCCGTCGAACCGGTTTTCCATGCGCTATGCCTGGCCGTCGGCCTATTGGGGTTCGCTTCCGTTGGAAGGCGGCATCGAGGCGGCCTATCGCGCCGACATCGACGCTGCGGAAGACCCGCAGGCCAAGCTGAAGGAGATCGAGGACCGCCTCAACAAATTGCGCTCGCCGTTCCGCTCGGCCGAAAAATTCTGGGTCGAGGAAATTATCGACCCGCGCAAGACCCGTTCGCTGCTGTGCGAGTTTGCGCGCCTCGCCGAGCCGCTGCGCACGCCGGGCCCGCCGTCCAACATGGCGACGCGGCCGTAGGAGGCCGAATGGCGAATGGTGAGTAGCGCGTAGCCAACAGCGAATAGATTCTTCCCATTCGCTACCCGCTATTCGCCACTCGTCACGCCGCCACCGGCTTCGGCGGCCGCGAAATCGCCAGCACGATCAGCGCTGCGACGACGCAAAGTGCGCCGGCGACGAAGAACGCCGGCAGATAGGTCGCCAGCAACGTCCGCGACAGCCCGGCGCCGAACGCCGCGGTTGCGGCTCCCAGCTGATGTCCTGCAAAGATCCAGCCGAACACCAGGTTGGCGCGCTCCGGCCCGAATCGCTGCGCGGTGAGCCGCACTGTTGGCGGCACCGTCGCGATCCAGTCCAGCCCATAGAACATCGCAAACAGCGACAGGCCGTAGAACGAGAAATCGGTAAAGGGGAGGAACAGCAGCGACAACCCGCGCAGGCCGTAATACCAGAACAGCAGATATCGGTTATCGTACCGGTCCGACAGCCAGCCCGACATGATGGTGCCGAAGAAATCGAACACGCCCATGGCGGCGAGCAGGCTCGCCGCTTGCACCTGCGGAATACCGAAATCGAGGCACATCGGAATCAGATGCACCTGGACCAGCCCGTTGGTGGAGGCGCCGCAGATGAAGAAGGTCGCGAACAGGATCCAGAACACCCGCTGCTTCGAGGCGTCGCGCAGCGTGCCGAGCGCGGCCGCCATGATCGGCGCGTTGTTCGCGGGCGGCGCCGGCAATGGCTGGGTACCCTCGTCGCCGAACGGTCGCAAGCCAACGTCGCTCGGGCGGTCGCGCATCAGGAGCAGCACGGCGGATGCCGCGACAGCGAGCATCACGCAGATCAGCACCAGCGCGATGCGCCAGCCCAGCCGTTCGGTGATGCTGGCGAGTAGCGGCAGGAACACCAGTTGTCCGGTCGCGACGCTCGCGGTGAGAATGCCGACCACCAGCCCGCGCCGCGCCGCGAACCAGCGCGCGGCGATGGTGGCGCCCAGCACCAGCGCGGTCATGCCGGTGCCGATGCCGATCACGACGCCCCACAGCAGCATCAATTGCCAGACTTTCGTCATGGCGAGCGAGGTCACCAGCGCCGAAGCCACGATCAGAAGCGCCGACAGCGTCACGTTGCGCACGCCGTAGCGGTTCAATAGCGCGGCCGCGAACGGCGCCATCAGGCCGAAGAGAATGAAACGGATGGAAAGCGCCGAGGAAATTTCCGCGGTGGTCCAGCCGAATTCATGTTGCAGCGGCACGATGAAGACACCGGGTGCGCCGACCGTGCCGGCGCTGACCAGCGCGGTGAAAAAGGTCACGCCGACCATCACCCAGCCGTAATGGATGTTGCGGCGGGCGAGGGCGGCTGACAGCCAGTTGGAGATCATGGAATTTCAAGCTTCCTGCCGTTGGGCGGTGGCGAACAATGACTTCTCGGCGATCATTAAACCGGGCGGCGTCGGCCGCTTATCCAATTCGCGACAGAGTTATCCCGGGCGCGAAAGCTTTTGCCGGCGCATCAATGCACGATACGCTCCACCGCGATCGCGGTGGCTTCGCCGCCGCCGATGCAGAGCGCAGCTACGCCGCGTTTCAGGTTCTGGGCTTCCAGCGCATGCAGCAGCGTCACGATCAGCCGGGCGCCGGTGGCGCCGATGGGATGGCCGAGCGCGCAGGCGCCGCCGTTGATGTTGAGTTTCTCGCGGGGAATCCCGAGATCGCGCTGTGCCGCCATCGCCACCACGGCGAAGGCTTCGTTGATCTCGAACAGGTCGACGTCTCCCACGCTCCAGCCGACCTTGTCGAGCAGCTTGCGGATCGCCGGGATCGGCGCGGTGGTGAACCATTGCGGTTGCTGGCTGTGTGTGGCGTGGCCCTTGATCTCGGCCAGCATGGGCAGGCCGTCGCGATCGGCGAGCGACCGTTTGGTCAGGATCAGCGCCGCGGCGCCGTCGGCGTTCGCCGAGGAGGCGGCCGGCGTGATGGTGCCGTTGGCGCGGAACGCCGGCTTCAGGCCGGGAATTTTCGCCGGATCGACTTTCAGCGGATGCTCGTCATTGGCGATGGTGCGCGGACCGGCTTTTTCCATGACCGTGATCGGCACGATCTCGGCCTTGAACGCGCCGCCCTCCACAGCCTTGCGCGCGCGGCTCAGCGTTTCCATCGCATAGGCGTCCTGCGCCGCGCGGGTGAACTGGTAGGCTTCCGCGGTGGCTTCGCCGAAATCGCCCATCGAGCGGCCGGACTCATAGGCGTCTTCGAGGCCGTCCATGAACATGTGGTCGATGATGCGGTCGTGGCCGGCGCGATAGCCGCCGCGCGCTTTCGCCAGCAGGTAGGGCGCATTGGTCATGCTCTCCATGCCGCCGGACAGCACGATCTCGGCGGAGCCTGCATGGATGATGTCATGCGCCAGCATGGTGGCCTTCATGCCGGAGCCGCAGACCTTGTTGACGGTAGTGGCGCCGGTCGCATCCGGCAATTTGGCGCCGCGCGCGGCCTGCCGCGCCGGCGCCTGGCCTTGTCCGGCCGGCAGCACGCAGCCCATGAACACCTCGTCGATCCGCTCCGGCGACAATTTGGCCCGCGCGACGGCGGCGCCGATCACATGGGAACCGAGCTGATGGGCGGAAAGCGGGGAAAGTTCCCCCATGAACCGGCCGAGCGGCGTGCGGACGGCGGAAACGATGACGACGGGATCGGAAGCTGCAGCCATGGCGGGCTCCTCATTTCTTCGGCGCGGTTTCTTACATGATGATCATCATATGATGCGCCGCAAGAATTGCAACGGCGGCGGAGGGAGAAATTGTCGTGGAGGGGTATGGCTGTCGTCCGCCGAGCTAGTCGGGCGGCTTCGGGCTACCGCTTCCGATTGACAAAAGCCTGCATCAGCTGCTGCGGTTCGCCGGTCAGATAGGATTGCCCGAACACGGATATCGAGAGGTCGACGGATTCCTTCAATGGCAGCTCTTCCCATTGCCGGAGCAGGGCCTTCTGCGCGCGCAAGGCTTCCGGTGCGCATTCCAGCAGCGCCGCCACCGTTTTCTCGACCGCGGCATCGAGGCCGCGTTCCGGCGCGACCACGTCGACCAGGCCCCAGCCAAGGGCGGTGGGCGCGTCGATATTCTCCGCCGTCATCACCAGCCAGCGGGCACGGCCCCAGCCGATCAGCCGCGGCAGCAGTGCGGCGTGGATCACGCTGGGAATTCCGACCCTGACCTCCGGCATGCCGAATTTGGCGTCGTGGGCGGCAATGCGGAAGTCGCAGGCGGCGGCGAATTCCAGCCCGCCGCCGAGACACCAGCCGGGCATCCGCGCGATCACGGGTGCCGGAAATGCGCGTACCGTCTCGCAGAGATCGCGCAGGCCCGTGATGAACTTTTCCGCCGACGCTTGGTCGAGCGTGGCCATTTCCTTGATATCGGCACCACCAATCATGCTCTTTTCGCCCTGGCCTGAAATGACCAGCACGCGAAGATGCCGCTCCGCCGCCAGTACCTCCAGCCCTTCGCGCAAGCCCTTGATGACGGCCGATCCCAGGATGTTGAGCGAGCCGGCATTGGAGATCGTCAGGCGAACGACGTCGCGCGGGTCGCGGTCGACTCCGCAATGGGGATTGAGCATTTGCATGGACGGTCTCGGCTGTTGCGAATGAATACGATTTCGGGAGAGCTATTCCTGGTCAAATCGCCGGCTTGTCAAGCAAGCCCCCCTGATCTATGCCGGGGCCGGGTCGATCGCGGTTAACCGCTCGATCAATGTCCGATAGCAGACCCGAATTAGCTACAGCTTTTTCCAGTCGTCTTGGCTATTATATGACTTCAGACATCTAATAGGACGGCCAATGCGCTACTCCAGGGAACACAAGCTCGAGACCCACGCTCGGATCGTCAAGCGCGCCTCGGTGCGGCTGCGCGAGAAGGGCGCCCACGGTATCGGGGTCGCCGACCTGATGAAGGACGCTGGCCTGACCCATGGCGGGTTCTATGCCCATTTCGATTCCCGCGAAGCGCTGGTCATCGAGGCTTTCGCCTATGCAATGGATCGCTCGACCGAGCGCTGGCGCAAGCTCAGCGAACAGACGCCGCCGGACAAGCGGCTGGCGGTGATCGTGGACTCCTATTTGACCACGGTGCACCGCGACGATCCCGGCCATGGCTGCGCGGTTCCGACGCTGGGCGCCGAAATCGCCCGCGAGAGCCCGAAAACTCGCAAGGCCTTCGCCGCCAAGCTGGAGCAGATGGTCGACATGCTCGCCGAACAGATTCCGGCGCTGCCGCGCAAGGCCGCGCGCAAGCAGGCGGAGGCGACGCTGGCGACCATGATGGGTACCCTGGTGCTCGCCCGCATCGCCGGCAATGGCGAGTTTTCCGACGAGATCTTGGCCGCCGGGCGCGAGGCCGTGCTTGATCGCGCGCCGCCGCCGAAGCGCGCCGCGAAGAAATCCGTCGCCAAGAAGGCCGCCGCGCCGGCCCGTCAGTGACCGCGGCACGCGGCAATCCCATGCGACGTTGGTCGTAGGGACGCGAAAAGGCGGCCAAGCCCGCATTTTCGCAAATCCGCCGCGCATCGAGACCCTTTCCAAACGCCCCAAAGACTGCAAGATGCCGCCAAAACCTGCACCCGAAGGTCTTGGAGGAACGCATGCGTACAATCGGACATTTTATCGGCGGCCGTGAGGTCAAGGGCACTTCCGGGCGCTTCGCGGACGTGTTCGAACCGATGACCGGCGACGTCCAGGCCCAGGTGGCCCTGGCGTCCAAGGCCGAACTTCGCGCCGCGGTCGAGAACGCCAAAGCCGCGCAACCGGAATGGGGTGCAACCAATCCGCAGCGCCGCGCCCGTGTGATGATGAAGTTCCTCGAACTGGCGCAGCGCGACTACGACAAGCTCGCCGACCTGCTGGCGCGCGAGCACGGCAAGACCGTTCCCGACGCCAAGGGCGACATCCAGCGCGGGCTCGAAGTGGTCGAATTCGCCTGCGGCATTCCGCATCTGATGAAGGGCGAATACACTGAAGGCGCGGGCCCCGGCATCGACATCTATTCGATGCGCCAGCCGCTCGGTGTCGTCGCCGGCATCACCCCGTTCAATTTCCCCGCCATGATCCCGATGTGGAAGTTCGCCCCCGCGATCGCCTGCGGCAACGCCTTCGTCTTGAAGCCCTCGGAGCGCGACCCCGGGGTGCCGATGGCGCTCGCGGCGCTGATGATCGAGGCCGGCCTGCCGCCGGGCATCCTCAATGTCGTCAACGGCGACAAGGAAGCGGTCGACGCCATCCTCGACGATCCCGATATCCGCGCCGTCGGCTTTGTCGGATCCTCGCCGATCGCGCAATACATCTATGAGCGCGCCGCCGCCACCGGCAAGCGCGCGCAGTGTTTCGGCGGCGCCAAGAACCACGCCATCGTGATGCCCGACGCCGACATGGACCAGACCGTCGATGCCCTGATCGGGGCCGGCTACGGCTCGGCCGGCGAGCGCTGCATGGCGATCTCGGTCGCCGTGCCCGTCGGCAAGACCACCGCCGACCGCTTGATGGAAAAACTGGTTCCGCGGGTGGAAGCCCTGAAGATCGGCACCTCGATCGATCCCTCGGCGGATTACGGTCCGCTGGTGACCAGGGACGCGCTCAACCGCGTCAGGAACTATGTCGAGATCGGCATCAAGGAAGGCGCCAAGCTTGCGGTCGACGGCCGCAGCTTCAAGATGCAGGGCTACGAAAACGGCTTCTATATGGGTGGCTGCCTGTTCGACAATGTGACAAAAGATATGCGGATCTACAAGGAAGAGATCTTTGGGCCGGTGCTCTCGGTGGTGCGCGCCCACGACTACAACGAAGCCCTGGCGCTGCCGTCCGACCACGACTACGGCAATGGCGTTGCGATCTTCACCCGCGACGGCGATGCCGCGCGCGATTTCGCGGCCAAGGTCAATGTCGGCATGGTCGGCATCAACGTGCCGATTCCGGTGCCGATCGCCTATTACACCTTCGGCGGCTGGAAGAAATCCGGCTTCGGCGATCTCAACCAGCACGGCCCGGATTCGATCCGCTTCTACACCAAGACCAAGACGGTGACGGCGCGCTGGCCTTCCGGCGTCAAGGAAGGCGCGGAGTTTTCCATTCCGACGATGAACTGATCGCACCGATAGCAAATGCAATTCGCACTCAACGAGGACCAGATTGCGGTTCGCGATATGGCGCGGGATTTTGCCGCGGAAAAAATCGCGCCGCATGCGCTCCGCTGGGATGAGGAGAAGCATTTCCCGGTCGACGTGATGCGCGAGGCGGCCAGGCTCGGCATCGGCGGCATCTATATCCGCGACGATGTCGGCGGCTCGGCGCTGACGCGGTTCGACGCCGCGCTGATCTTCGAGGCGCTGGCGCAGGGCTGTCCGACGGTGTCGGCGTTCATCTCGATCCACAACATGGCGTCGTGGATGATCGACGCCTACGGCAATGACGCGCAACGTCAGAAATGGCTGCCAAGGCTCTGCACCATGGAGCTGCTGGCGAGCTATTGCCTGACCGAGCCGGGCTCCGGCTCTGACGCAGCCGCATTGCGGACCCGCGCGGTGCGCGACGGCGACCATTATGTGCTCAACGGCCAGAAGCAGTTCATTTCCGGCGCTGGCAAGGGCGATCTCTATGTGGTGATGGTGCGCACCGGCGGCGACGGCCCCGGCGGCATTTCGACGCTGGTCGTCGACGGCAACACGCCCGGGCTGTCGTTCGGCGCCAATGAGCGCAAGATGGGCTGGAACGCGCAGCCGACCCGCGCGGTGATCTTCGAGAACGCGCGCGTTCCCGTCGCGAACCGGTTGGGCGAGGAGGGCATCGGCTTCAAGATCGCGATGGCCGGGCTCGACGGCGGCCGCATCAATATCGCGGCCTGTTCGCTGGGCGGCGCGCAGTCCGCGCTCGAGAAGTCGCTTTCATACATGAAAGAGCGCAAGGCGTTCGGAAAGCGCCTCGACGAATTCCAGGCGCTGCAGTTCCGGCTTGCCGATATGGCGACCGAGCTGGAGGCGGCGCGGACCTTCGTGTGGCGCGCGGCGGCGGCGCTCGACCGCAGGGATCCCGATGCAACGATGCTGTGCGCCATGGCGAAACGCTTCGGCACCGATGTCGGCTTCGAGGTCGCCAACCAGGCGCTGCAGCTGCATGGCGGCTATGGCTACTTAAGCGAATACGGCATCGAAAAGATCGTGCGCGATCTGCGTGTGCACCAGATCCTCGAAGGAACCAACGAGATCATGCGGCTGATCGTTTCGCGCAAATTGATCGAGGGCGTACGATGACCGCGCCATCCGCCGCTGCCGTCGCCGAGCCCGACCTGATCGCGCGGCGCGAAGGCGCGGTCGGGGTGATCCGGCTCAACCGGCCGAAGGCGATCAATGCCGTGACCCTGGAGATGTTTCGCGACATCGAGAAGGCGCTCGATCTGTTCGAGCCCGATCCGGAAATTGGCTTGATCCTGCTGGAAGGCGCCGGCGAGCGCGGGCTTTGCGCCGGCGGCGACATCCGGGCGCTGTATGAGAGTTCCAAGGTCAAGGGCGATCTCGGCAAGATCCTGTGGCGCGAGGAATACATCCTCAACGACCGCATCGCCCGGTTCCCCAAACCCTATGTGGCGTTCATGGACGGCATCGTGATGGGCGGCGGTGTCGGGCTATCCGCGCATGGCAGCCATCGCGTCGTGACAGAAAAGACCAAACTGGCGATGCCGGAAGTCGGTCTCGGCTTCTTCCCCGACGTCGGCGGCACCTGGCTGCTGTCGCGCTCGCCGGGCGAGGTCGGGACCTATTTTGGGCTCACCGGCCAGACCATGAACGGTCCCGACGCGATCTATGCCAAATTCGCCGATGCCGTCGTGCCCTCCAGCAAGCTTGCGGCGCTCCGCGAGACGCTGGTCAACCTTCGTGCGGGTGTGAGCTCCGCGGAAGTGAAGGCCGCGATCGATGGTTTCGCGACCGGCGAGACGTCGGGCCCCGTCGCGGCGATCCAGTCGCAAATCGACCGCTGGTTTGCCCGTGACCGGATGGAAGATATTGTCGCTGATCTGCGGCGGGATAGTTCGGAGCTGGCGCAATCGACGCTGAAGATTTTGAACGAGAAGTCGCCGCGCGGCATGGTGGTCGCCCTGAAGCTGCTGCGGCTGGCGCGGCAAGCGTCCTCGCTGGAGCAATGTCTGGTGCGGGAATATCGCGCCGCGCTGGAAGTGTTCAGAAGCGACGATTTTCGCGAGGGCGTGCGCGCCGCCGTGATCGACAAGGACCGCAACCCGCGCTGGTCGCCGGGAAGAGTCGAGGACGTAACGCCGGAGATGGTCGCGCCATATTTTGCGGAGATCGGCGCCGACGAACTGGTGTTCGACGCAAGAAAATAGAAACTGCTGAGCGGAGGGAATTGGACCATGGCAAACATCGCATTCATCGGCCTCGGCAACATGGGCGGCCCGATGGCGGCCAATCTGGTCAAGGCCGGCCACAAGGTGACCGCGTTCGACCTGGTGGCGGCCTCCTGCGATCAGGCCAAGGCCGACGGCGCCGCGATCGCCGAGAGCGCGGTCGGCTCGGTGAAGGACGCGGACGTCGTCATCACCATGCTGCCTGCCGGCAAGCATGTGATTTCAGTCTGGACCGATGTCGTTCCGTTCATGACAAAGGGCGCGTTGATCATCGATTGCTCCACCATCGACGTCGAGAGTGCAAAACAGGCCCATGCGCTGGCGGCGAAGCACGGCGCTCTCTCGGTCGACGCGCCGGTCTCCGGCGGCACCGGGGGCGCCAAGGGCGCGACCTTGACCTTCATGTGTGGCGGCGAGGACAAGGCGTTCGCAGCGGCGAAGCCCGTGCTGGAGAACATGGGCAAGAAGATCGTGCATTGCGGCGGCGCCGGCGCCGGACAGGCGGCCAAGATCTGCAACAACATGATCCTCGGCGTTTCCATGATCGCGGTCGGGGAAGCCTTTGCGCTCGCCGAAAAACTCGGGTTGTCGCACCAGGCGCTGTTCGACGTCGCCTCGACCTCGTCGGGGCAGTGCTGGTCGCTGACATCATATTGCCCGGTGCCGGGCCCGGTGCCGACGTCGCCGGCGAATAACGGCTACAAGCCGGGCTTTGCCTCGGCGCTGATGGTGAAGGATCTGACGCTGGCGCAGGATGCCGCCAGCGCGGCCGGCGCGGTAACCCCGCTTGGCAAGCACGCGCAGGAAATCTACAAGGCGTTCGATGCCGCCGGAAATGGCGGGGTCGATTTCTCCGGGATCATCCAGCATGTCCGGGGTCTCGCCGGAAAATAACGGGGGAGCCGATGACGACATTTCAGGAGGCCCGTTCGTTTCTCCTCGAGCATCGCACTGATTACGATGCGGCGGTGAAGGGATTCCGCTGGCCCGATCCCGTGCCGTTCAACTGGGCGCTGGACTGGTTCGACGCGGAGCTGGCACGAAATCCCGACAGCAAGGACCGCGCGGCGCTGTGGATTGTCGATGCCGGCAGCAACCGCGAAACCAAGCTCTCGTTCGAGGCGCTGTCGCGCCGCTCCAACCAGGTGGCGAACTTCCTGCGTGCGCAGGGGCTGAAGCGCGGCGATCATCTGTTGCTGCTGCTCGGCAACGTCGTGCCGCTCTGGGAGACCATGCTGGCGGCGATGAAGCTCGGCGTTGTGGTGATTCCCGCGACCACGCTGTTGACCCCGGACGAACTGCGCGACCGGCTCGATCGCGGCCGCGCCAAAGTGGTGGTGGCGTCGCAGGACCAGGTCGCGAAATTCGCCGGCCTCGGCGGCGACCAACTCATCCGCATCGTCGTCAACGCGTCCTCTATGGAAGACGGCTGGTTGCCCTTTGAGCAGATCGTGGAATACCCGGAAAGCTTTACGCCCCATGGGTCGACGAACGCCAGCGATCCCATTCTGCTGTATTTCACGTCGGGCACCACGGCAAAGCCAAAGCTGGTGCGGCACAGCCAGCGCAGCTATCCCGTTGGCGCATTGTCGACGATGTACTGGCTCGGGCTGCAGCCCGGCGATGTCCATCTCAACATTTCCTCGCCGGGCTGGGCCAAGCACGCCTGGAGCTGCCTGTTCGCGCCCTGGAATGCCGGCGCCACCGTGTTCGTGCTCAATCAGCCGCGTTTCGACGCCAAGGGATTGCTCGCGACCATCGGCCGCTGCGGCGTCACCACGCTTTGCGCCCCGCCGACGGTGTGGCGGCTGTTCATCCAGGAGCGGCTGGCCGATTTCAAGGTCAGCTTGCGCGAGGTCTGCGGCGCCGGCGAACCGCTCAATCCCGAAGTGATCGATCAGGTACGCAGCGCCTGGGGGCTGACCATTCGCGACGGCTACGGCCAGACCGAAACC
>NZ_JADGRI010000196.1 GCF_017881085.1 Bradyrhizobium sp.
CCCGTCCCTTGGTCGGTATCTTGTTGAACGGCACGTCCTTGTCGACGCGGATGTCGCCGGGCAGGCCGAGCACGCGCTCGGCGATGATATTGCGCATGATCTCGTCGGTGCCGCCTTCGACCCGGGTACCGGGCGCGCGCAACAGCATCGCCTGGAATTTCCCGGCGACTTCGGCGTCCTCCGGCCCGCTCAGCACGCCTGCGGCGCCCTGCAGATCAAGCGCATACGTCGCGACATCCTGCACCATCGAGCCCGCGACCAATTTGCCGATCGAATTCTCCGGTCCCGGACGCTCGCCCTTCGACAGCGCCGAGATCGCGCGCATGCTGGTGTATTTCAGGCCGCTGGCCTTCACCGCCCAGCTGGCGAGCTTGGAGCGAACATTGCGGTCGTCGATCGCAAGGCCGTCTTCGAGCATCAGATTGCTGCAAAACTCGAACAGCTCGGGGAAACCGGTGGAGACGCCCGCGCCGATCGACATGCGTTCGTTCATCAGCGTGGTCAGCGACACGTTCCAGCCGTCATTGACCGCGCCCAGCCGTTGCGAATCCGGGATCTTCACATCGGTGAAAAACACCTCGTTGAAGTCGGACTGGCCGCTGGCCTGCTTGATCGGCTTGACCTCGACGCCCGGGCTCTTCATGTCCAGGAAGAACATGGTGAGACCCTTGTGCTTCGGCACATTGGGATCGGTGCGCGTCAGCAAAATACCGTAGTCCGAGTAGTGCGCGCCCGAGGTCCAGATCTTCTGACCGTTGACGATCCAGTCATCGCCCTTTTTTTCCGCCCGCGTGCGCAGGCCGGCAACGTCGGAGCCGCCGGCGGGTTCGGAAAACAGCTGGCACCAGACGTTTTCACCGGAGGCGAGCGGCGGCAGATAGCGCCGCTTATGCTCTTCATTTGCGAACGCCATCATGGTCGGGCCGCACATGCCGTGGCCGATGATGAACAGGCCGCTTAGCTTGCCGAAAGGGCCCTCTTCCTGCTGCCAGATCACGCGCTCGATCGGGGTTGCGCCGCGCCCGCCATATTCCTTCGGCCAGTGCAGGCAGGCCCAGCCGGCATCGGCCTTTTTCCTCTGCCAGGCTTTGGCCACTTCAAGGATGTTGGCGCCCTTGAGCTGGGTGCGGCCCAGCGAGGATTTGCGCAGTTCCTCTTCGTACTGCTTCGGCGCGTTGGCGGCGATCCAGGCTTTTGCCTCGGCGCGGAAAGCAGCTTCCTGCGGGGTGTCTTCGAAATTCATCGGGCATCTTCCTTGCTCGTCATTCCGGACGATCCGCCCTTCGCGGATCGATCCGGAATCCAGAAGTTGGGTATCTCGAGATTCCGGGTTCGCAGCTTCGCTGCGCCCCGGAATGACGTTTTCAAGCCGCGTTCCGCTTGCGCATGCGGTCGATCAGCGCGTCTTCCCAATAGGACAGCGAGCCGAGCGACAGCGCCATCGCATTGGAACGGCGATAGTAGAGGTGGCAATCGAACTCCCACGTGAAACCCATGCCGCCATGGACCTGGATGTTGTTCTTGGAACAATGCTGGAACGCCTGCGTCGCGCTGATGCGCGCGGCGGCGGCGGCTTCCGGCAGTTCCGACGCGTTGGTCGAAAGCGCCCAGGCGCCGTAATAGCAGTTCGAGCGCGCCAGCGTCGCCGAGACATACATGTCGGCGAGCATGTGCTTGACCGCCTGGAACGAGCCGATCGGCCGGCCGAAGGCGATACGGTCGAGCGCATAGTCGCGGCCCATTTCCAGCGCGCGGTCGGCGCCGCCGACCTGCTCGAAAGCCATCAGCACCGCGGCGCGGTCGAGCACCTGCGATATCACGCTCCAGCCTTCGCCGGGCCGTCCGAGCGGCTCGGCCTTGGTGTTCTCAAAGGTGAGTTCGGCCTGGCCGCGCGACGGATCGACATTGGTCAATGCCCTGGCCTCGACACCGCCGGCCTTGATGTCGACCAGGAACAGCGAGATGTCGCTGTCGCGCCCGCTCGATCCGGTGCGGGCCGCAACGATGACAAAATCGGCGATGGTGCCATCCGGCACCGGCTTTTTGACGCCGTTGAGGCTGTTGCCGGACGCGGTCAGCTTGATCGCGGCCGGTGACGGATTGCCCTTGCCTTCGAACAGCGCCAGCGTGCCGATCGCTTCGCCCGAGGCGATTTTCGGCAGCCATTTTTGCTTCTGGGCGTCGGAGCCGGCGAGCAGGATCGCTTCGGCCGCCAGATAGACCGTGGAGGAGAACGGAACCGGCGCCAGCGCGCGGCCCATTTCCTCCGCGATCACGCAGAGTTCGAGATGGCCCGCGCCGGCGCCGCCGAATTCTTCCGGGATCGCCACACCGAGGAAACCCATCTCGGCAAGGCCCTTCCACAATTCCTTGTCGTAAGGCGCTTTGCCGTCCAGCACCGTGCGCACCGCTTTTGGCGGGCATTTTTCGGCAAGGAATTTCCTCGCCTCGTCGCGCATCTGCTTTTGTTCGTCGGAGAAATCGAAATTCATGGCGTGTTACTCGGGTTGGTGCGGTGTTTCAATTCAGGATGATGACGTCTTCGCCGGGCTGCTCGGCATAGAGCCGCTCCACCAGCGCTGCGCGGCGCTCGAGGCCGGCGCGCTGGTTGATGTAGCCCTTGTCGGTGAGCTCATTGCCGTCGATCGAGGCCGGCTCGACCATCAGCATGGCGCGCGCGACCCGCATGCTGCTGGCGCCCTCGCACGATTTGTTGTGGGCCTCGAGCCCGCGCTTCAGGCAGGCGATTACTTCGGGATGTTTCACCACGTCCTCATAAGTTGCCTCGGCGTTGCCGACGATCTGCCGGCAGGCGTGCAGATTGGGCCAGGCCAAAAGCCCGACGAAGGGGCGATCCTGTCCTGCCACCAGCGCGTCCTGCACGACAGGCGTCGCCGCGGCGATGGCATCGGTGCGCAGCGAGCCGACATGGACGAAGGTGCCGGTGGTGAGCTTGAAATCCTCCACCACGCGGCCAGCGAAGATGATGCCCTGCACGGGATCGGCGGGATCGACGAACACGCCGGCATCGCCGATGCAGTAAAAGCCTTCCTCATCGAACGCGGCCTTGGTGAGATCGGGGCGGCCAAAGTAGCCCGGCGTGACGTTGACGCCGCGCAGCCGCAATTCATATTTCGAACCGACCGGCACCATCTTGAGTTCGACGCCGGGGAACGGCAGGCCGATCAGGCCGACCCGCTCGGTGTCCCAATAGGTGCCCGTCGAGGTCGGCGCGGTCTCGGTCGAGCCCCAGCCGGTGTAGAACACGATGCGCTCGCCTGACGTGCGCACTGCCAACGCCTGCATCCGCTCGTAGAGATCGTCGGGCAGCCGCGCGCCGCCATAGGCCATGACGGTGAGGTTTCTGAAGAAGCTGCGGCACAGCGCATCGTCCTTCTCCATCGCCGCTGCGAGCGCAGCATAGCCCGCCGGCACGTTGGCGTAATAGGTCGGCGAAATCTCGCGCAGGTTTTTCAGCGTTTCCTCGATCATGCCGGGCATCGGCCGGCCGTCGTCGATATAGAGCGTGCCGCCGTCGACCAATACCGGATGGAACGCCGCGTTGCCGCCCATGGTGTGATTCCAGGGCATCCAGTCGAGGACCGTCGGCAACGTTGCGCCGGCTTCGCGCGGCCGCACCTGCATCATCATCGCCGCATTGGCGCACATCATCTCCTGGGTGTTGATGACGGCCTTGGGCATGCCGGTCGAACCGGAGGTGAAAAGCAACTTGCCCACGGTGTCCGGCGTGATCTTCGCGATCGATTCTTCGACGTCTTTGGTCACTGGCGTTGCCGCGAGGTCGGCATAGGCGACGCTCGCGATGCCCTCGCAAGGACGCGCGACGTGAACGACCGTGACGCCCTCGAGGGGAAGCGCCTTCAGCGCCTTCTCGAAGCTCGGGCCGTCCTGCACCATCACCACCTTCGGCTTGATCAGGTCGAACAGATATTTCAGTTTGACGTGGTCATGGCTCATCAGCGAATAGGCCGGCGACACCGGGGCTGCCGGAAAGCGCGCCTGCATCGCCGCCTGCGTCATCAGCGCGTGCTCGATCGAATTGCCCGACAGGATCGCAACCGGGCTGCCAGGCGTGAGCCCGAGATTCAGTAACGCTTGCGTCAGCGAATCCACGGTGCGTTTGGCCTCGCCGTAGGAGACCTTGCGCCATTGCCGCTCAGCACCGGCGCGCTGCGCCAGCCAGATGCGGTTCGGCGCCTCGCTTGCCCACTTGGCCAGCGAGGCCGGGATATGCTTCTCATAGGACATCAAGGGAATACGTGACTTCAGCACGATGACGCCGTCAGGCCGCCGCTCGACCGCGATATCGCGCTTCAGCCATTCGATCTTGCGAAAGGCCGGCTTGGTCAGAACCGCGGCCGCATTCCCACTCATATTGCGTCTCCCGAAATATTGGTCCGTTTTTCGGATCCGTCTTTATCGCCTGATATAGACAGGCTTTCGCTTCTCGAGAAAGGCCCTGATGCCCTCGTTGAAATCTTCCGAGCGGCTGCACAGGACCTGGTTGCGGTCTTCCATCGCGATCACGGCCTCGATCGAGCCGGCATCGACGCTCATGTTGAGGCATTCCTTCGACAGCCGCAGCCCCACCGGCGAGGCCGTCATCATGGCTTCGACATAGGGGGCGGCAGCGGTCTCGAGCTGGCCTTCCTCGACGACTTCGGAAACCAGGCCCACCGCGAGCGCACGCTCGGCATCGATGAACCGGCCGGTAAGGATCAGTTCGGAAGCAACGGAGACCCCGACCAGCCGCGGCAGGAAATAGCTGGTTCCGATGTCGCAGCCGCCGAGCCCAAGCTTTATAAACGCGCAGTTCATCCGGGCCGATCTGGTGGCAATGCGGATGTCGGCGGCGAGCGCCAGCGCAAAACCGCCGCCGGCCGCCGCTCCCTGCACCAGTGCGATGATCGGCTGCGGACAGCGCCGCATCAGCATCACGATGTCGGCGATCCGGCGCTGCGAATCCAGGGACTCGGTGACGCCGGGCGGCTCCTGCTGCCCGGCGCGCCGCGCCATCGCCTGCTTGAGATCGAGGCCGGCGCAGAACGAAGTGCCGGCCCCCTTCAGCACCACCACGCGGGTGGCGCGGTTGCGCTGCAGGCTTTCGAAATAGGCATTGAGCGCGTCGATCAGCTCGGGATCGAGCGCGTTGAGGCTTTCCGGGCGATTGAGCGTCACCCGGTCGATCCCCTCGTCATGTTCGATCAGCAGCGGTTTTGCCACGCGCCTACTCCTGCTTCCGCCAATGCAGTGCCGATTGCTTCGCCCTCTCCCCTTGTGGGAGAGGGCATCACCGCCCTTTGCCGCGCATTCGGTCGGGTGAGGGGTTTCTTTCTATCGATAGACCGCAACCCCTCACCCGTCTCGAATTCGCTAACGCTCATTCGATCCACCCTCTCCCACAAGGGGAGAGGGGAAGAAGTAACTACCGCGGCGCCATGCGGATGGCGCCGTCAAGGCGGATGGTCTCGCCGTTCAGCATCGGGTTCTCCACGATGTGGACCGCGAGGTTGCCGTATTCGCTGGCGTCGCCGAGCCGCGCCGGATGCGGCACCTGCGCGCCCAGGCTCTTGCGGGCTTCTTCGTTCAGGCCCATCAGCAGCGGCGTCAGGAACAGGCCGGGCGCGATGGTGTTGACGCGGATCTTCTGGCTGGCGAGATCGCGCGCCGCCGGCAAAGTGAGACCGACCACGCCGCCTTTCGAGGCGGAATAGGCGATCTGGCCGATCTGGCCTTCATAGGCCGCGACGCTCGCGGTGTTGATGATGACGCCGCGCTCTTCGCCGATCGGTTCCGCCGTGACGAGGCGTTCGGCGAACAGCCGCAACACGTTGAAGGTGCCGATCAGATTGACGTTGATGATGCGCACGAATTTCGCCAAGGGATAGACGCCGTCCTTGCCGACGATGCGCTGCGAGCCGCCGATCCCGGCGCAGTTCATCAGCACGCGCGCGACGCCGTGGGCGGCCTCGGCCTTGGCGATCGCGGCCTTGATCGCTTCCTCGTCGGTGACGTCTGCGTGCAGGGCGATGCCCTTCACTTCGGCCGCGACCTTCTCGGCGTTTTCCTTGTTCTGGTCGATGACGCCGATCTTGGCGCCCTTGGCGGCCATGGCGCGCGCGGTGGCGGCGCCAAGGCCGGAGCCACCGCCGGTGATGAGAACGGCAACGTCTTTCAACTGCATGATAGAACCTTTCCCTGGGCGTTTCTTCTCTAGGCTTGGTCGTCTTGAAGCAGAATCATCCGGCTGCCGCGGCACCCGTTTCCGTGTTCGTCAGCATTCCTCCGCAAATCAGCGCTTCCATGTGCCGGATGTACTGACGGCAGACCTCGTCGGTGACCGGGCCGACGCCGGTCGCGCGCGACATCGCGTGCCGCCCGAAAAACAGATGATCGCAGGCCCCGATCAGGCTTGTGTAGAACAGCACGGGATCGATGGCGCGGAATTCGCCGGCCCTGGTGCCTTCCGCAAGCAGACGGCGATGAAAATCCAAAAGGGGTGCCACAAAGAATTTCGAGACCTCGTCGGCGGCCTCCGGCGTGCTCTCATGCAGCAGATAATGGATCAGCCGGTTCATATAGGGGAACTGGTGATAGGCCCGGATGATGCCGCCGATATGCAGCTTCAGTTTCGCGGTCGGCGCGATCGGCTGCGCCAGCAGGTATTCGAGGTTGGCCACTTCAGTGGCGGCGTCGCGCGCCAACAGCGCCAGCAACAGCCCGTCCTTGTTGCCGAAATGATATTTCACCAGCGCGGCGTTGACCCCGGACTTCTGCGCGATGTCGCTGAGGGACACTTCAATCGACGAACGCTCGATCATCAGTTCGCTGGCCGCGACGAGGAGCTTTTCGGCGGTGGTGTTTTTGCTGGCCGGAAGCCTGGTCGGTACGCTGGTATTCAACTGTGATGCCATGACCTGCCTGTCGGGGAGATCCGAGGGGCGCAGATAAGCCGATGCCAGCGCCGCACTCAAGAGTTAATTGATTGATTGACTAAATCCCCCTGCGCCACTTAAATCCGGCCCATCCTTCAGAACACCCACCCAAGAACAATCAGGGAGAACCGTCATGGCCGAAGCCTATATCGTCGCCGCCGCACGTACCGCAGGCGGCCGCAAGGGGGGACGCCTCGCCGGCTGGCATCCGGCCGATCTCGCCGCTTCCGTGCTGGACGCGCTGGTCGAGCGCTCCGGCGCCGCCCCCGACCAGATCGAGGACGTGATCATGGGCTGCGTGATGCAGGCCGGCGAACAGTCCAACAACATCGCCCGCAACGCCATCATGGCTTCAAGATTGCCGGAGAGCGTGCCCGGCACCTCGGTCGACCGGCAGTGCGGGTCGTCGCAGCAGGCGCTGCACTTCGCCGCGCAGGCGGTAATGTCCGGCACCATGGACTGCGTGATCGCCGCCGGCGTCGAATCCATGACGCGGGTGCCGATGGGCCTTGCCTCGCAGCTGCCGGCCAAGAACGGCTTTGGAACCTACAAGAGCCCGGGTATCGAGAAGCATTATCCGAACATCGTATTCAGCCAGTTCACCGGCGCGGAAATGATGGCGGAAAAATACGGTCTCTCGAAGGATGAGCTCGACGAGTTTTCCTACAACAGCCACCAGCGCGCCATCGCCGCGACGCAGGCGGGAAAGTTCAAGGACGAGATCATCCCGCTGCAGATCACCCGCGCCGACGGTTCGACCGACACCCACCATATCGACGAAGGCATCCGCTTCGACGCCAGCCTTGCCGGCATCAAGGGCGTCAAGCTGATCCAGGAGAACGGCAAGCTCACCGCCGCCTCTTCCAGCCAGATCTGCGACGGCGCCTCCGGCGTGGTGGTGGTCAATGAAAGGGGCCTCAAGGCGCTCGGCGTCAAGCCGATGGCGCGGATCCATCACATGACCATGATGGGCGGCGATCCCGTGATCATGCTGGACGCGCCGCTGCACGCCACCGAGCGCGCGCTGAAGAAGGCCGGCATGTCGATCGACGACATCGACCTGTTCGAGGTCAACGAAGCCTTCGCCTCGGTGCCGACGGCGTGGCTGAAGACGACCGGCGCCGATCCGGCAAAGCTCAACGTCAATGGCGGCGCGATCGCGCTCGGCCATCCGCTCGGCGGCTCCGGCACCAAGCTGATGACCACGCTGATCAACGCGCTGAAGCAGCGCAACAAGCGTTACGGGTTGCAGACCATGTGCGAAGGCGGCGGCATGGCCAATGTGACCATCGTCGAGCGGCTGTAAGAGCAATAAAATAGAAGTGAACGGCGAATAGCGAGTAACGAACGGATACGGACCAACGTCCTTCCCTTGTTCGCTACCCACTACTCGCCGTTCGCACTTGCATCCGCTATTCGCGCCCAGAGGAAACCCCCATGACCCACCCGTCGGTGCACGCACGCACCCAGCCCAACAAGATCGCCTATCAGATGGCCGGTACCGGCAAGGCGATCACCTATCGCGAACTCGAAGAGCTTTCGAGTCAGGGCGCGCATCTGTTCCGTTCGCTCGGCCTGAAGGCCGGCGATCACGTCGCGTTCCTGATCGAGAACCGGCTCGCGTTCATGGAGATCTGCTGGGCGGCGCAGCGCTCGGGGCTGTATTACACCGCGATCAGCCGCTACCTGACGAAAGACGAGATTGCCTATATCGTGAAGGATTGCGGCGCCAAGGTATTCATCACCTCGCCGAAATGCGCCGAACAGGTCAGGGAGCTCGTGACCGGCGCGCCGGGCGATCCGATCTTCTACATGCTCGACGAGCCTCTCGCCGGCTTCCGTTCCTGGGACAAGGAAGCATCGGCGCAGCCGACCACGCCGATCGCGGACCAGGAAGCCGGTTACGATATGCTGTATTCGTCGGGCACGACCGGCCGCCCCAAGGGCATCAAGCGGGCGTCGGATCACAATCCGATCGAACTGCCGAATCCGTTCCTGAAAATTCTCTGCGCCGACATGTGCGGGATGAATTCCGACAGTATCTATCTGTCGCCGGCGCCGCTCTATCACGCCGCTCCCTTGCGCTTCAACATGATGGCGATCACGCTCGGCGGCACCTCGATCATCATGGAGCACTTCGACGCGGAAGAATTCCTGAAACTGGTCGAGAAGCACAAGGTCACGCAGTCGCAGCTGGTGCCGACCATGTTCGTGCGCATGCTGAAGCTGCCGGAAGAGGTACGCCAGCGCTACGACGTCTCCTCGCTGAAAGGCGCGATCCACGCCGCCGCGCCCTGCCCGATCGACGTCAAGGCAAGGATGATCGAATGGTGGGGACCGATCCTGATCGAATATTACGCCGGCTCCGAAGGCAACGGCGTCACGGTGTCGACCTCGCAGCAATGGCTGACCCATCGCGGCACCGTCGGCCGCGCCGTGGTCGGCAAGGTCAAGATCCTCGACGAAAACGACCAGGAAGTGCCGCCCGGGCAGATCGGCACGGTGTATTTCGCCGACGCGCCGGTGTTCGCCTATCACAACGATCCCGAGAAGACGAAACGCGCCTACAACGCCAGGGGCTGGTCGACGCTCGGCGACGTCGGCTATCTCGACGAGGAAGGCTTTCTCTATCTCACCGACCGCAAGAGCTACATGATCATCTCCGGCGGCGTGAACATCTATCCGCAGGAGACCGAGGACGTGCTGATCACCCATCCGGGCGTCGCCGACGTCGCGGTGTTCGGCGTGCCCAACGAAGAGATGGGAGAAGAGGTCAAGGCCGTGGTGCAGCCGCACGACATGACGAAGGCGGGCAAGGAACTGGAGGCCGAACTGATTCTGTTTTGCCGCAAGCATCTGTCGCCGATCAAATGCCCGAAGAGCATCGACTTCGCGGCCGAACTGCCGCGCACGCCCACCGGCAAGCTGGTGAAGCGCCATCTGCGCGACAAGTATTGGCCGAAGACGGCGGTGCGTGTTTAAGGCCCGCCCTACGAATCTCAATGTCGTCATGCCCGGCCTTGTGCAGCCTTGTGCCGGGCATCCACGTCTTTACAACTAGCGGGCATAATAAACGTGGTTGGCCGGGACAAGCCCGGCCATGACGGAGATGCAAATTCGCCATGAATGAAGCCTCACCCTTCCCCGCCATTCCCCTGCCCTCCGGCATCCGCTCCCGCTTCGTCGACGACATCAACGGCTTGCGCATGCACGTGCTGGAAGCAGGCTTCGAGACAAAAGGCCGC
>NZ_JADGRI010000425.1 GCF_017881085.1 Bradyrhizobium sp.
CGAATAAGCGGCCGGACGCGGACGGCAGTCTCTGCGATGTGTGTGCGTGCGTTGCGCATTACGGTCCTCAAGAGTGCAGGCAATTTCACCCGCGACGAAGGTCGTGATCTAAACACAGAGAAACTTCAGCGCGTCAAATGTTTTGTGTTCACGAGGTGCGGAATTTGTTGCGTGCCGGCAATTTTCGAACGCCGGCGCAGCCGGCTGGGTTCGAAAATTTCTGGTTATGGTCAATCGGCGGAAGTGGCCGGCAAGCCGTGTCCTCTTTTCGGGGAGAAAGCGAGAACCATCTTTGGTTGCGAGTGATCGTCTCGTCAACTCTCCGAGCAGCCAAGTGCTAGATTTTCAATAGACAGCCGAATGTCGGTTCCGGGTCCAGACTCGGAAATATTGACCGCGAGCACATGTTTTCCGCTCTGCCCCCAACAACGGACGTAGAGCGACCACGGTGGCATGTCCGTTTCGTGCCCAGTAAGCGACATCCCGACGAAAAGGCCAGTTGGCCAACTATACGGCTCCTTTGGGTCGCAACTATTGGACCGCAGCGAACAAATCCCAAGAGCCTGGAATTCCCTTGAGGTCGAACGACCCGCGATCCGCAAATTTCAGTCCGGCGCCCGCGACTAAGTCGGTAACGACGCGCGACACTAATACCTCGTTGGCGCCCGACTGCCCCATGACGCGTGCCGCCACATGAACCGCAATCCCGCCCACATCGTCACCGCGCACCTCGACCTCGCCGGTATGTAGACCGGCGCGTAGTGGCAGGCCGATCTGCCGCGCCACCGCCCCTAGGGCTAGCGCGCAACGCACGCCGCGCCCGGGACCATCAAATGTCGCCAGGATACCATCGCCAGTACTCTTTACAAATCTGCCACGATGCCGCTCAACTGTTTGTCTTGCCAAGCGGTCGTGTGCATCGAGCAACTCGCGCCAGCGTCGGTCACCGATCTCGACGGCCCTGTTGGTCGAATTCACGATGTCGGTAAATAGAACAGTTGCGAGCACGCGGTCAGTGTCTTCGGTAACCCCGACTCGATGCCCAGTGACGAATTCCTCGATATCGCCGATAAGTTCTTGGCAATCGGCGGTGAAGCAGGCATGCGGAACATTGTCGTATTCTAGGTATTTCGCGCCCGGAATGGCAGCCGCAAGCTTCTTTCCTTCGGAGACAGGCACCATCGCATCTGCTCGGCTGTGCAGCACGAGCGTTGGAATCCGCACGCTGGGAAGTATCGACGTAACGTCGATTCGCCGGTTCATCTGCAACAAAGTCTTAAACGCGCCTGGGCTGCAGGACATCCGCTCGAACTTACCGAGTTTCGCTAGCTCTTCCTTGTTATCGTCGGCGGTGCCGACGGCGCGTTTCATCATTTGTCCGGTGCCCCAGTTCGCGACAACCGTATCGGCAAAAACCTCAAACTGTGAATCGGGAATGGAGTGCCCCGACTGCGAAAAGCCGCCGATCAGCACGAGGTGTGACACCCGCTCTGGATAAGTAGCCGTGAAAAGCAGGCTCATCGGAGATCCTTCCGAAAAACCCGCCAAGACTGCGCGTTGCGATCCCACCGCATCCAACACGGCCCGAACATCGTCCATTCGCTCTTCCAATGGGGGAATGCCCGAGACGCGATCAGAAAGGCCCTGGCCGCGCTTATCGAAGCTGATGACTCTGGCGAAGCGAGATAGGCGTTGCACGAAATTTATGGTCCCGGGCAGATCGTAAACTAGTTCAAGGTGCGAAATTGCGCCGGGAACTATGAGGACGTCGGTTGGCCCGTCGCCGACCACCTGGTAGGCGATATTGACGTCACCGCTGCGCGCATAGCGCGTCTGGGGCATAACGAAATCCGCCATGTCGGCCTCCAATGCCGTCATTATCATTGGAGGGAGCCGTTTAATCAATTGGTGCGGTCGTTTAATGTGCTCAGTAGGTTTGTCGACCAACCCATAAACTGAATTCCTGACAACGCGACGCGCAACCCCGCAACGCCAATTCCGGTCTACCCCGAACAACGGACATCGTCAGACCTCACCGGCATGTTCAAACGTGCCATTAAGTTCGCGAAGGTCGCAGTCTATGCGGGTACGCGGACGGCAGGAGCATCTAAGTGAGCCTCTCAAGTTCGCGATCCAGCCGCCAGACGCCTACCCGACCCGCTCCCCGTGTCTCGACTTCGCCAGCCGCAGTGCAGGAAAAATTCGCACCAAGGAGCTCACGCGTCGCATTCGAAAGCTGAATTTCATCGGGCTTGGCCGCATGCTGGATTCGCGAGGCCACGTTGACGGTATCACCCCACAAGTCGTAAGCAAAGCGGCTGCGGCCGATCACACCCGCGACTGCCGGGCCCGAATGAATTCCAATCCTCAATTTGAGCGGCGCGCCCGCGAAGGCTTCTCCCTCCATCGTCTGCCTGAGATCAAGCGCGTAGCGGGCGAGCGTCTCGGCGTGACTGGAAGAGGGTTCGGGCAAACCAGCGGCCGCCATTACGCAGTCGCCGATCGTCTTAATCTTCTCGCAACCGCGCCGCTGTGCGAGTTCGTCCGCGACGGAGAAGAAGCGGTTCAGCATACCTACCGTCGCCTCCGGGCCGGCCTGACGCGCGGCCGCCGTAAATCCGACGATGTCCGCGAAGAGCACGCTAATGCAATTGTATCCATCAGCGATCCGTTCGCCCGACTTAAGTCGTTCAGCCACCGCCGCGGGGAGAATGTTCAGGAGGAGCGCTTCTGAACGACGAAATTCACGCTCCAGCGCCCCTTCGGCTGCGTCAACCAGATGGATTGAATATCGGGTGGTCAGGAAGAGCACACACATCGTTAGTGCTGATGTGGCGTAGAAAAGAGCTTCTGACTCATCTATCAACATCGGGATGTGGGATGGCCAACGAGGCAAAACCTTGGCCGCGACGACGAACGCTCCCCAGGCGACCAGGGTCGTGAGCACCGGTAGTGCAATCGGACGAGGGCCCAGGAAGATCAGCGAAAAGATCGCGACGAGAATCAAAAACAAATGTGACCCCGATGCGTGTCCAAGCAATAACGTGAAGCTCAGCATTGCCGCTATAAATACGCCAAGAAACCAGACACCTGCGAATGGGCCCGGCCAGCGGTGGAATAAGGGTGTCATGGCCCACAGGGCCGCAGTCGCGAGGTTCACGCCGATAGCGATAGCGTAGGCTCGGGTGTCGAGCACGGAGTAGAGGATAGCGAAGAACAGATCGATAGCGACCCCAACCACTACAATCACGTTCATAATCTTGTTGATGATTTTGCGGCGGCGTGACGCGCGCTCCTCCGCGAAGGGTTCAGGTGTTTTCACAGCTGACGACGGTTCGATTTCGCCGCGGCGTGACATGCGCATGCTCCCCAGCAATGGCGACCAGCTCCAGTCTGCCAACGTGTGCTGAGCCCGACAACCCATTTCTGTCCACATAAAACCGGATCTCGACACATAGCTCGGTACAAGTGTTGATCCGCGGCGACTTCCGTTGTGGGTCAAACCCGGAAATACTCACTGCGGGTAGATGTTTTCCGCTTTCCCCCGAGAGCGGACATTGGCGGCACCGCTCGGCATGTCCTAAATGTGCCATCCACGGGCATCCCGAGCCAGCGCCCAAGCGCGGCGCGAAAGCGCGGTGTAAGCGCAACTCCTGCCACAGTTCGGTGTGCACATTTAGAAACGGTTAA
>NZ_JADGRI010000197.1 GCF_017881085.1 Bradyrhizobium sp.
TTCGGCCGCGTCATCAACATCTCCTCGATCAACGGCCAGAAGGGCCAGTTCGGCCAGGTCAATTATTCGGCGGCCAAGGCCGGCGACATCGGCTTCACCAAGGCGCTCGCCCTGGAGAATGCCAAGGGCGGCATCACCGTGAACGCGATCTGCCCGGGCTATATCAACACCGAGATGGTGCAGGCGGTGCCGAAGGAGGTGCTGGAAAAGAGCATCCTGCCGCTGATTCCGGTCGGTCGCCTTGGCGAGCCCGACGAAATCGCGCGCGCCGTGGTATTCCTCGCCGCCGACGAAGCCGGCGCCATCACCGGCTCTACGCTGACGATCAATGGCGGGCAGTATATGGTGTGATTGTTCATTCCGTCATTGCCTGCGACAAACGCGAAGCTTTTGCGCAAGGGAGCGCAAGCGACGAAGAAATCCAGTTTCGTGATATCCGATAGATGGATTGCTTCGCGGAGCCTGTCATCGGGCGGCGCGTCGCGCCGACCCGTTGGCTCGCAATGACGGATCAATGACCTCCCGCACCGCCACGCTGATCGGACTGACCGCGATCCTGATGTGGTCGCTGCTGGCGGCGCTGACGGTGGCGACCGGAAAAATTCCCGCCTTTCAGCTCGCGGCGATGACCTTTGCGATCGGCGCGCTGGTGGGGTGCCTGACCTGGATCGGGCGGCCCGATGCGCTTCGCGCCTTGCGGCAGCCGCCGCTGGCGTGGATCGTCGGCGTCGGCGGTCTGTTCGGCTATCACGCCCTGTATTTTCTCGCGCTGCGCTTCGCGCCGCCAGCCGAAGCGGGATTGCTCAATTATCTCTGGCCGCTGTTGATCGTGCTGTTCTCGTCGCTATTGCCGGGCGAGCGGTTGGCGCCGCACCATGTCGTCGGTGCGCTGCTTGGTCTGGCCGGCACGGTGCTGCTGTTTGCCGGCAACAGTCTCGGCGACTTCGCGCCCGGCCAGATGCCCGGACTGATTGCGGCATTCATCGCAGCCTTCGTATGGGCTGCCTATTCGGTGATGTCGCGCAAGCTCAAGGCTGTACCGACCGATGCGGTGGCGGGCTTTTGCGCGGCGACCGCGCTGCTGGCCGCAGCCGTGCATGGCCTGGTCGAAGACACGGTATGGCCCGACACGATGACGCAGTGGCTGTCGATCACCGCGCTCGGAGTCGGCCCGGTCGGCGCCGCATTTTATGCCTGGGATGTCGGCATGAAGCGCGGCGACATCCGCGTGCTCGGAGCCGCGTCCTACGCGACGCCGCTGCTCTCGACCTCGTTCCTGATTCTGGCCGGCTTTGCCAGACCGAGCGCGAATATCGCGATCGCCGCCGTGCTGATCGCCGGCGGCGGCCTGATCGCGGCGAGGGACATGTTCCGGAAGCGCTGAAGCGCGCTCGTCACGTGTCAGGTCAAACCGCCGGCCGCCAGCCCGGCGGTCTGTAGGCGCTCTCCGGAATTTGTCCGAGCTCGGAGTGTTGCAGCTTGTGCGGGGTCAGCCCGTAAAACTGCTGGAAACTCATGATCAGCGGCCGCCATTTGTCGGGATCGATGCGGTCGGGTTGGCCATCCATCAGGATTCCCGGACGCGCATGCACGCGGGTGATCTTGACCTCGATCGCCACGAGATTGCCGCGCCAGACCTCGTCTTCCTGGGCCATCTTGTGGACCTGCGCGACCTTTGCCTCGATCTGCACCGGGCATTCTGCGGCGCGAGGGGCGGCGACGGTTTCGCCGCGCAGCGCCGTCAGGCCGCTGATCTCAAACTTGTTCTTCTCGTGTCGGTAGCCTCGATTGATCTTGCCGGCAGGTACGGGGTCCGAACCGGTGGTGCGCGCGAGTTTGTTGACGGCGTCGACGAGCTCCGCGGAAGGAAGATTGAGCACGCACTCGCCTGTGCGAATCATGTTTTCGGTAGACTTGGAGTTGCTCGCTAATCCAAGCATGCAGCGCCAGCCGACCCACCATGCCGAGGACATCGGCGCGAGATTGGGTGAGCCGTCCTCGTTGCTCGAGCCGATCAGCACCACCGGTGTCCCGAAATACAGAATTGCCGGTTCGATAATCTGGGAGCGCGCTATATCGGTGATATCGATTGTGTTGAGCATGACAGTTTTCCTGTGTGAAGCTCAACCTAACGGGTTCGCGCGCTCATCCCACCCGATTCCCGAATGCGTTTTTCAGCCGCCGGGGAACCAATCGGGCTTGGCTAATTCGAAGGCGGCAAAATCGAATCCAGGCGCCACCGTGCATCCGACCAGCGTCCAGTCGCCGGTGGACTCGGCCGCCTGCCAGGCCTGCGCGGGCACGACCGCCTGCGGCACTTCACCGGCTGCGAGATCGGGACCGAGCCTGATGCTGTGCCGGCCGTCCTCATCGGCGACGTGCAGGGTAAGCGCGCTTCCAGCGTAATAATGCCAGATCTCCACCGCGTCGATGCGATGCCAGTGCGAGCGCTCGCCGCGCGCCAGCAGGAAATAGATCGCGGTGGAGCGCGCGCGTCCATCGGCATCGGTGCGGGAATCGCGAAAGGCCTCGCGATAATGCCCGCCTTCCGGGTGCGGCTGCAGCGCAAGCCGCGCAATGATGCCGGCGGCGGTCAGCACCTCAGCCATCGGGATTGGCCCCTCAGGATTTGTTCTTGCGTTCGCGCAACTCGCCGAATACCTCGGCGGCGCCGCGGCCCTTCATCCTCACGCCGGCCGCGACCGACGGCTCGTCGGCGCGCAGGAACACGTTTGCCTTTTTTTCCTCGCCAAGCAGGGTCGGAATCGTCGGCTTGTTCGCCGCCCGCAGCCGGGTCACTTCCTCCGCGCGCGCTTTCAGCGCTGCATTGTCCGGCTCGATCGTCAGCGCGAATTTGATATTGGCCGCGGTGTATTCGTGGCCGCAATAGAGCTTGAAATCGTCGGGCAGCGCTCGCAGCTTGAGCAGCGAACCCCACATCATCGGGTAATCGCCCTCGAACACCCGCCCGCAGCCGATCGAGAACAGCGTATCGGCGGCGAACAGCGCCTTGTCGTTATCGAAGACATAGCTGACGTGGTCGAGGGTATGGCCTGGGGTTTCCAGCACGCGGCCCAACAGAGCGCCCACCTTTACGATATCGCCCTGGCCGACGCGCAGATCGGCGTTGGCGATCTTGGTGGATTTGTCGTGGGGCGCGACCACCCGGCAGCCGTATTTCTGCTTCAGCTCGGCGACGCCGCCGACATGGTCGTGATGATGATGGGTGATGAGGATATCGGTCAGGGTCCAGCCCTCGCGCTCCAGCGCCTTGAGGATGGGCGCGGCTTCCGGCGCATCGATCGAGGCGGTCGCCTTGGTATCGGGATCGTGAATCAGATAGCCGAAATTGTCGGTGAGGCAGGGGAACAGGCGAATCTCGGCAGCCATGATATCTCCGTCGATTGGGTGAGGCGGTGACGCCGGTCAGCGCCCATATAGGCATGAAATATGGCGTTAACGCTCCAACGGCAATGCAATATTCCGCGTCCCCGGCGGCGGGGCGTCGTGTTACATTAGCTTCATGATCATCGATGTCATCGACCTCCGCGATTTCTATTCGCAGCGCCTCGGCATCGTGGCGCGGCGGCTCATCAATCGCGGCATTCATGCGCGCTGGCCGGATGCGCAGGGCCAGCGGGTGCTCGGCATCGGTTATCCCACGCCCTATCTCGGCCTGTTTCGCGAGGACTCAGAGCGCTGCATCGCCTTCATGCCGGCGGCGCAGGGCGTGCTGAAATGGCCGACAGCGCGGCCGACGCTCGCCGCCCTGGTCGATGAATTTTCGCTACCGCTGCCTGACGCGTCCGTCGATCGCATCCTCCTGGTTCACGCGCTGGAGATGTCCGACGATCCGGAAGGCTTGCTGCGCGAGGTCTGGCGGGTGCTGGCGCCGTCCGGCCGCATGATGGCAATCATTCCCAACCGGCGCGGGGTGTGGACGCGTACCGACAACACGCCGTTCGGCCACGGCCGGCCCTATTCGCGCTCGCAGATCACGCAATTGCTGCGGCAGACCTGGTTCACGCCGACGGGGTGGGGCGAGGCGTTGTTCATGCCTCCGGTGGCCGGCGGCTGGTTCCTGCGCTCGGCGATGGCGTGGGAGCGGGTCGGCGCGGCGCTGTCACTGCCGTTCGCCGGCGTTCATATCGTGGAAGCAACCAAGCAGGTCTACCGCGCGATCCCCGCGCACCGCGAACGCACGCGGCTGATCCCGGCGCTCGAACCGGTGCTGGTGCCGTCATCGCTGCAGCGGGATGACGGCGCGTAATTGGCAGGGGTGGGCAAAGCAAAAGCGTGCCCACCATCTCCGCTGGATTCTGAGTTTCTGGATTTGATGGGCACGGTGCACGAACGCCCTTGCCCACCCAGCGCCAGCCTCGTTACTCGTTCCCCGGATTGAAATCGTCGCCCGGCGTTGCCACCGGCGCGGCCATGCCGTCGGGGCGCGGACCGTGCGGCCTGCGGCGGCGGCGGGGAAAACGTTCGCGTTCGCCGCCCTCGAAGCCGGCCGGGCCGCCGCTGATCTGCGGCTGCGGTCCGGTGATGAACGACGGCAGCCGGTCGACGCTGGCGTCCGGAATTACCGGTTGGGGCTGGGGCTGCGGCTGTGGCTGAAACTGCGGCTGCGGACGATGTTCGCGCGGCTGATGCTGCTGCTCGCGCGGCTGGTAGGGCTGGCCGTCGCGCTGCTCGCGCGGATTGTTGTCGCGCGGCACGAACGGCTGCGGCTGCACCGGCACGAAACCGGGCTCCTGTCCGAAGTGCGAAAAGCTCTCGCCCTCGTCGTCGCCATCCTCCGAGGCCATTTCATTATCGGTGCGCGGCTGCGGCAGGTTCTGGCGGAACTGCTCCTGGGCCGCGGCGATCAGGCGGAAATAATGTTCGGCATGCTGATAGTAGTTTTCGGCCGCGACCGGATCGCCGGAAGAGCGCGCATCGCGCGCCAGCTGCACGTATTTTTCGGCAACATGAGATGCGGTGCCGCGGATCTTGATGTCGGGCCCGTTGGACTCGAATACGCGGGTCATCGGGTTCTGGCCGCGCCGGCCGCCATCATTCCTGTTGTTGCTGTTATTATTCCGGTTACGCATCCGCTTGTTGTTCTGACCGTTTCTCATATCTCGCCTTTATTCCAGCCCTGAAGTTACCAGCCTTGAGTTAATAGCCTTGAAGTTATTCGAAGTTATTCGGTTATCCGTCCTGGATGGTCGTCGCCATGGTCGCTTCGTCCGGTACGCTCACGCACACCGATTCGCAGCGCAATTCAATTCCACGCAGAAGTTACAGTACGTCGCGGTCAACAAAGACGCGCTCCCCAACAGTCCAGCGAATACCGCGGGCTGCATCAAGTCATTCCGCCTGCCAAAACAAGCAAAGGTTTCTCGCGTGAGTTTTCAAGCGCAATATCAGGCTTTCGTTCGCTTTGCGGTCGCAAGCAGCGCAGCTCTATTAAGCCATCGCGCTTGATTAGACCTGCGTTTTGGAACCTTTCACTCGGGGCGGGCTCTCGCTTTGAGAACTCTGGCCTCCACCCGCAATACCCTGCGGGGCATCTACGGGGGCCAACCCTGGACCGATGTTGTGAGCGGAACGTAGTCGCTCCCGGGGAATATTCCAAGTGGTTTTTTGCCTTCCAATCGGGCTTTATGGGGGCAGTTGCCGGCCCACCACGGCCCGGCGGATGCCGGCCAGATCGGCCTTTGCAGGCACAGGAAGCGTTAACCCTGAGGCCGTCATGAAACCTTCTATGTCCGCGCTTTGGCCCTGTCCCACCTCCACCACCAGCACGCCTGCGGGTGCAAGCAACCTTGCGGCTTGCGGGATAAGGGCGCGATAGGCGTCCAGTCCGTCCATGCCGCCGTCCAGCGCAGCGTGCGGATCGTGGCCGCTGACCTCGGTTGCGAGGCCGGCGATTTCCGCCGAGCGGATATAGGGCGGATTGGAGACGATCAGGCCGAACGGTCCGGACAGAGCCGCCGCGTAGTCGCAGGCGACGAAGCCGGTGCGATCGACCAGCTTGAGACCAACAGCGTTGCTGCGTGCTGTTTGTAACGCATCCTCGCTGATGTCGGTGCCGACGCCAAACGCATCGGGCAATTCGGACAGCAGTGCCAGCAGAATTGCCCCTGAACCGGTACCGATGTCGGCGATGCGCAGCGGTTGGTGCGGACGTGGCGCCGCGCGCAGCATTTCGAGCGCCAGCTCGACCACGGTTTCAGTGTCGGGCCTCGGCACCAGCGTCGCGGCCGAAAGTTTTAGCGGCAGTCCCCAGAATTCCCGGGTTCCGAGGATTCGTGCGACCGGCTCGCCGTCAAGCCGGCGGCGCGCGAAATTCTCGAGACGCGCCGCTTCCTCGGACGTGAGATGCCGGTTCGCCGCCGCGATCATACCTGTGAGATCGAGACCTAGCGCCGCGCCGACCAGAATTCGTGCGTCGAGTTCGGCGGATTCGATTGATCCGTTTCCAAAATGCGTCGACAGCGCGCGGCGCGCCATTTCGACAGTCCGTCCGGCGAATGAGTCGATCATGCGGCGCTTGCTTCATTTCTCTGCCACAAAAAGGGCAGGACTCGAAAGAAAGATAAGGAAAGATATTGAGAGACGAAAAGGATTCCGTATTCGATCGCGCGTCACTCGGCCGGGAAATCCGCTGGCCCCCGGTCTGGGGAACAATGTAGAATGCTGATGCGGGACAATTGCAGAGCCGTCCGACTTACGATCGAGCTCAATGGAGTACCATAATGAAGAATCATCTAGCCTTCCTCTTATGGCAGCGCGACCGGGCTGCTAGCCTGGAACGTCGCACATGCGGCGCCGTCCCCTTCCAGTTCGCCACAATCCTATGCGGACCTGCTGGAGCCGATTCCGAATGCGATGGAGGCTCTCCTTGCAGACGATCTGGCCAGGGCACGGCAGCCGAAGCCCTCGTTACAGCTCGCACAATTCTACTATCCCCACCATCACCATCACCATCACCATCATCATCATCATCATCATCGCCACAATGGATATTATGGTGGCGGTATTGTTGTCGCGCCCGGTCCTTACTACGCGCCCGACTGTTATATTCAACGGCGCGTCACGATTACCCCTTGGGGAGAACGTGTAGTGCGCAACGTTCGCGTCTGCGATTGAGCCAAAAACAAGACCTTGCTCCGGATAAGCTAGAAGCGCTGAATCCCTCGGTACAGGCCATGCGATTTCGACAGTTTGTCCGGTGAGGGAGCGGTCGCCCGGCGTCGTTGCGAGGCATCACAGCAACCTTGGCGTTGTCCTTGCTTGGCAGGGACGACGCGTTGTTGTTCTCTTACGCCGCGGCGCGGCTTTTTCTCACGCCGCCGCGCCCTGGGCGGCAAGCTGCGCGGCCTGGTGTTCGGTGGTCAGCGCGTCGACCAGTTCGCCCAAGGCTTCCCCCGCCATCACCTGCGGCAGTTTATAGAGCGTCAGGTTGATGCGGTGATCGGTGACGCGACCTTGCGGGAAATTGTAGGTGCGGATGCGCTCGGAGCGATCGCCGGAGCCGACCTTCTCGCGGCGATCCGCCGACCGCACCGCGTCGATGCGCTGCTGCTCGGCGTCATAAATGCGCGAGCGCAAAATGTTCATCGCCGAGGCGCGGTTCTTATGCTGCGAGCGGCTGTCCTGCATCATCACCACGATCCCGGTCGGAATATGGGTGATGCGGATGGCGGATTCGGTCTTGTTGACGTGCTGGCCGCCGGCGCCCTGCGCGCGCATGGTTTCGATCCGCAAGTCATCCTGCTTGATGTCGACGTCGACATCCTCGACCTCCGGCAGCACGGCAACCGTCGCCGCCGACGTGTGAATGCGCCCTTGCGTCTCGGTGTCGGGCACGCGCTGCACCCGGTGCACGCCGGATTCGAATTTCAATTTGGCGAAAGCGCCGCGGCCTTTCACCTCGGCGATGATTTCCTTGTAGCCGCCCATGGTTCCTTCGCTGGCGGAGATCACCTCGACCTTCCAGCCCTGCAGGGCCGCAAAACGCTCATACATCCGGAACAGGTCGCCGGCGAACAGCGAGGCCTCGTCGCCGCCGGTGCCGGCGCGGATTTCCAGCACCACGTTGCGATCGTCCATGGCATCCTTGGGCAGCAGCGCCACGCGAATCTGCTGTGCCAGTTCGAGGCTGCGGGTGGCTAGCGTTTCGCGCTCGGCCTCGGCCATGGCGCGCATTTCCGAATCGGTCGAGGGATCGGCGATCAGCGCCTCGGTTTCGGCGATTTCCTTCTCAGTGGCGCGGTACGCCTTGACCGCGCCGATCAGCGGGTTGAGCTCGGCCAGTTCGCGGGTGATCCGCACGTAGTTTTCCGAACTCATCTGGGCCAGCAACTGCGCCTCGAGCGAGGCATGGTGCGCCAGCAGGATATCGAGTTTGGCTTCGGGGAGCATTGACATTGGTACGTCTCGAATTGCGAAATAGAGGCATTGTGCGGGCGTCAGCCTCGCTACAACGACAGTCCCTCGGCTTCGGCGAATTCCGTCAGCTTCTGCCGGATCGACACGCTGCCGGACGGCGCATCGAGCAGCGGCGTCATCATCGCTTCGGCTTTGCTGGCGTCGAGGTCGAGAATCATCGCCTTGACCGGGCCATGCCCGGTCGCCGACATCGACAGCGAGCGGTAGCCGAGCGCGATCAGCGCCAGCGCCCCGATCGGCTTTGACGCCATCTCGCCGCACAGCGACGCGGATTTCTTCGCTGCATTGGCCTTGCGCACGATGTCGCGCAACGCCCGCAGGATCGGCGCCGACATGGTGTCAAACCGCTCGGAGACCTTGGCATTGCCGCGGTCGACCGCGAACAGAAACTGGAACAGGTCGTTTGAGCCGACCGAGACGAAGTCGACCTTTTTCAGGAGCTCGTCGAGCTGATAGAGCAGCGCCGGTACTTCCACCATGGTGCCGACGTCGATGCGCTCCGGTAGCGCATGGCCGTGCTGGCGCAGATATGTCAATTCGCGCTCGACGATCGCCTTGGCGGCATCGAATTCGGCGACTTCGGTGATCATCGGGAACATGATGCGCAGTGAACGGCCGCCCCCGGCGCGCAGCAGCGCGCGGATCTGGCCGCGCAACAGCCCGGGCCGGTCGAGCCCGAGCCGGATCGCGCGCCAGCCGAGCGCCGGATTTTCCTCGATCACGGTCTCCATATAGGGCAGCGCCTTGTCGCCGCCGATGTCCAGGGTGCGGAACGTCACCGGCTTGGGGCCCGCGGCGTCCAGCACCGTGCGGTACAGCGCGAGCTGATCGCTCGAGCGCGGCAGGCTCTGGCCCACCATGAATTGCAGCTCGGTGCGGAACAGGCCGATGCCGGCGCTGCCGGTGTCGTCGATATGCGGCAGATCGATGGTGAGGCCGGCATTGATCATCAATTCGATCGGCTGGCCGTCCTTGGTCACGCAGGGCTTGTCGCGCAGCGCCGAATATTGCGCCTGCCGCCGGGCGCGGAACCGCACCCGCTCCGCATAGGCCGATTCGATCTCCGCCGACGGGCGGATGTAAATCTCGCCGGAGGTGCCGTCGACGATGATGGCGTCGCCGGGATCGGCAATGCCCGGTGCGTTCGCTATTTCTCCGACCGCGGGGATGCCGAGCGCGCGCGCTACGATGGAAACGTGCGAATTGGCGGTGCCCTCCTCAAGCACCAGTCCGCGCAGGCGCTTGCGATCGTAGTCGAGCAGCGCCGCGGGTCCCATCGCGCGCGCGATCAGGATGGCATTGTCGGGTAGCTGTTCGCGCGACGGCGCGTGATCCTGTCCGACCAGCTGCCGCATCAGGCGATGGCCGAGATCCTCGAGGTCGTGCAGGCGGTCGCGCAAATAGGGATCGGTCGAGCGCAGCATGCGGGCGCGGGTGTCCGACTGCACGCGCTCGACGGCGGCTTCCGCGGTGAGGCCGGTGGCGACCGCCTCGTGCAGCTTGTGCGACCAGCCGTGGTCATTGGCAAACATCCGGTAGGCTTCCAGCACGTCGCGGTGCTCGCCGCCATCGGCGACATCGCCGCGCTCCAGCATGCGGTCGAGGTCGGCGCGCAGTTTTGCCAGCGCCGCGTCGAGCCGCTTGATTTCCTTCGGCAGGTCTTCGGCGATGTAATTGGTGATGACGACGCGCGGTTCGTGCAGCACCACATGGCCGAGCGCGATGCCGTCGGACAGGAT